>JAEXNA010000145.1 GCA_023447635.1 Vulcanimicrobiota bacterium | reverse complement strand
GGTCAGCGGGGGCGTGGCGTGGGCTCGGAAGCTCCGGGTCGCGCCGAGGAGCCGCCCAGGAGCAGAGCGTTCAGAGGGGGGATGCGGACCTTGCCTTGCTGGGCTAGCCGGCAGAACAGGCTGGCGGCCGAAAAGCCGACTGCCATCGCCAGTCCGACTTTTCCCATGGTTTCGAATCCGTCTCCGATATCGTTCCAGCTCGGCGGCTTTGGACGAGAGGCGGGGCGGCTGAGAGCCCTCTCCTCGCGCTGTAACGCCGTCGCGGTACCAGCAGGAGAGAGAGAGTCGCTAGAATCCACTATCGAACTCCAGGCTGTCGGTGCCCTTTTTGGGTTTGGCTTTGCCCTTGCCCTTGCCTTTTTTACCACCTTCCTCGTCGTCTTCGGAGGGAGGCGGCGGCGGCGGGGCCGGGCTGAAGATAAAGATCGAGGTCGGGTTGGCCAGCATCGTCGCGGGATCATCCTCGAGAATGATGTATTCGCCAACCACGCTGCCGTCTTTGGCCAGTTCCAGAATTCGGTCGTTTCCGCTGTCAGCGATGAACAAGCGGCCCGTAGCGTCGACGCCCATGCCGTTGGGGCGAGAGAGTCGGAACCGCGGATCCAGGCGGAACCGCTCTTCCTTCAGCCGTTTCCCAGCGATGTCTTGCATGCTGAGCAGCCGTTGACCGCTGACGTCGAGCATGCGCAGGGAGCCCTTTTCGGTAACGATGGAGGCAGGCAGGAAGCGGGAGCCGCTTAACCCTTCGCCTTCGAAAACAGCCCAGCGGCGGGTCTCTTTCTGGACCCCTTTTTCGGCCAGCCCCTTCTCGATCCAGGTCTTGAGCACTTTGCCGCCAGGGGGATCTTCGCCACAGCAGATATAGAGGGCGCCCTCGTTGTCGATCCAGAGCTCGCCGGGCCGCTTCAGCTGGGGATGGGTCAGAACTTGCTCGACCTTGGCCCCGTTGACGATCTCTTTGTACATCACCACGCGGTTGGCCCGGGTGTCGCTGACGTAGACGCCGCTGCCGTCGACGGCTACTCCGTGCGGGTCGGACAACGAGCCGACTTCCGACCAGCCGGCGTCGCTAGCCCGGTCGATACGGACGATGCGGTTGTTTCCACTGTCGGCGATGTACAAACGGCCGGCGTAGTCGACCCAGATCTGGGCCGGCCGTAGGAAACGGCCGAGGCCGTATCCGGGAAGGCCCAGGCTGGTAAAGCCTTCACCTTTGATCCCCTGCATCACCACGATACGTCCGTTGTCGGTGTCCGAGATGTAGAGGATCGGCTCTTTATTGACCGGCTTCTCCTCGGCTTTGGGAGCGGACTTGTCGGGGGTCTTCTGCGGCAGATCGGGGGCATAGAGGTCTTCGATGCTCGGGCTGGGAGAGGCGCCGGGCTCGGCGGCGGGGCTATCGGTCGGAGCCGCACCTTCCGTGCTTGGGGCTGCGGGTGTGTCCGTCGGGGGGCTCTTGGACGGCTCTGCCTCGGGCGGCGGGGCCGTGGGGGCCGAAGGGGGGGCGGCTTCCTCGGACTGGGCCAGGCTGGGCGAAGCGGTCACCAGGAGCGAGAGCATCAAGAGCAGCGTGAGGCCGGACAGGTTCCGTCTCAGCCGCTGGTTCAGGGTCGCAATCGTACGCAAAACTAGAGATTCTCCTTGAATGTTTTGCCCTCTACTCGGGACTCCCCGGCAAAACCTGCCTGAATCCGAGGAGTTACGCTCGGCGGGCGCAAAAGGAGCGGCATGTCCAACGCCACTTTTACCGTGATCGAGCGTCTGCGCGCTCGCGCTGCCGCCAACCCTAAGACGATCTACCTTCCCGAGACTGACGACGACCGCACACTGGAAGCAGCCTCCTTGCTGTACGGGCGCGGTCTGGTCAAAGTAGGGCTGATCGGCGACCCGAAAAGGATCGCCGCGCGGGTCGAAAAGGGCGGTTGGGCCTGGGGCGATATCCCTGTGGTCGACCCCGCTTACGACCCGCATCGCGAAGAGTATATCGAGAGCTACTTCCAGCTTCGTCGACATAAAGGTCTGACCAAGGACCAGGCGGTCGACCAGCTCAAGGACCCGCTCTTTTACGCCAACATGATGGTGCGCGCCGGACGAGCGGACGGGACGGTCGCGGGCGCCACCAACACCACCGCCCATACGGTGCGCGGCGCCTTGCTCTGCCTGGGACTGCAGCGGGGGCTTAAGACGGTCTCCTCGTTCTTCTTGATGGAGCGCTCGGGAAGTCCCTTCGGAGAGAACGGAGCCATGCTGTTTGCCGACTGCGGCGTGGTGATCGACCCCACGGCCGAACAGTTGGTCGAGATCGCTATGACCACGGCCAAAAGCTGTCGTCAGTTCCTGGAGGTCGAGCCTCGGATCGCTTTGCTCAGCTTCTCCACGAAAGGGAGTGCGAAGCATCCGCTGGTCGACAAAGTGACGTCGGCTATGGAGACCTTGAAGGCTCGGGCGCCCGAGCTCATGGTCGATGGCGAGCTGCAACTCGATGCGGCTTTGGTTCCGTCGATCGGAGAGAAGAAAGCTCCTGGCTCGAAAGTCGCCGGTAAAGCCAACGTCCTGATCTTCCCCGACCTGCAATCGGGCAACATCGGCTACAAGTTGGCCGAGCGGCTGGGCGGCTACTCGGCCATCGGGCCGATTTTGCAGGGGCTGGAGCAGCCTTCCAACGATCTGTCCCGCGGCTGCAAGGCGGCGGACATCGTCGACGCGGCGGTGATCACCGCCCTGCAGGCCTGATCGCATTTTCCTGGTCAGCCCGCATCAACTCCAAAAGGCTTCTCGACTTCACGGTCGAGGAGCCTTTTGTTCACCTGAAAGGGGATGGGGTGGGGTTCTACTTTGGGATAGGGCCCCTTAGGATCTCATGGGCCTGCACGACCGCCTTCGGTAGCTCTATTCTGAGAACGGGAGTAAGAAAGTGCAGGCAGTTGCGACATGCGCCATGGTTCGGCTATATCTCATCCCAACGACAGCGGAAGGATCCCTCTGATCCTCCGTCTCAGCGGCATCGTCGAGCGAACTCTTCCGCGTCCATGCCACCATCTGCTGGAGTATCAACAGCTTCAAGCCAGCATCGCCAGCCAGCGTTCCGTCACGGCGGCTTCGGCCTTGGAGCGCCTGGTAGGACGATGCTGGGACGACCTCGATATCCGTTCGCGGGCCCGCCTGCTAGCTCTTGCGCTGACCCTTCGCGCAGGACTGCGCGCCGAGAGCGATCGAAAGGTGAAGGCCCGCTGAAGGGTGTTCTGGCGGGAGCGATAGGGGAAGCTGCTCCTGTCGAGCCGTGAAGGCTCGCCCGCAGGGCGGGGGCCGTTTGACACCCCGAACCTCGATCGGATAGGGTCTTTCCCATCTCCGCGTAGCTCAGTGGATAGAGCGTTCGCCTCCTAAGCGAAAGGTCGCAGGTTCGATTCCTGCCGTGGAGGCCAGAGCCCACTCCGGTGGGCTTTTTGCATTCTACGAAGGTTCGGCTCGGCTGACGACAGAAGAGCCGCAGGTGGAAACCCGACCTCGTTTTACAGATATTGCTACGCTGCTCGTCGAGCGCCACGCGGACAAGGAGCGCGGCTCTCTTCGTTGCCTTTTCGCCTGCCCCGTGACGGGACGCCGCGTGGCCGCGGAGTCCTACATTCGACAGGGCACCGGCCTCAAAGACCGCGTGCTCGATTCGGCCTCTCGCAGCTTTTGGTACGAGCTTCGTTACGCTGTGGCCAACAAGGTAAGCTCCCTGCTGCCTCACGGGTTCATGCGCGATGTGGTTCAGGGCACGGCCTGGCGAATGGCCTACAGCGGTGACGACCATGTCAACTCCGGTGACGAACTCGATCAGGCGACCGTCGACGCTTTCCTCACCGTGCGAGAACAGTTCGAACACGATGGGCAGGGCTGGCGGGCCAAAGAGGTGGTCACGGATTTCGTCAGCGATTTCGAGCGCCAACTTCGACGTGCTCCTATCGAGACGCGCTACGAAGCCGAGGTCCTGGCTCGGGTCTTGCACCATATGGCCGGGGTCGATGGCGCGGACGCGAAGGAGCTTCAGTTTCTAGCCCAGCACGTCGCAGGGCCGGCCGGAGACGGTTCCGGTCCACCCAGTCGGGTCGAACTTTCCGAGCTACGGCCAGAGGCCGCTCCCACGGTGTATCTGCTGGCCGCTGCGCTGACCCTGGTCGACCGGGTCCGCTCGCAGCAGGAGCTGCAATATTTGGCCGAGCTGGAGCAGGACCTTGCCCTGGAGGCCCGTCAAGCCGCCGAACTGCGTCGCGCGGCGGGAGAGTTCTTGGTCGAGCAGAGCCTCGATGTCTCGAGTCGGCCCTCTCCCGATCACCTGCGGGAGCTGGCCAACCTGTCTGGGTTGACCCCTGATGACGTCGAGCGAGTGCTGGTACGCCGGCGCAAAAGGAGCCTTTAGCCATGGATGATTTCTCCCTGACGGACGAGCGGCGCGATGCGCGCCTGCGACGCTACAGTTGGGCCTTGCACCTGTACACAGCGAGCGGGGCCGTGGTCGGCCTGATGGCGCTGAAGGCCGCCGTTCAGGGCCAGGCGCTGCTTGCTTTCCAGCTCATGTTCTTGACCATTTTCATCGACGGAACCGACGGAACGCTGGCTCGGAAGCTGAAGGTCTGGGAACGGTTACCGCAGATCGACGGGCGTCGGCTTGACGATGTGGTCGACTACTTTACCTACGTGGCCGTGCCGATCCTGGCTATGGTGCTGCTGGGGATGCTGCCGGACAACGTGCTGGTCTGGGCTCCTCCGATCCTGGCCTCGGCTTTTGGCTTTGCCAATGTTGGCGCCAAGACGGACGACGACTACTTCCTGGGCTTTCCTTCGTACTGGAACCTGGTCGGACTCTACGTCTATTTCCTGGGCTGGCCGGTCTGGGCTAACAGTCTGCTCGTGCTGACTCTGGCGGCCCTGGTGTTTGCCCCGATCCGCTTCATCTACCCCAGCAAAACCAAGCCGTTTCGCATCCCTACCGTGGTTTTTGGGCTGGTCTGGACACTGCAAACGTTGGCGCTGGTCCTCTGTCCGCAAAGGCTTCCTGAGTGGTGGCTGCCTGCCTCGTTACTCTACCCGATTTACTACCTGGCGCTGTCCCTGTATCTGAACAAGCGACCCAACGGGTAGCGCTCCCAAAGGGGCTTCCGGGTAGCGCTCCTAGCGTTTGTTGAGCCGCTGCTGCTGCCGCTGCAGTTCGCGGTGCAAGGAGCCGATAAAGTAGACGTAGTTGACCGTCTGCTCGTAGGGCGGCACGCGCAGCGTCTGGGCCACCAGAGTCGGTCCAGCGTTATAGCTGGCCAGGGCGAGCGCTTTGCCGTCGGCGCGATGGGCGTAGCGCTGTACCAAGCCGCCGATCATTCGGGCACAACCGCGAACGTTGCTCCGCAGGTCGGTTGGGTCGACGCCCAGTCCGCGAGCGGTCTCGGGCATCAACTGTCCCAGACCCTGGGCTCCGCTAACCGAAACGGCCTTCGGATCAAAGCCCGACTCGACCTGAATGAGAGCGGTAAGAAACAGGGGATCTAGCCCTGCCGTTTTGGCTTCTCGGCTGATCGCCTCGGCGATGGTCCTTCGGGTGGCCAGCGAAAGTTCGGGACGAGAGAACGCCACCCACTGCTCGATCAGCGGGGTTCCCGGTTGAAATCCGCCGGCCGGACCCCAGGGGATGACCGAGCGACCTTCGAGATAGATCCCATTGGCGTCCTGACGAAGGTGACCTTTGATCGCCAGCGTCGCACCCTCTCGGTCGACCTGCAGATTCTTGACCGTGCGGGAGAAGCGAACAGGCACCGAGCGGCCGTCCACCTTGAGCGTCAAGCTCTGAGGAGGATTACGCTTGACTCCGCTGGCCGTCCCTTGCCAGAGCACCAGTTGTCCCTCCCAGCGAGACTGCCAGCCCTGATAGGCCCGGTCGGGAGTCAAGAAGGGGTTGGTGTAGCTATGGCTCGAGGCCTGAGGGAAGTACCAGGGGTTACGCGCGACGGCGGGCGCCCCGAACAGGAGCAAGAACGCCAGAAGCCAGAAGCGACTCTTCACGCCTGGTCGTCCTGCGTATCGAGGGCCGGAGCGGTATCGTCGGACTCGCCATCCTCGGCCGGCTTGGGGAACAGCAGCGAGGCCACGACGGAGGCGCCGAGCAGGGCGGCGATGATCCCGAGCTCCACCGAGATGGGCAGGTGAAGGTACTTTTCTCCCAACATCTTGGCGCCGATGAAGATCAGGATGGCTGCCAGTCCATAGTTGAGGTAGTGGAAATATTCGATCAGGCCGGCCAGAGCAAAGTACAGCGCTCGCAGCCCCAGGATCGCCATGACGTTGGAAGTGTAGACGATGAAAGGATCTTTGGTGACACCAAAGACGGCGGGGATAGAGTCGACCGCGAACAGAACGTCCGAGGTTTCGACCGCGATGAGAACGAGCAGCAGCGGGGTGGCTTTTCTGACGCCGTCTTCGACAACGAAGAACTTCTGGTCGCGGAACCCGTCCGTCATTTTCAGTCGTTTGCGCACCGCACGAACGAGAACATTCTCGGGGTTGGCATCATCGTCGTCATCGCCGCCGCCCAGCAGTTTGAACCCGCTGTAGACCAGGAAGGCGCCGAACAGATACAAGATCCAGGAGAACTGGTGAACCAGAGTGACCCCCAGATAGATAAACACGCCGCGAAGCACCAGAGCGCCGAGGATTCCGAAGAAGAGCACCCGATGCTGGAGTTCAGCTGGCACCTTGAAATAGCTGAAGATCAGCAAAAAGACAAAGAGGTTATCAACCGAGAGGGATTTCTCCAGGATGTAGCCGGCCAGGAACTCCAACCCCTTTTCCTGGCCGAACGTCTGATAGACCCAGCCGTTGAAGCCCAGGGAGAGAGCTACCCAGAAGGCGCTCCACATGAGCGCTTGGCGAACGGAGACCTTTTCCGCCTGGCGGTGAAAAATCCCCAGGTCCAACAGCAACAGCAGCAGGACGATGCCGTTGAAAATAACCCAGGTCTGGATGCCGATCTCGATCACCGATTCACCTCTTCAAGTGGGCTGGGGCGTTTCGCCTTCCCAGCGCCAACCGTTGACTTTCCCCACCAGGGGCTCGAAGGAAACCCCACCGACCCATTCTCTCGCGGCCTGAGCGGAAGCCTCCGTGACAGCTTCGACGCCCGGACCCTCTTCTTCTGAGAAAGGCTCCAGGACGAACGCGATCACTTCAGCCCCCGGGGGCGGCTGTCCGATCCCCAGTCGGAGACGAGGATAGTCCGGATGGCCAAGATGGGCCTGGATGCTCTTGAGGCCGTTATGCCCGCCCGAAGAGCCCTTCTTGCGCAGACGCATCTGGCCCAGCGGTAGGCTCATGTCGTCGACTACAACCAGAATCTCTTCAGCCGCCGGGGCGCCAAGTCGGTTAGATAGGAAATCAACCGCCTGGCCAGAGAGGTTCATGTAGGTCAAGGGCCAGAGCAGCGCGGCCTCGAGCCCGTCCGGACCAACCCAATGTTCCCATTGGGCTAGCCCGGACTTCGAGCGCTCCTCCGCCAGTCGCCACTCAGGCGCTTGACGGAACTGCTCGGAAAGCCGCTCTAAACAGAAGAACCCAAAGTTGTGGCGCGTGTCCACATACTTTGGGCCCGGGTTCCCCAGTCCGACGACGAAACGCAAGGCTGCCTACGACGCCAGAAGGAGAGGCTATTAGCCTTTGCCGCGAGAGGCAGCCATCGAGCGAGGAGCCAGCACGTTCACCACGGTGGTGTACGAGGGCGTCAGAGCTTCGAAGTTCTCGGGGAGCGCCACGGTGTCGAGCTTCATGCTCTGACCGGGGTGCAGGTGAGAAACGTCGACCTTGAACACCTTGGGGATGTCGGAGGGCAGGATGCGCACGGTCAGGGTCTGCAGGTAAAGCTGAGCGATACCACCGCGGGCGCGAACATCGGCTTCTCCGGTCAGCTGGATCGGAACCTTGGCGATGACCTTGCGATCGAGGTCGACCAGTTTCAGGTCGATGTGAGTCACGAACTGCTGGAACACATCTTTCTGATAGTCGGCGATCATGCAGGTTTGCTTCTTGCCGTCGATTTCGAGGTCGATGATCGGGTTCAAGCCGTGCTCCCGCATCAGGGCGGCGGCGGCTTTTTCATCTACGGAGAAAAGGGTGGGACTGGCGTCGCGTCCGTAGAGGACGCCGGGAATCTGGCCCTTGGCGCGCAGCTTGCGAGCCACGCCCTTTCCTGCGCCCTCACGAGGCTGAGCGACGAGGTTAATGTGAGACATCGGGCACTCCTTCAAAAGTTAGTGACCCGGATGGCGGACATCCGGGTTTTATCTGCGGAATACTAAGCGCTCGGGCCGGTCGTGTCAAGGCGTTGGCGAGGAACTCACGGACGGAGTGTTCTCGCTCTGGGCCGAGGGCGGAGTCGCACTAGCGCTAGGGGTCGCCTTCTGGCCTGGCCCCTCGGCAGGAGAGGGCGAAGGCGAATTTTTCTGAAGGCCATTCAAGGAAGAGTCAGTTCGACGGCCGCGGGCCGGCTGCTCGAACGGCTTTTCCTCAAAGCCCTCCCATAAGCCGGGTCGACGGAGCTTTACCAGCAGGTCGCCTCCTTCGCTACGGTGCACTTTGAAGCGCTCTCGAAGCTCTTCGAGAGTTTCGGGACGCATCCGCTTGAGAAGCTCCCGGCGAACCTGCTCTTTACAGTCTTCGAAAGTGTCGCGGCGTTCCTCGACCAGGAAGATGTGCCAGCCTCCAGGAGAGGCGATAGGGGGGCTGGCGGCTCCCAGGGGCAGCAGAAAGACAAAGGCGCGCAAGTCCTCGCTCAGATCTCGCCGGTTTTTCCAGCCCAGGTCGCCGCCCTGGTCCCGGGTCAGCGGGTCGAGGGAGAACCGTTGGGCCAGCTGCCCGAAGTCGACTCCGGCCACCAGGCGCTGGGTGACGTCGTCGGCGTCTTTCTTGCTCTCGACCACGATATGGCGAAGGTGAAGCTGCTCGAAGTCGCGCCCGTTGGACTCGAACGCCTGGCGCAGCATCCCCTCCTGTTCGGGTGGAGTCAGACCGTTCCAGGTAAGTTGGTCGAGCAGGACCAGGGTAGTCAGCCGCTCCCGCAGCTCTGCTTCGGTCACCTCCCCAGCGGCGATGCGGGCCCGGGTGCCGGGTTCCTCGAGCCATTCCCCCCAGCGAGCATCCAGTTCGTTGGGGTCGAGGGAAAGGCGGGACTCTTCGGCGGCCAGGGCGACGAGTTCTCGCCCGATCAGGTCGCCAGAGACCTCTTCGCCGTGACGTTTGGCCAGTTCGCTGTTGACGGTTTCGGCCAGGATGACCCGCTTTTGCCCGGTCGGAGTCGTAATGGTGGCCACCGGGGGGTTCTTGATACAGAGATAGGCCAGCGCTCCCAGCAGGGCGACGTTGGCAGCCAAAGAGAGGGGGAGGGCAAGACGCGACACAGGAGAGTTGTTATCTGCGGGGATCGCAAACTCCCTTTTCTCCAGCGGCTCCCTCCCGTAGGAAACCTCGTCCGCCCGACAAACGCTACCCGCCATGCCGCGAGCCCTGAGGTGGTTGGTCGAACTGGTCGACCATCGTATCGAACGCTTTTTGCTGCAGCGTCAGACCGCTTCGGGCCCGATATCGACGGCGGTCGTGGCCGCTGGCGTAGTGCTCATGTGCCTGCTGGCCGCCGCGATCAAAGCCGTCAGCGGTGGGCCGTTCGCGACCATCGACCTGTTTATGATTCCGGTGGTGGTAGGCTGCTTCTTTTTCAGGCATCACGCCCTGCTCGTGGTCGATTTTGCCGTCCTCTGCGACTTCTTTACCTCATGGCAGACCGAGATCGGGTGGGGGCAGCTGGCCTGGCCTTCGAACCGGCTGCTGGTAGAGATCTTCTTGCAAGGCCTGGAGTTGGCGGTCATCGGCGCTTTTGTCTCCATCACGCTCGAGAAGTGGGTGGCCCTGTCCACCATCCAGCGGCGTACCGAGGAAGACCTGGATCTGGCTAAGGCGCTACAGTCGTCGCTGATCAACCAGAGCTACGCGCTCGGTCGAGTGGCTATCGAAGGCAGTATTCACCAGTGTTCCGCGGTTGGGGGAGACTTCTTCTACTTTCGTCCCTTCGATAAGAAAATGGTCACCTTCTGTTTGGGTGACGTCATGGGCAAAGGGATCAGCGCTTCCCTCTTGATGTCGATGGTGATGAGCTTCGTCTATGAATGGGGGAAACGCAGTGTCGATCCGGCCGAGGTGTGCGGTCGACTTAACCGTCGGCTGGCCAAGCTGTGGGACGGCAAAAAGGGGTGGTTCCTGACCATCTTTTATGCCATCTTCGATGAGCAGTCCGGAACGCTGAGCTACTGCTCGGCCGGCCAGCAGGGCGGCTACCTGCTGCGTGGCGATCAGGCGCCTCAGCTTTTCTCCGAATGCGACCCGCCGGTCGGTGTCCTCGACCCTTACGTGTTCGAGAGGCGGCAGATGCAGCTACAGCCGGGGGACCGGGTGGTCCTGTTCACGGACGGAGTGTCCGAAGCGCGCTCGCCGGCTGGCGAGCTGTACGGAGTCGAACGGGTGGCCGATCTGCTGGCCTCCTTGCCGGCCAACGCCAGCGGTCGACAACTCGTCGATCGCCTGGAGCGCGACGTCCTGACCTTCACCGGTGGCATCTATACGGATGATACTGCGATCCTGCATTTCCAGTACCTACCCGAGTAAGCTGAGGGTAGGCCCCTAGCAGGCGGCTTCCGGCTCCTGGTTGAAGCGGGCGCCGGAGATAAAAGATTTTCAAGCGAGGCCGCTTCCCAAAGGCGGCCCGACCACACGAAAGGACCGAGAGAATGACACAAACACTCGTGGTTGGAGAGCAGGAGCAGCTGCTCGTCAATACTATCCGAGGGCTGGCCATGGACGGCCCTCAGCAAGCCAACAGCGGCCATCCCGGAACGGCTATGGCCTGCGCCCCGATCGGTTGGGCCCTGTACGGGCGGGCTATGAAGCACAATCCGGTCGACCCCAAGTGGCCGGACCGCGACCGTTTCGTTCTCTCTTGCGGTCACGCTTGTATCCTGCAGTACAGCCTGTTGCATCTGACGGGCTACGCGGTCAGCCGCGACGATCTGATCAATTTCCGCCAGTGGGACAGCCCGACTCCGGGCCATCCCGAATTCGGCTGGACGCCCGGAATCGAAACCACCACCGGCCCGCTCGGCCAGGGTTTCGGAACCGCCGTCGGCATGGCGTTGGCCGAACGTTTCCTGGCCAGCACCTTCAACCGTGACGGCTTCGAGGTCGTGGACCACTACACTTATGTCGTGGCCTCTGATGGCGACTTGATGGAAGGGATCTCCAGCGAAGCTGGCTCGCTGGCCGGTCACCTGGGCCTGGGCAAGCTGATCGCTTTCTGGGACGACAACCACATCACCATCGAGGGCGACACGGATCTGGCCTTCACCGAGAACGTGGATGCCAAGTTCGAGGCTCTGGGCTGGCACGTCCAGCGCCTGGACCAGGACCAGATCAACGATCTCGACGCGCTGGAGAAGGCGATCGAAGCCGCCAAGAAAGACCCTCGGCCTTCGCTGATCTCCTGCCGCACCCAGATCGCTTATCCTTCGCCCAATATGATCAACACCTCCAAGGCTCACGGCTCTCCCCTGGGCAAGGACGAGATCGCCTTGACCAAGGAGCGGCTCGGACTGCCCACCGACCAGACCTTCTACATTCCGGCCGAGACCGAGAGCTTGCGGAACGAGGTCAAGCAGCGTGGCGCCGAGGCTCAGCAGGCCTGGAACGACCTGATGGCCAGCTACGAGAAGGCTCATCCGGAACTGGCTGCCCAGTACAAGCAGTGGCTGTCCGGTGAACTGCCCGAAGGCTGGGACAAGGACCTGCCGCAGTTCGAGAGCGGCAAAGCCATGGCGACGCGTGTGTCGTCCGGCGATGTGCTGCAAGCGCTGGCCAAGAATCTGCCCAACCTGATCGGCGGTTCCGCTGACCTTGCCGAGTCCACCAAGACACTGATGAAAGTCGCTACTTCTCAATCCAAGGAAGAGCCGACCGGCCGCAACATGCACTACGGCATCCGCGAGCACGGAATGGCCGCGATGGTCAACGGGATGGAGCTGCACGGCGGGGTCATCCCGTTCGGAGCGACCTTCTTCGTCTTCACCGACTACATGCGCCCCAGTCTCCGTATCGCCGCGATTTCTCACATCCGCAGCATCTTCGTGTTGACCCACGATAGCATCGGACTGGGCGAAGACGGCCCGACCCATCAGGCCATCGAACACCTCCCGTCCCTTCGCGCTATGCCCAACATGACCGAAATCCGTCCCTGCGACGCGCACGAGACCCGCGAGGCGTGGAAGGCTGCGATTACCCATAAGGGCGGTCCGGTTCTCCTGGTGCTCAGCCGACAGGACTGTCCGACTCTGGCGCCCGGCGGCAAGTACGGCTCGCCTGAAGGCGTCGCCAAAGGCGCTTACGTTCTGAGTGAGGGGCAGAATCCGGAGAAGCTCGACGGGATCCTGATCGCTTCGGGCTACGAGGTTCACCCGACCCTTGATGCTCAGGCGCTTCTCGAGAAAGAAGGCCTCAGCGTACGGGTGGTCTCCATGCCGTCCTGGGGGCTGTTCGGCAAGCAGGACCGCGCCTACCGCGACCAGGTCTTCCCTCCCACCGTCCGACGTCGGCTCTCGGTCGAGGCCGCAGCGACCTTCGGTTGGGATCGTTACATCACCGAAGACGGCGCGGCTCACGGGATCGACCGCTTCGGCGCCTCGGCTCCCTGGGACACGAACATGGAGAAGTTCGGCTTCACCGGCCCGTCTCTGGCCGAAAAGTTCAAGGCGCTTCTGTAAACGCTTACCGACCTAACAATAAGGAGTACTTTCATGGCAAACGCAAAAGCTGACGAGATTCACGCCGCCGGCGTCTCGATGTGGCTCGACTCTCTCTCTCGGGAGATGATCGACTCGGGCTGGCTCAAGGACAAAGTCGACCGTTGGGGGCTGCGCGGGCAGACCTCGAACCCGACCATCTTCGAGAAGGCGGCCGGATCGGGCAACGCCTACGACGCCGGGCTGAAATCCGCCGCCGAACGCGGCCTCTCGAAAGAGGAAGCCTGTTGGGAGCTGATGATCGAGGACGTGCAGCGCGCTTGCGACCTGTTCGCCCCTCTGTATGGAGAGACCAACAAGGAAGACGGCTACGTCTCTCTCGAGCTCGACCCCACCAAAGCTAACGACACGGCCGCTTCTATCGAACAGGGGCACGAGATCTGGAAGCGGGTCGACCGCCCCAATCTGATGCTCAAGGTTCCCGGAACGCCCGAAGGGTTGCCCGTCATCGCCGAGATGTTGGCTGCTGGCTACAACGTCAACGTGACCCTGCTGTTCTCGGTCGAGCGCTATCAGGAAGTGATGGAGAAGTTCCTCGAGGGGCTCGAGCGGCGAGCCGCCGAAGGCAAGAGTCTGGAAGGGATCGCCTCGGTGGCCTCCTTCTTCATCTCTCGCGTCGACGGCGAGGCCGACAAGCGACTGGAAAAGATCGGCACCCCCGAAGCCAAAGCGCTGCTAGGGAAGGCCGCCGTCGCCAATGCCCGTATCGCTTACGGCGCCTTTGAAGAGACGCTGTTGAATTCCGAGCGCTTCGCCAAGCTGCGCGACAAGGGAGCTCAGATCCAGCGCCCCCTGTGGGCCTCGACCTCGACCAAGAATCCGGATTACCCGGACACCCTTTACGTCGACGAGCTGATCGGTCCGCACTGCGTGAACACGCTTCCTGAGAACACCCTCGAGGCGGCGCTGGACCACGGCAAGTCGGCCGTGACCCTGAACCCGGCCAACCTGGAGAAGGCGAAGGCTGAACTGGCTCAGCTCGATGCGCTGGGAGTCGACATGAACGAAATCACCAACGTTCTTCTCGTGGAAGACGGCGTGAAGAAGTTCTCTGACTCTTACACCTCTCTGCTTGGCACCATCGCCAAGGAGCTCGAGAAGTTCCAGGGAGCGGGCAAGGCTTAGATATGACGGTGGCTCAGGT
>JAEXNA010000117.1 GCA_023447635.1 Vulcanimicrobiota bacterium | reverse complement strand
GCCTGAGCGACCGCGCCTTCGGGGTTTAGCCCGCGAAAAGGCGGGAGGTTATCGGATGGCGCTTATCTAGACGTTCAGAAGCTCGCCTTCAGAGAGCTCCTGGTACTGTTCGATCACCAGTTTCTGGGCCTTCATCTTCAGAGACGGGTCGGCGATAGCTACCTGGTCGAAGTACTTGTCGATGTTCTCGCCCTTACGTTGGGGCCAGGACAGAAACAAGCCTTTCTGGCTGTTGCAGAGTCGGGCCCGAATCATAATCGGGCCGAAGTTGACGTCGACCGAGGCGAGCGCGCCGCCTCCGCCGCTGAAGGGGGTCAGTCTGGTGATAACAGGGGTCAGGTCGTAGTTCATAGAGGTGTTCCTCCGTGATGTGTGTGAGAGAAGCGCCCTGGCTTCTGCTCGTATGGTAACTGGCGTTTGTTAACCGGAAAGTGTTCTAATGTGTCCGTCTGGTAAAAGAACTATTGCCAAAAAATGAACATGGGCAAGAGGCCCCTATTTCCGGTGTTTTCACCAGGGGACAACGAGAGGCCCAAGAACATGAGGGATCGTGCATAGCCTGACCTCTCGCCCCTTTCTCGCCGTGGTGGGCCATCTGCTAGACGGCGACGACCCCGAGCTTCGTACCCTGGAGCTGGCGCAGCGTCGCTTCTCCCGCGAGGCGAACCGGCGAGATCTCCCGGAAGAGGCGGTGATCTCGGCCCTGGTCTGGCTGGCCGGGACCCGCCTGCAGATGCACAACATCAAGGGCACGATGCACACTTTGGGCCATCTCAGGGCTCGCTCGCGAGGACAGTTTCCGCTCTATGAGACGCTGGCCAGCTTCCTGGAGATTCGGCTGCAGCTAGCTCTCCGCGAGTACGACAAGGCCAACGCCGGGCTGGAGCGGCTGGTCCTTCCCGAGATCGACGAACGCTTCACGTCCCGCGCCACAGCGCTGAAATTGGCCTGCCAGGGGAAGATTCTCTCGGCTCAGGGGAAGCTGGACGAAGCCCGCGAGACCTTCGAAGAGTCCGTCGTGGCGCTGCGCGTTGGACCGGCCCAGGTCGAAGATATCGCCATCACTGTCGAAGTTTGCAACGAGCAGGGGAACCTGGCCTATCGCAGCGGTCAACTCGAAGAGGGTGAAAAGGCCTATCGTCAGGCCGAAACGCTGGCGACGCACATCGGATTTCGGCTGGCGCTGGCCGCCACTTTGCGCGGGCGCGGGGCGCTGGCCGACTCGGTAGGGCGCCACGCCGAAGCCATCGAGGTGCTCAAGCAGGCTCGCGAGGTGTTTCAGGAGGCCGATTCGTCCGTCGGCGTGCTGCGCACCTGTATCTCGCTGGGTCGCACTTCTTACGCTCTGGGCCAGTACCGGCAGGCGCTGCTGTACTTTGAAGAGGCCAAGATCCAGTGCGGTCAGGGTCGCTATCCCGCCGAAGAGGCCGAGATCAACGCTCGTATCGGCGACATCATGCTGGCCGAAGGGCGCTACGAGAAGGCGGCCGAGTTCTACGAGCGCGACCTGCAGATCGTCAGTCTGCAGGGCACCGAGCGGGCTCGCGCCCACGCCTTGCTGAACGTGGGCCGGATTCAGCGACTGCTGGGCAACTATATGCGGGCCGAAGGCTGCCTGCAGGAAGCCTTTGAAGCGTTCCGTCGGCTGGCCGACCAGCGCAGCATCGCCCGCACGCTGGGCCAGATCGTGTACGCGTTTCTAGAGCAGGATAAGGTCGAAAAGGCCCGCCGCGCGGTGGACATGCTGCGCGACCTGGTGAACCGGCTGCGTATCGAGCAAGAGCAGACCATTCACGCGATGCTCGAAGGGCTGGTGTTCCGCCACGAAGGCGACGCCCACAAGGCCAAAGCGCTGCTCGAGCGCAGCTTGCGCATTTTCAGCGCCGAGCCCGGGTTTTATACCGTCACCTGCCGTTTGGAGCTAGCCCTGGCCGTGCGCCAACTCGGCGATAACGAGCAGGCGCTACAAGGCTTGAAGCAGACGGTTCGCGAGGCCCGCGACCTGCGCATCCACGACCTGGAGCAGAAGGCGCTGGCGGTCATCAAGACGCTGGACCGGGTCGAGTGGGGGCGCTTGCTGCACAGCGCCAGCCAGGCCCGCACCGACGGCTTCCTGGAAGCCGAGCGGGTGATCTTGACCGTGCTTCAGATCGAGGTCCGCGAACTGGAAAAGTACTACGGTCTTTCCGTGTCCGAGTTCCAGACCACGGTCAACGATCTGATGCAGGTGCTAGAGAGCGATGTTCTGGGGCCGGACGCCGTGCTGGGTCGTTTCGGCGGCGGCTCGATCCAGGTGCTGTTTGGCTTGCAAGAGAGTACCGATCCCAAGCGCGCTTACGAGACGGCCGAAAAGCTGTTTCACATGCTCGACGAGAAGCATCAGATCTTGACCGAAGAGTCCCGTCTGGGACTGGCCGTTGGGCTGGCGGTGGGAGAGGCCTGCAAGGGCACCTTCGGCCCGCTCGAACGTCGCGAGTTTGACGTCTACGGAGCTCCGGTGGAACGAGCTCGGGCGCTGGCGGCAGCGGCGGGGAACGGCGAGGTGCTGATGGGGGAGGCGTGTTATCGCGCGCTGGAATCCGAACTCGACGGCGCCGAGGGGCTGGAAGTGGGCTGGCGCGGACGTAGCCTGCAAGCGTGGCGCAAGAGGATCGAAAAGGTCGAAGTGTTCAGCGGCTCGCTTGGCGCGCCGCTGGCTCCCGATTAGTCTTCGAGTTCCACCGTGTGGGTGGTCTTCTGTCCCTGGCGCTCGAGTTCGAATTTCAGCGTGTTCGAATTTCTAAGAGTTCCCAGCAGCTTTCCCATATCCTGAGGGCCTCGCACTTCGACCCCGTTGAGCGAAGTGACGATGTCGCCGGAAAGCAGGCCCAGCCGAGCCAGAGGGAAGTTGGGGTCTTTGATGCCGAGTTCCATCCCGAACACTTCGCCGTCCCGAACCACCGATTTGACTCGACCTTGCCGGGTGATTTTGGCCATGTCGTTATCGAGGATGGAGAGGAGTTCTTTGCGCGAGGTCAGCGGCTCGACCGGCCCCGACGGCGTCGGGTCGGCCTGGGGAGGCGTTGCTGGCGCCGTCGCGGGCTGGGCCACAGCGGAGCTGGTAGCCGGAGCCGTAGAGGAGACGGTGCTGGCGGTGGCCAGTTGGGCCGGCTCGTTAAGCTGAAGAGTCTCCTGCTTCCCGTTGCGCTCGAGCGCTACGCTGGTCGGGTAGACGGCAAGGACCGTCCAGTCGGCCACGGGCTCGCCCGGCGACACGGCCAGGCTGTCCCCTCCCATCGTCAGCATGGCGAGGCCGCTGCCTCCACCTCCACCTCCAGCCATACATCCCACGAGAGTTACCGAGAGCTGTCCTTCGGCCGGTTTCGAGCTTTCCTGACGGGGTTGGACGCTGGGGCCGCTGGAGGCGACGGCTGCCGGCTCGGTCACGGAGAGCAGCTTGACCAACTCGGAAGGGGCTTGAGCGCCTGTCGTGGGGGCGGGTAGGGTCACTTTCCCCAGCGGCGCGGGGGCCATGGCCAGACGTTGCTCTATGGTCGCACTGGCCGCATCGGCCAGAAAAAAGGCGAGGCCGCAGACCAGCAGCCAGCGGGAAGCTTCCGAGACGGGTTCGGGGAGGGTACGCACCCAGCCACTAACCGAATTTGCTCGCTCGGGTTTCGGCTACTCCGAGAGGGAGACGTCGATCGTCTGAGGCGAGCCGTTCCGCTCGACATCGAACTTCAGGCTCGAGGTGTTGCGGAGCACGCGATAGATGGAAGAGAGCGCTTCCGGGCCGTTGAGTTCCTGGCCGTTCAGCGAGCGCACGATGTCGCCGTCCTGGACGCCCAGTCGAGCGAGAGGGTGGCTGCCGTCCTTCATGGTGACGCGCATGCCGACGATCTCTCCCTCGCGCAGAACGGGCTTCATGCGGAAGCCTTTGCCCGCGAACTGGCCGGGGTTGTCGAGAATGTTGCGCAACTCGCGCTGGGTAAGGATGGCACCGGCATCACCGGGGGTCCCTTCGGCAACCGGGGTGGCGTTGGGGTCGGGGGATGCGTTGGGATCGGGGGTGGGGGAGGGCGAGGGCAAGATCGGCTGGTCGACGTTCGCCACGACGGGCGCCACGGCGGCGGGCAGTTCGGTAGCCACGTCCATCTCCAGGACCTGAGTCCGTCCGCCGCCTTCCAGTCGGGCTGAATAGGCGCCGACCTCGGTCAGTACCATGCCCGCGATCTCCTCGCCGACGCCGACCACGGTGGTCTCGCCGTTCAGGTCGATCATGGCCAGGCCCGAGCCGCCCACTCCGGCCATGGTGCCGCGTAGCTTCAGGCTGCTGGGCGGGCCGGTCGGGACGGGGGCGGCGGCGGTCTTCGGACCGCCAGGTGTCGCCCCGGCCACCGGAGCCGGTGTGTCGGGCTGGGTGGTTGCCAGCAGTTCGACCATCCCTTGCGGTACGGCCTGAGCGGGGGCGTTCGGTTGAGCGGCCGCTACCGGCGCTGCCGCGGGGATCGCTTTGGGCTCGACCCGCAGGCGGTTTTCGATCAGAGCCGAGGTGGCATCGGCCGAATAGAAGGCGAGGCCCACCAGCAGGAACCAACCCAGGGCTCGACTGGCGGGTTCCGGGAGGCTGGTCACGAGCGCAGCTCCATGGCGGCGCGAAGTTCGGGGTGTCCGGTCAGGTCGACCGCGTACTTGGTCACGATGGCCGGCCAGCTTCTTAGCTGGGAGTAGTCGAGCAGGATGGTGGCCAGGTCTAGCTGGGTCATCCGAGTCAGAGCCAGAGCCAGGGCGCGCTCGGTCAGTTCGAGGTTGCGCTCGGAGAGCAGCAGCACTTCTTCTTTGCTGGCGTTGTAGTAGTGGAACATCAGCGGCTCGAGAGCTCGCTTCTCTCCGGGGGTGATGCGCTCGAGGTCAAAGTGCAGCGGCACCTTGTCGGGATAGGTTTCCCGCTTGCGGGCGATCAGGATGGTGTTGGGAGAGCTTCCGGAAACGACCGGATAGATGCCCGACAGCGGGCCCTGGGTCAGCACGTCGGGGCGCAGGCCGAAGGCCATGGTGACTTCGTTCCAGGGCAGGTCTTCGCCCACTCGGGCGGCCAGCAAGCTTTCCATCGGGAACGGCTTGAAGTAGGCGATGGCGCCGGCCATCACCCAGTCGCCCGTCTCGAGTCCGCGGCCGGCCGGCAGACGCAGGTCGGCTTCCGGCACACCCAGGGGGTCGTCGAGCACCTTGCGAATGTTCTCGACCTCTTTTTTGTTCAGACGAAAACGACGCTGCGCTTCCGGGTCGGGAACGGTCGGTTCAAAGGCGGGGATGACCAGTTCGCGGAGGATCCCAGGGTGGGGGTCCGGCAGATAG
Organism: Vulcanimicrobiota bacterium; assembly: GCA_023447635.1. Classification (GTDB taxonomy): domain Bacteria; phylum Vulcanimicrobiota; class Xenobia; order Xenobiales; family JADMJV01; genus JAEXNA01. The sequence goes on along the minus strand of JAEXNA010000117.1, from coordinate 8,682 downwards.
TGCAGCACGGGCGGCTTGGCCGTGTTGCGGCCAAACCACAGCAGCTGAGCGATCGGCTGGGGCAGGCGAGCGGTGTCCAGGCCCAGGGTCTGAGCGATCTCGGTCCAGCGAGCGCCGCCGCGCAAACGACGCTGCTCGAGCACTTCGTTGAGGGAAAGCCCCTCGCCCATGTAGGCCATGGCGATCAGCGTCTCGGCGTAGGAGTATCCGGCGAAGAGCATCTCTTCGACGACCCGGTCGGGAACATCATAGGAGCCGGCGATCCAGGTCGCGGCGAAACGGGCGTCCGCGGCGGCCAGGCGTTGACGATGGGTCAGATCGGCTGAGCTCTCCCCGCTCGGGGACTGGGCCATGGCCAGTCCCGGAAAGAGGAGAAAACACAGAAATCCGAGGGCTTGCAGTCTGCGCATAGGGGGGGACTTTTCCTTTCCAGAGATTTCCTTCCTCCAGCAGTCCCTTTGCAAACTCGGACGAACTGTTCCGGCAAGAAACCCTCGGTGACAATTCGAGTTGTTGTCGGACAGCCGTGTTGCGATCTGGGCGCGGCGGGTTTACATCTGTTGGGTTGGGACATGTTAAGGTTGATGACGGGGGACCGCACAAAAGAGCCGAAGAGCCGAGGCCAGGGATTTACCCTGGTCGAAGTGCTGATCGCGCTTGCCATGGCCGCGCTGGGGTTCGGCGTTATCCTCCATAGCGTGGGGCTGCAGATGTCGCTGGTCGCCAACAGCCTCAATCGTCATCAGATGCTGCTCTACTCCTCTCAGGTGCTGGAAGCGAATCTGGCCAAAGGCCTGGTCGAAGAAGACGTGACCGAGGCCGAGATCTCGTCGGATTTCCAGGACGATGAGGGGGGTGAGGAAGCCACCGAGGTCATGGCTCGCTTCATCTACAGCCTGGAAAGCAACCCGGTGACCGCTGATCCTCGTGTGCAACAGGTAACGGCGGCCCTGCAGGGTCCCAACAAGATGAGCCTGCGGCTCTCGGCCTATCGCCTCAGGGTTCAAAGGGAGTGAAACGCCTTTTGCGGCAGAGTCGCCCCACCTCACGGTCGCGAGCCTTCACCCTGGTAGAGATGATGCTGACCCTGGCTCTGGTCGCCATGATGTTCGGGATGGTGACCACCGTTCTAGTCCAGGTGGCCCGCTACGTGCGCGTCGGCCGGGAGGTGGCTGAACAGCGCCACGCCTTTTTGCGCGATATCGAGGTGCTACGCTATCAGTTGCGCTCGTTGCACTACCCCGCCTCGGCTGTGGGGATGCTGGGTCTTCGAGGGAACGTCAAGGGGCGCGATACGATTCGCTTCTTGACCGGTCGGGGCCGAAAGTTCCCTGGCGTGGTCGAGGTCGGCTACAAGATCGAGACCTACGTCGATCCGAAACACCCCGAGGAGGGGGAGCAGTTAGGTCTGTTCTACCGAGAGTTCCCGTTTCGCCGGCAAGAGATGCGAAGTCTCGACGAGTTTGAAGAAGGTCGCTGGGAGCTACTTCTGGCCAAGACGGATTTTCTGGCCTTCGAGTATTCCACCACGGGCGAGGTCTGGCAGAAGGAGTGGGAGGGTACGGTGGCGCCGCGGCTGATTCGACTGCGTATCGACCGGGCTGAACCTTCCCACGACCGTTTCGCCTTTGACGTAACCCCCGGCGAAGGAGCGGCGCGATGGTAGTCATTCTGGTCCTGGGCCTTCTTATCGTTGCCGTCACTCTGGCGTCGACGTTTGCTATGGATTCTGGACAGATCGAGCAGTTCCAGCGGGTAGCCTACAGCCGTGAGGCCAACTATCAGGTGGCGCGGTCGGCCTTCGAATTGGGATTGGCCTTGCTGCGGGTCGATGACGCCGACGTCGACGGACCGGAGGACCTATGGGCGACCGGCCCGATGGAGATGACCTGGGAGGGCCGCGACCTTCGTCTGGAAGTCGAGGACGAAGAGCGCCGTTTCCCTGTCAACGCTCTGGTTCCAGCGGCCCTTCCTGCGGGCGGAGTGTTCGTTCCCAGCGAGGAGCAAGAAGCTCTGGCTCAGGCGCTGGCGCGTCTGTTGGATAAACAGGGATTGGACGGCTCGAGCGCGGCCCCAGCCCTGGTGGACTGGATGGACCCCGACGAGACGCCCGTCCCCGGTGGGTCCGAAGTTTCCAACGACCCTACCGTGGCCGTGAAGAACGCGCGCCTCGACAGCCTCGGAGAGTTGAGCTTTGTGCGGGGCTGGACAGCGCCCATGGGGCCCAAACCGTTGCCTCTGTTAGGAGGGAACACCTCGAGCTTGCCTCAAGGAGAGGCGGTGCAAGGAGGGGATGACGAGACGACTGGTGCGGCGAAATCGGTAACCGATGGAAGTACCAGCCAGTGGTCCGACTGGCTGAGCTTGCACTCCGAGGGAAAGATCAACATCAACACGGCTCCCAAGGAGATTCTGCTCTGCCTCGATGAGCAGATGACGGACAGTTTGGTGCAAGAAATTATCACCAAAAGGCAGGAAGGATCGCTTTCCGGCGAGGAGGACCTTCGCCAGATCGCGACCATCGACGAGGACTTGCTGTTCCGATTGAATCGGCTGATTCGTTATAACAGTCAGTACTTTCGGGTGAGAATTAATGTTTCCAGTCCTCCGGGTCCGATTCGGCTCGAGGCTGTGGTTTTGCGGGATAAGAAGAATCCCAAGGTTGTTAGGTGGGAGGTTTACTGAGGTTTGCTCAACTCTGTCGGCATAGATAGGGGCTTTTCCAGCGATCGCGAGGTCTCGGTGAATATTCTCACCGGGTCGCCGACGCTGGGCGTTGCCACGCCCGTCACCTCTCAGCAGGTCGCTCTCCCGTCGTCGGGACTGACCTTCCGCCGGCTGTTTCTCCCCAAGGGGAGCAAGTCCGTGCGCCAGCAGGTGATCGCCGAGGAGCTTTCCTATTCGCTCCCGTTCCCTCTCGAGGATGCGCATTACGGCACGGTCGAGAAGGGCGACGAGGCCTGGGTCGTGGTGGCTTCGGACTCCGTCGTGGCGCCCGTCCGCGAACTGTACTCGAAGGCGTCGCTCGAGGCCGAACCGCTTTGTTATCTGCGCGCTGCTCGGGCCGCAGGGATCCAGAGCGCTCTGGTGATCGATCTGGGCGCTTCAAAGACGGTTTTTTGTGGTCTCGAGAACGGCAGCGTTGGCAGCGTCCGCGTTCTGTTGCGCGGGGGGGAAAAGCTGACCGAGGAAGTCGCGGAAGCGGCCGGGGTGTCCAAAGAACAAGCCGAACTTCTCAAGCGCGAGGATGGGGTCGCTCACAAAGCGGTACGTCAGTTCGTCCTGGAGTTGGTAGAGGAAGCGCTTCTCCCCAGCCCGTTGCCCTACCGCAACGTCTTGCTCTGCGGGGGTGGGTCGGCCACGCCCGGTTTAATGAAGCTGCTGACCGACCGCTGGGGTTCGGACGTGGACGTCGAGCCCTTTCCCGTTCCCGGCGACCTGAGCGCGACCGACCACGTGGTGGCCTACGGAGCGGCTTTGGCGGGCCGACTCAACGGCTATCGCCTGCAGATGGACCACAGTTACCGTCAGTCGGGCCGCTCTGGAGGCGCCTTGAAGGTGGCTCCGCTGGTCTGTACGGGAGTTCTGATGCTGCTGATGGCGGTTTCCCTGGAAACCCGCTTGCGCGGGGCCGAGCGTAAAGAGCAGCAGATGAGAGATTCTCTGGTCCAAGCCATCACACCCGTCGTTCCGAAGGCCAAAGACGTGCCCTCTGACGGGATCGTCAAAGCGCTCAAAGATCAGCTCACGGCGCAGCGGGCGGTGGCTCGTAGCTCGCCTGCGAAGCTGATGAACACCATGGGCAAGGGCGCGGAATCGGTGATCAGCCAGAAAGACGCCCTGGTGACCAGCATCGTGTTCGAGGATGGGAAGCTGAAGTGGGAAGGCTACACCAAGAGCATGGAAGATTCGGAAAAGGTCCGTAAGGGGCTGGAGTCCGTGATGGACGACGTCGAGCAGGTCAGCACGCGACCTTCCCGAGACGGCTTCGTATTTCGCATTGAAGGGAAGCCTCGGGACAGTTGAAGGAAGCTATCGAAAGAGATCGCAATCTGGTGGCCCTGACCGCAGTGGGAGGGGTCTTTATCCTGTTTCTGTTGGCCTACTTTTTGCCCCGAGCCAACCAGTTGAAGCAGGCCCAGAGCAACCTGAGAGCCCTTACCACCACTCGGCAAGAGGTGGCGCTGCTGCTTCCCCAGGTCGCTCAGACAGCGTATACGACCCAGGAGCCCGCCGACAACGTTCGCTCCTGGATCGCGGCCGAGGCGCTCAAGGGGTTGGAAAAGCAGGTTAAGGCCAACGACGGAGTGCTGGAGGGTAAAGGCGCCAAAGTGCAGCTTCGTAAGCTCACCCCTCAGCAGGCGGCCAAGTTCCTGTCTCAGCTCACCAAGGTGCGCCTGGTGGTCGACCGAATGTCGCTTCTCGATGCCGATCGCGACGGAAACTGGGATATGGAGATCGACGTGCAGGTGCCGGGGTCGGAAGCGAAATGAAAGTTCTCATCAAGCTCGCGGTCTTCTGCGTGTTGTTCGTGCTGGTGCTGATTCTGCGGTTTCCCTACGACGCTCTGGTCGAGCGCTCGGTTCGTCGGGCGGAATCTTCCACCGGAGCGACTATCATCTACCAGCCCGTCTCGGCCGGCCCGCTGGGGGTCAGGGTCAACGACCTGCAGATCAACATGCCGTCCGGGGCTGCGATTCGTTTCGATTCGGCTCGTATCTTCCCCACGACGAGCGGCCTTCGGGTGACCGCAAAGCAGAAAGATAACGAGATGAAGGCGACAGTATCGCCGACAACTCTCGATCTGGACCTGACCTCGATCACGGTCGAGACCGGCAGCGAAGGGATCGGCGAGGCCACGGCAACCGGCACGCTTCATTACAAAATGGCAGCTCGTGAGGGGGAGGGTCAGCTTCGGCTCGTCATCCCCGAACTCAAACTGCCGCTCCCGATCCCCGACCCCTCCATGGAGATCGGCTCGTCCTACACCATCCGAAATGTAGGGACGCCGCAGCAGCCTCGCACGGCCGTCTCGGCCGAGGTCAAGCTGCTGAACAAAGACATCACTGCCAACGGCACGGTGTCGATGGAGGGGCAGCCACCGCCTTCCCGCCCGCTGATCAACGGGAATCTAAGCTTCGACGCCCCCACCGGGCAAGGCACCCTGCAGTTGGGTGGCACCTGGGACAAACCAAGTATCAAGTTGAATCCGAAATAGGATGCCTTCAGAGGAGATGAGCATGGGTTTCATGAGAACAGCAAAAAGGGGAGTAGCCGCGGCGCTCTGCCTCTCCTTTCTTTTGCCAGGGGGCGTTCTAGCTCAACCTCCCCAGCCTCCCGGAGGCGCTCCGCCGCCCCCCGCGGGCCCCTTGATGAACGAGGCCACCCGGGCGCAGCTTCGCAGCGGCCAGGTGACCTTGAACTACGAGAACTTGGACATCCGCCTGCTGGCTCGCTTGATGGCGGAATTCACCGGCCGCAACATCGTGCTGGACCAGAACGTGCAGGGGAAGATCACGGTCATCTCGTCTTCGCCGGTCAACGCCGATCAGGCCTGGCAGATCTTCCGGATTGCTCTGGAGCGATACGGCATGGGCGTGGTCGAGGCGAACGGCGTGACCCAGATCATGCCGCTCAAGGATATCCGTAAATACGCGCCGGTACTGAAGAACCCGACCAACATCAGGGCGGGAATGTCGGTTGGTGTGTTGGTGTTCAAAAACGCCGATGTGAACTTGATGCAGAACGCTCTGCGCCCCTTGCTTTCCGACCTCGGCGAGATTCAGGCCTATCTGCCCGGCAAAGCGCTGGTGGTGACGGACCGTGCGCCTATGGTCGAACGGATTGCGGCTACCGCACGCTACCTGGACCAGTCCCACACCGACACTATCGCTTCCGTCAATTTCCCCAAATACGCCGAGGCCACCGAGATCGCTCCGATCTTAGAAGAGTTGGTCAACCCTCCCGGCGTACCTAACGAGAAGCGCACCGTCGTCCGCGCCTTCGAGCCGTCCAACGCCGTCCTGATCTACGGCGACGCCGCTAGTATCGCCAAGGTCAAAGCGATGCTGGCCCGCGTCGACGTGGAAGAAGCGGCGCCGCAGGACGTGCAGGACCCTCGCTTCTACGTCATCGCACTGCAGAACGCCAAAGCCGAAGACGTGGCGGCGATCCTCTCCGAGATGCTGACCGAGAAGGCGGGTCTGCAGCAGCAGCGGATCGAGAACAATCCTCGACTGGCGCGTCAGCAGCGTGCCAATGCGGCCGGCGCCGACGGAGCCGCCGGCACCGCTCCGGCGACCGACGCTGAAGGAGACCGCGCTAGCGGCGGCACGAACCAGCCTTTTGTTTCCTCCAAGGTCGCTGCTGACGTCGAGACCAATTCGCTCGTTTTCTATATCTCGCCCTCGGAGTACATCGAGGTGCAGGCGCTGGTCGAAAAGCTTGACGCCCCTCGTAAGCAGGTTCTGGTGACGGCCGTGGTCGCGGAAGTGACGCTGGGCCGACTACTGCAGACCGGCGCGAACTTCCAGGCGCTGGGCGCCGGCGGACTGGTTTCCGGCTTTAACGGCGGTCTGACCGAAGAGGGACTTCTCTCGTTCCTGGCCTCGGGCAACTTCTTCGTCGGTGCCTCGGGCTCTGGCGTCCGTACCATCAACGTTAACGGTCGTGACGTGAACGTGCCGGAAACGTTTGGCTTTATCACGGCCGAGCAGAACAACTCGGACTTCAACCTGATCTCGGCGCCTCGCGTCTTGACCGAAGACCACAAGCAGGCCGAGATCAACGTCGGTAACGTCGTTCCGTTCCCTACCGGTGCTCAGTTCAACGCTTTTGGTCAGCCTACCGTGACCTACGACTACCGCGACGTCGGTATCAAGATGCTGGTCACTCCTCACGTCTCTCAGTCGGACACCATCAAACTCGAGATCGAGCAAGAGATTCAGGAAGTCACCGACTTCCTGGAGCAGAATCTGGGCGGTACCGGGTTCACCGTGCCGCTGATTTCGAACCGTAATGTCAAGACCACCATCACGGTGCGCGACGGTCAGACCTTGATGATCGGCGGTCTGATCTCGAAGCGGACCACCGAGACCCTGCGCAAGGTGCCGATTCTGGGCGACATCCCGCTGATTCAGAACCTGTTCCGCGAACTGCGCAAAGAAGAAGCGAAGACGACTCTGTTCATCTCGCTGACCCCGCACATCGTCACCGCTCCCGAAGAGATCGACCGGATCGACCGTCCCTACCGTGAGTACCTCGAAGGCGACCGCGATCCGTCGGACTCCCAGGTCGAGAAGCGACCCAAGCGGCGCGAGTTCCAGTCGCCTTACACCAGGGGCGACGGCAGCATCGATTTCTCGGGGGAGGCCGGACCGAGTAGCACCAAGCCGTCCATCGCCGAAGGCTCTCGTCCGCGCAACACCTCGTCCTCGATGGAGTTAGAAGGGTTCCGTCTGCTGGAGACGCCCGTCGCTGGCGGAGACGCACGGTCGGCGGTGACCATTTCTAACCCCTCGGTGGATTCGGAAGAGTTGGTGGTGATCGGGACGATTCGTCACCCCAACGGCACCAAACGAGAGATCCGCGCGGACGCCATCATGGTTCCCGCCGGGGGAGAGTCGGAAGTGACCCTGCCCTCTATCGACTTCGATTCCGGACCGGGAACCTACGAGGTCGACCTGGCCGTGTGGGGCAACGACAAGTTGCGTGGACGTCTACGGATGCCCGAGAGAGTCGAGGTTCGATGACAGATAAGGAGATACCGGTCGAGTTCTGGCAGCGCCACCGCCTGGTTCCGCTCTCTACCGAGAACGGGCGGGTGACCGTCGGTATTGACGAGAGCACCCCGGTAGAGGTGCTCGAGGACGTCCGCCTTACGCTGAATAAGGACGTGCGTCCGGTTCGCATGACGACCGAGGAGATCGATGACGCGTTGCGTCGCCTGGTCTTGAACTCGGACGCTCCGACCATCGACGAGGAGATTGACGAGAACTCGGTTCGCCTGGACGCGTCGTCGGACCTTATGGGGGACGCTGCGGGGGCTCCCGTGGTGCGCTTGATCAACTCGATGTTCCTACGAGCCATGCAGACGCGAGCCTCGGATATCCATATCGAGCCGTTTGAAGACGACACCATCGTACGAATGCGAGTGGATGGTGTGCTGCACGAGATCACTCGTGTCCCTCGCTCGCGCCACAGCCAGATCGCCGCTCGTCTGAAGGTGATGTCGAGATTGGACCTGGCCGAGAGTCGTCGACCGCAGGACGGCCGTCTGCACGTCCATTCCGGGGACCGACACATCGACGTGCGTCTGTCGGTAGCGCCCACGCTGCACGGCGAGCGTCTGGTGATGCGTCTGCTCGAAAAGAACATGGAACTGCTGTCGCTGGGCCAGGTCGGGATGATGGACGACACCGAACAGGTGATCAACGAAATCCTCGAGCACCCGTACGGTCTGTTCCTGGTCACCGGACCGACCGGTTCGGGTAAGACCACTACGCTGTATTCCGTGCTCGACAAGTTGCGCACCCCGACCTGTAACCTGATCACCATCGAGGACCCGGTCGAATACCGAGTCTCGGGAGTCGGCCAGATTCAGGTCAACGACAAGATCGGGCTGACCTTCGCCTCGGGCCTGCGCTCGGTACTGCGTCAGGACCCCGACGTGCTGATGGTAGG
>JAEXNA010000216.1 GCA_023447635.1 Vulcanimicrobiota bacterium | reverse complement strand
GGGGGGGCGTCGGCCGCGTCTTCGGCGCGGGCGCGGTGGATCAGGCCTTGCTGGATGATGCTCAGGAAGTTGAAGACGACCCAGTAGACGATCATAGCGCAAGGCCAGTTGTAGAACCACATCATGATCGTGAACATCACCGACATGAACAGCCCCAGTTTCTTCTGGAAAGGCTGCCCGGTGGAAGGGGTCAGCATCTGCTGGATCACCATGGTGACGCCGTAAATCAGGATCAGCAGACCGTCGCGATCGGCCAGGCTCGAGGCGAACAGCGCCGGATGGTTCAGCTGCAGCGGTCCGGGACGGACCCACAGAAAGTAGGCGTTCGAAAACAGCTCGGGGGCACCCATGATGGCGCGCCAGATCGACAGCAAGATCGGCATCTGCACCAGCAGCGGCAGGCAGGAGGCCAGCGGGTTGACGCCCTTTTCCCGCATCAGGTCCTGCTGGGCCTGGGCAAAGGCCATCTGGTCCTTACCGTGGACCTTCTTCAGGCGGTCCAACTCGGGCTGGAGCGCCTGCATCTCTTTCATGCCTTTGAACTGCATGTTGGTCAGCGGCCAGAGGGCCAGCTTGATCAGACAGGCGAAAAAGACCAGGGATAGCCCGTAACTGCCAGTCAGGCTGTTCAGGCTCCCCAGGACAGAGATAAAGATGTCCGCGATCCACTGCATAAGTCTCTCTATATGCCTCTTCTTCCCCGCAAGCCAAACTCTCGCGGGCGAATTGAGATTCGCTCTCGCGCGAAAACTCTACGGGACGGGGTCGTGCCCGCCCTGGCTCCAGGGGTTACACCGGCAGATCCGCCAGCCGCCCATAGCCGACCCCTTGAGAAAGCCGTACTTGACGATCGCCTGGCGGGTGTACTCCGAGCAGCTGGGCGTAAAGCGGCAGACCGGCGGCCGGTACGGCGCCGTGCTCTGATAAGCCCGGATCAGCGAAAGCGCCGCCCGGCCCATCAGACCGGGAGGCGGTCCCTCGACTCCGTCGGCGAAGTCTCGATCGGGGCCGTCGTGGGCAGCGCTCCCAGCCTCTCCAACAGGTTGATCAACCGGCCACGGAGATGGCTGTAGCTCAGGCTGATGCTGGTCTGCTTGCTGACGATCACCAGGTCCCACTTGGGATCCAACCTCTCTTCGACCTCTCGAACGATCTCTTTGAGACGACGGCGCAAAAGGTTACGCTGAACGGCTTTGCCGGTTTTCCGGGAAATACAAAAGCCGACCCTGGCACCCGAGGGTCGTCTTTTTCTTCCTAGCAAGACCAGGTCGCGGTGCGACACCGAACGCCCCTTGCGAAAGACGCGTTCGAAATCACGGTTAGACTTGATAGTCTCCATCCGCGGCCAGATCGGGCAACGAAGCCTAGTAGGTCAGCTTGTGGCGACCCTTTTTGCGACGTCTGGCAAGAACGTTACGGCCGGCGGCCGTGGCCATCCGCTTACGGAAGCCGTGCTCCTTCTTGCGGGTGTTCTTTTTAGGCTGATAAGTTCTCTTCACTGGTTCCTCCGCATATTCTCGGGAGCGGCTCTAGTCCTGTTCCCAAAAAAGGCTGTTTGTGAATATAGAAAGCCAGGGCAGGCGTGTCAAGGTCTCATGAGTTATCCAATCTATCCACAAGTTTATACACAGCCCGGAAAACGTTATGAGATGGGGCTTCGCTCGCGATCAGAGAAGATATTTCCCTTCCTCGGGAGCGGGTTCGGCCCCTCATGACGATCGGCATGGCCAGAGACCACCGGCTCTGAGAAGTTATCCACAGTTCATGTGGATAAAGTGGACAATCTTTCGATCGGTTTTCGGTAGGATTCGGCCATTTCTTCAGCCAAACCGGTGGCTAAGGTTCCCCTGCCACGCTCTGCGTGACTGAGAGAGAGCCGTACAGACAGAGGACTCGCATTGATGATGGAAAGACAACAGGTGATCCCGTTGGTGGGTCACAGCTGGGCGCATTGCCTGGATACGCTCGAACCGCGGTTGCACCCCAACCTGCGGAGTGCGATCAACAACTCGGTACCGTTGAAAACGGACGGCCGAAAACTGGTCATTGGCGTGCATGGGAAGTGGTCTCGCGACCTGCTCAACCGCCAGGGATCTCGGGAAGAGATCGCGGCCAAACTGCCCTTGATGGAATCCCACAAGGTCGAACTCGAATTCGTGGCGCTGCCCGAAGACGAGAAGTCCGAAGGAGCCGGTGCTTCAGCTCACGCTCCCGTAGCGACACCCGAAACCAGCGAGCGCGAGGAGGACCGGCCCACCAAGAACAGCGGCTCGGTCTCTCCCCTCAACCCCCGCTATACCTTCAAGACTTTCGTCCGCGGCGGCAGCAACAGCCTGGCTTCAGCAGCCGCCATCGCGGTGGCCGAACAGCCCGCGCGGGCCTACAACCCGCTCTTTATCTACGGCGGCGTCGGACTGGGGAAAACGCACCTGATGCACGCCATCGGGCACGCCATTCTGCAGAAAAACCCGGCGGCCAAGATCGCTTATATGAGCGCGGAACGCTTCACCAACGAGATGATCGATTCTATCTCGGACGCGAAGATGAACAAGTTCCGCCGGAGCTATCGCACCGTGGATATCCTCCTGGTGGATGACATCCAGTTCCTGGCCAACAAAGAGCGAACTCAGGAAGAGTTCTTCCACACTTTCAACGAGCTTCACGGCGCCAACAAGCAGATCGTGATCTCGAGCGACCGTACCCCCCGCCAGATCCCCACGCTCGAAGATCGGCTTCGCTCGCGCTTCGAATGGGGTATGATCGCCGACATCCAACCGCCCGACTTCGAAACCAGGGTTGCCATCCTTCGCAAGAAAGCCGAGCAGTGCAACTGCCCGCTCTCGAACGAGGTCTCTCACCTTCTGGCCGAACGGGTTCCGTCGAATATTCGCGAGCTTGAAGGAGCCCTCACTCGTTTGATGGCCTTCTCCTCGCTCCAGCAACGCCCTATCACGGTCGACCTGGCCACCGAGGCGCTGCGCGGAATCCTACCCGACCCTTCGCTCAGAGTGATCTCTATCGCCTCGATCCAAAAGGCCGTGTGCGAGTACTTCTCTATCAGTATGAACGAGCTGAACGGCAAACGACGCGACCAGAAGGTCGTCAAACCGCGCCAGGTGGCTATGTATCTGTGCAAAGAGATGACCGGCGCCTCCTACCCCGAAATCGGGACGGAGTTCGGGGGACGCGACCACACGACGGTTATGCACTCCTGCCGCAAGATCGATGCCAACATCGAGGATCCGTACTTCAGGACCAGTCTTGAGAACATCCGCAACATGCTGTCGGGGGTCGGCCGCTAAAGCGCCGAAACCCCTCTCCGGGCCCCCCTCCCACCCCTTCAAGTCAGGCCTTCCCAGGCCTGGCTTCTTTGCCGTTCCTGGAGAAATCACGAGGACCCGGGGGGAAAGACTCTCGAAAGATCTGGGGAAAACCCCCCATGCAACCTGTGGATGGAGATCCACGTTATCCCCACCGGTTCCCATACCCGGGGATACATGGGAAGGAGACGGAAAGATCTCACACCATGAATCCCCAGGACGATACGGGCGCTAAGCCAACGGGGACAAAGGATCCCGCAGCTTACCCACAGTATCCCCAACGCCTATTACGATGACTACGGATATATATATAAAAAGTAAAGAGGACCATGATGAAGCTAGCCTGTGAAAAGAAACTGTTCGAGGATGCCGTGGCGGCCACGGGAAGAGCTATCAATCCCAGAAGTCCCCTCCCCATCCTGAGCCATCTGCTGATCGAGGCTACCCCCGGTATGGTCAAGCTGACCGCCACCGACCTCGACGTCGGACTCTCGATCACGGTCGAGGCCGATGTCAGTGAACCGGGATCGATCACGTGCCCAGCTCGACTGATGGGTGAGATCGTTTCGAAATTACCGGCCGGACGTGTCGAGCTGGAGACGCTGTCCGAAGGACGAATGCTCTTGAGCTGTGGAACCTCGAAGTTCGAACTGTCCACTCTGCCGGCTGAAGAGTTCCCTTCATTGCCCGCTCTTGACGAAGGCTCGTCGGCTCAACTGCCTCAAGACTCTTTGAAATCCGTGATCCGCCAGGTCGCTGTAGCTGCTGCCTCTTCGCAGGAAGAATCGCGCGCCGTCATGACCGGAATCTCGATCACTCTTTCCGAGGGCGCTTTGACCCTGGTCGCTACGGATGGGCGACGTCTGGCCTGCTCTCGTAAGCACGTCCAGGTGCCGCTGATCGGGGAAGAGTCTCTGAACGTGGTGGTGCCCGCTCGGGCCCTGATCGAACTGAGCCGTCTGGTCGGCAACGACGGAGACGTCAGCCTCTCGGTGGGAAAAAGTCAGGCTTTCTTCCGCTTCGGATCTTACTCGCTTCACTGCCGCCTGCTCGAAGGTCGCTTCCCTGACTACACCAAGGTGGTCCCGACCTCGTTCAATCGCATGTGCCGAATCGGGCGGGAAGATTTCATCAGCGGGCTGCGGCGCATGCTGGTCGTCGCTCAAGAGAAGCGTTCCCCGAATCTGATCCGTTTGCGGTTCACCGAAGACACCTTGCATCTCTCCGCCAACACTCCCGATCTCGGTTCTGGTGACGAGCGGCTGCCGATCGTTTTTGAAGGCGACGATCTGACCATCGGTTTCAACGGTAAGTACCTGGTCGACGGGTTGACCGTGCTCGAGTGCGAAGAGATCCAGTTCGACCTGCAAGAGGATACCAAGAGCGCGGTCATTCGGCCCCTCGGAGACACCTCTTACGACTACGTCGTGATGCCCGTCAAACTGCGCGATATTGCTGAGGATTTCGAGCGAGAGACCGCCTACGCTTAAACGGTTTCAGCACCGAGGGCTCCGGGTTGCTAGGCTTGCCAGGTCATGGTATAGTCCTTGAGCTCTCGGTCCGGCACATGTCTATCCCGTTGTGGATAGAGGCCTTCGTTTGGGAAAGAGTGGGTCCACCCACTCTTTTTTGATGAAGACCTGCCGGTTCGGTAAGCTCCCACCGGCGAGGAGGGAGAGGACGGGCCCTACGGGCTTGGACTTTCCCTTCTTTCATAGGTCAACAGATGAAGAAGAACAACAAGAAACCGCAGGCTCCTCCGAAGCTTTCACCGGAAGTGCTGGATAAGATCCAGGCACGTGCCGTCGAATTGGCGGAGCCGTCGGGTTTGCTGATACGTGAGGTCACCTTTGGGCCTACGGATCTCGGGCTAACCTTGTCGGTGGTTGTGGCTTCAGCCGATGGCAAAGCTCTCAGCGTTACAGATTGTGAGATAATCTCTCGCCCTCTGTCCAAGGAACTCGACGATCTGATCGACGAGCGGACGCCGCCTTATATGTTCGAGGTGACGTCGGCCGGGGTTGATCCCGAGCCCCTTCCGGATGACGAGGACGAGGATTAGGCTCTAGGAGGTACCAAAAGATGAATCCTGAGTTTCTTGGCGCGCTCAAGCAGATCGAGAAAGAACGTAACATTCCGCTGGACAAGCTGTTGCCGTTCATCGAAGACGCCTTGGTGGCCGCTTACAAAAAGAATTTCGGTGCCAACCAGCACGTCATCATCGAGATCGACCGCAACAGCGGCGAACTGGGCATCTGGCAGCGCAAGCTGATTGTGCCTCAGGTCGAAGATGAGGATACTGAGATTTCGCTGACCGAGGCGCACGAGATGTCGCCCGACGTGGAAGTCGGTATGGAGTTGGACCTGGAGGTGCCTAACCGCACCTTCGGTCGCATCGCGGCCCAGACCGCCAAGCAGGTGATCGTTCAGAAGATCCGCGAGGCGGAACGAGAGATCATCTACGGAGAGTACATCCGTCGCGAAGGCGAGCTGATTTCGGGAACCGTGCAGCGTTACGAAAGCCGCGCTATCCTGGTCGACCTGGGACGCGCCGAAGGCGTGGTACCGGTCAGCGAGCAGGCTCAGAACGAATGGTTCCGTCACGGCGACCGGATCAAATGCTACGTGCTCGAGGTCAAGACCGCGAACCGTGGCCCGCAGGTGATCCTCTCCCGTGCTCAGCCGGCTTTCCTGAACAAGCTTTTCGAACTGGAGGTGCCCGAGATCCGTCAGGGTATCATCCGGGTCAAAGCGGTGGTCCGCGAGGCGGGATTCCGTTCGAAGATCGCGGTCAAGAGCCTGGAGTCGACCGTCGACCCCGTAGGCGCTTGCGTTGGTCCGAAAGGATCGCGCGTCCAGGCCGTGGTGGACGAACTTCGGGGAGAAAAGATCGACGTGATTCCGTGGTCGGACGACCCCATCATGTTCGTTGCCAACTCGCTACAGCCGGCGCGTGTCTCACGCGTGACCCTGTACGAAGAGGACCGCTCCGCCGTGGTGGTAGTGCCCGACAATCAGCTTTCGCTGGCGATCGGTCGCGAGGGGCAGAATGCTCGTCTGGCAGCTAAGCTGACGGGCTGGAAGATCGATATCAAGAGCGAAACGCAGGCCCGCGTGGCTGACCGTGAAGCTCAAGAGACGAAGGCCGTCAAGGCCGAAGTCAAAGAACAGGACAAGGTGAGCGCTCCTCAAGAGTAGAGCGACATGATGACCCTAGAAGCAAAACGGATACCGGAAAGAATGTGCGTTGCCTGCCGAGAGGTTTTTGGCCGCGACAGACTGTTCCGCTTCGTCAAGCTCCCTCAGGGAGGGGTCATCACGCGAAACGACAAGGGGCGTCAACCGGGTAAAGGACTCTACATATGCCGAGATAGAGAGTGTTGGGATCGGCTATTTAGCCGGCGCAACCTTAAGCGAACGATAGCTCAACGCATCGATGCTGAAAGCGTCGCGTGGGTAGAGCAAACGCTCGGCGGTAAGGGATGATAGGTGAAAGACGTGAGTAAAGTCAGAGTCTATGAGCTCGCTAGAGAGCTAGGGATGGACGACAGCAAGGTCCTCATCAGAATGTTGAAGGACATGGGTTTCGATGTGAAGTCTGCTTCGAGCGGACTTTCGTCCGAAGCCGTACGCAAGGTACGCGAGGTCGTCGCCCCGCACATCGAGCAGCAGAAGAAACAAGCCGAAGAGCAGCAGCGCAGAAAGCAAGAGGCGGAGGATAAATCCAAAACCGCTGCGGCCGCTCCAGCAGCTAAGCCGGCTATGCGTATGCGCATCGTCACCCGACCTTCCGAGGTTCAGAAGCAAGCTCTCTATGACCGGCAGACCAAAATCGACGCTGGTGAAACCCCGATGCGCTCCGCCGCAGAGGCGATGGAAAGCGCTGAAGAGCAGCGTCGCCAGGTCGAAGCTGTGAACAAGGCTGCCGAAGCTCAAGCTCAGGCCGAAGCTGACGCAAGAGCCCAGGTCGAAGCCGAAGCTCGCGCCAAGGCCGAGGCTGAAGCTGAAGCCACGGCAGCAGCAGCGGCCGCAGTCGCTGCCAGCCCCGCGCCTGAAGTGCGCCCGGCTGTGGTATCTCCCCGACAGGAGCATCGTCCGGCCCCCGGTGGTGGCGACCGTCGACATGTCGTGGACGATTCGCGTCAGCGGGAACTGCCTCCTGACCAGGCTATCGCTGCCCAGTATCGCAGCGAACAGCCCCGGCCCGCCTCGCCTCACGCCAAAACGGACCATAGGCCCGGTGGTGGCTATCAGGGTGGTGGGAATCGTGGTGGCGGACCCGGCGGTGGCGGCGGCTACCAGGGTGGAAACCGCGGTCCCGGTGGTGGCGGCGGCTACCAGGGTGGCGGTTCCGGAGGACCCGGCGCTGGTCGTGGTCCCGAGACCAGCAGTGACGACAAGCGTCCTGGTGGCGGTGGTGGACCGGGTGGTGCCAAGAAGGCGGCCCCCGGCGGCAAGACCCGCGAGATCGCTCCGCAGAATCGCGGACCCAAGCGCCCTCAGTTCGGATTCAACCGGATGGGATCTGGCAAGAAGAAGCGTCGTCGCCGTAATCGCGAGACCGGAGAGAAAGTGGATACGACCAAACTCGTCGAAATTCCCGAAATCATTTCCCTGAGCGATCTCGCGGCCCGCATGGACGTGCCCGCGACGGATGTCATCAAGTATCTGCTCAAGCAGGGCCAGATGATGACCAAGAACCAGGGCCTATCGTACGACCAGGCAGCCTCTATCGTCGAAGCCTACGGCTTCCGCGTGGAAGAGTCTGGTGACGACGATGACCTGGATCTCGAACTGCTCGAAGATGACGTGGATCCCGGCGATGAGAACCGTCCTCCCGTGGTGACCGTGCTGGGTCACGTTGACCACGGTAAGACGTCCTTGCTCGACGCCATCCGCCAGACCAACGTGACCGCAGGCGAGGCCGGCGGAATCACTCAGTCGATCGGTGCTTACAACGTGCCGTTCGATGGTCGCAGCGTAACCTTCATCGACACCCCTGGTCACGAGGCGTTCACGCAGATGCGTGCTCGCGGCGCCCAGGTCACCGACATCGCCATTCTGGTGGTGGCGGCCGACGACGGCGTGATGCCGCAGACGATCGAAGCCATCAACCATGTGAAAGCGGCCGGCGTGCCGATTATCGTGGCGATGAACAAGGTCGACAAGCCGGACGCCAACCCGGACAAGCTCATGCAGCAGCTGGCCGGCCACGACATCGTGGTGGAAGACTGGGGCGGGACCATCCCTATGGTCAAGGTTTCGGCGCTCAAGAAGACCGGTATCGACGACCTGCTCGAGATCGTGAACCTGGTGGCCGAGATGCAAGAGCTCAAGGCCGACAGCGAGCGTTCCGCTCAGGGTATCATTATCGAAGCCGGACTCGACAAGGGTCTTGGCCCGGTAGCCACCGTCCTGATCAAGAACGGTACCCTGCGGGTCGGCGACACGGTGGTGGTTGGAGACACCCACGGCCGCGTCAGAACCCTGATCGACGACACGGGCAAGCAGGTGCGCGAAGCCGGACCTTCCATCCCTGTCAGCATCGTGGGTCTTTCCGATATCCCCGACTCCGGCGACGTGCTGGAAGTGGTCGAGGACGAGAAGCGGGCCCGTCTTGTCTCCGAAGCTCGTACCGAGAAGTCGCGCAAAGCCCGTATCCAGGGCGGCTCGCGAACCACGCTCGAGGATCTGTTCAGCTCGGTCAAGGCCGGCGAGCAGAAGACCCTCAAGCTTCTGCTCAAGGCAGACAGCCAGGGCAGCGTGGAAGCGCTATCGGCTTCGCTGCTGAAGCTGACCACCTCCGAGGTCAAGGTCGAGATCGTGCACGGCGCGGTCGGAGCCATCTCCGAGTCGGATGTCATGCTGGCTTCGGCCTCCGACGCTATCATTATCGGCTTCGCGGTTCGTCCCGCGACCGTGGTGAAGCGGATGGCCGACCAGGAAGGCGTCGAACTTCGCCTCTACAAGGTGATCTACCACGTGATCGAAGAGGTAGAGAAGGCCATGACCGGTCTGCTCGCCCCGGAGATTCGCGAAGTCGAACTGGGCAAAGCCGAGATCCGCGAGGTCTTCAAGATGTCCAAGTACGGCAAGGTCGCCGGCTGTATGGTTACCGAGGGCAAGATTACCCGCGACGCCCAGCTTCGTCTGGTGCGCGGCGGCATCTTGATCCACGAGGGCCGTATCGAGAACCTGCGTCGCTTCAAAGACGACGTGCGCGAAGTGACCGAAGGTTACGAGTGCGGTATCTCCATCAACAACTTCGGTGAAGTTCTTGCTGGCGATATCATCGAAGCCTACAAAGAGGAAAAAGTGGCTCGCGAGAGCCTCTAACCCCTCATGGCCAAGAAACGACGCCAGGAGCGCGTTGAGGACCTGCTGTTAGAGACGGTGTCGGAGGTCTTTCGCAAAGTGAAAGACCCCGGCATCCCCTCTGACGGGCTCGTCTCCTTTGTAGGGATCACGGTGGCCCCCGATTTGGGGTTCGCGACCGTGCGCTTTTCCTACCTGGGAGACGAGTCGAAGGTGCCCGACCTGCAGAAGGCGCTGGAGCGCAGCAGCGGCTACATGCGCCACGAGATCAACAAAGTGGTGCGCATGCGTAAAATTCCCGAACTGAAGTTCACTCGGGATCGTTCGCTCGAAAAGGGCGCGGAGATTCTAACCCTTCTTGAAGAGGTTCGAGTTCGCGATAGCCTGGACGCCGCCAATCACGCTTCCGGCGATTCCGCCGACTAGCCCACCACTGACGAATCCGGCGGCGGCACCGATGGTGCCGCCGATCGGAAGCTTATCTTCCACGAGCATGGAAGCTCCGGCGCTGATCGCGGCGCCCGCCAGGCCCACGATCTCGCTTCCGCCAGAAAGGCTCTGGCCCAGTTTCCAGCCCAGGTATCCGGCGCCCGCAAAGACGGCGCCTTTTCCGATCGCCTCACCCGCTACTGTACCCAGCGACGCGCCGATGATGGTGCTTTTGATGGCGGTTTCTCCAAACGACGGCTTCACGGGTTGAGAAGCGGCCGGAGGGGCCCCGGGGGAACGTCGGGCCCGGGAAGCGCTGTAGGGTAGCGAGGAACGGATCAACATAGGTCCAACATATCGCAATCCGACGCGGAGAAGGTAACAGAGAGGTTAACAGCCTCATGCATCTCCTATCCCGCTAGCCCATTTGGCCGGGTTTTGCTCCCGGTTGCAGCGGGTAGAGATGCCAGACACACCCGAAGTGATCGGGGTTGAACACGTTAGGAATTGATGACATGGACACAGCGACTTTCACTTACGACCAGAGCCTGATCCCCGGTGCGCAGAACGCCATTGGCGTTTGCTTAAACGTACAGCCGAACGAGAGGGTGTTTATCCTGGCCGACCGCAAGACACTGCCGGTCGGCGCCGCCCTGCATGACGTGGCGCAGCGCATTGCGCAGTCTTGCAAACTGATGGTGATCGAGGATCACGTGCAGCGCCCGGCCAGCGAACTTCCGAGCAGCATCATGGACGCGCTCGATGATTGTGAAGTCTGCATCTACTGCGTGCACCCGCAGCCCAATGAGCTCCCCTCCCGCCAGCAGTTTGTGGGCAAGGTCGAGTCCAAAGGCATTCGCTACGCTCATATGGTGGGAATCACGGAAGAGATCATGTGCCAGGGCATGCGAGCCGACTTCCGCAAGGTCGACGAAGTTTCTAAGCGCCTGATCGAGCGCGCTCGCAAGGCAGCCACCATCACGGTGAAAAGCCGTCGCGGAACCGATATGGTGGCGACCTTCTCGCAGGATCGCATCTGGAGAAAGACCAGCGGCATCATCGAAGAGGTCTGGTCCAACCTGCCCGGCGGAGAGATCTTCACCGCTCCGATGTCGGTCGACGGCATCTTCGTGATCGACGGCAGCGTGGGCGACCACTTCTCGGCCAAGTACGGCGTGCTGGACAAGACCCCCATGACGCTCCACCTCGAAGGCGGCTACCTGAAAAAGGTCGAGTGCGAGAACAAAGAGATCGAGAAAGAGTTCTGGGAATACTGCCACCGTTACGAGCATTCCGACCGCGTCGGTGAGTTCGCTATCGGAACCAACCTCGCGGTGTTCGAATTCACTGGCAATCTGCTTCAGGACGAGAAGATGCCCGGCATCCACATCGCCTTCGGCGACCCCTACGGGTCACAGACCAACGCTGACTGGTCGTGTAAGACCCACGTCGACGTCATCACCGGCAGTTGCGATATCTGGATCGACGACTTCCAGGTGATGGAGAACGGAATCTTCCTGGCCGACCAACTGGGCTTCGACTACGCCTATCTGGCGGGCGACCATTCGGTCGGTATGGCGCCGATGTTCGGCAGCCAGCACCGCAACGGTCACTCCTAGGCCATCAGATGCCGTCTCTCGCGTTCGCGGATCGCGGGGGCGAGTCTAAGGCCGGGAGAGCACTCAACGCTCTCTCAGGCTCACAAAAAGAAGAACCCGTCGTTTCCGACGGGTTCTTTCTTTTTGTGGCGGTAAGGGGAGCCACCGTTCGCCTGAGATAGGACTCGAAATCCCTTACCTGCGGGGCGAAAGCTAGGTGAGCGCTATCCGTTGGTGCCGTCTTTGGTGCGCGGACCGGACGAGCGACGACGCCAGGCGCGGTAGATGGTGGTGATGCCGACCCGCATTCCGAATTTGTCGTGAATCTCTTGCTGGACCTCGTAGACCGAGGCCAGTCCCTGGCGGGAGCAGCAATAGTCGGCAACCTCGCCAGTGAAGCGACGGCCCGGTCCCAGTTGACCGGGAGCGCGCTCGCGCTTGGGCTTGGACTTGGTTTTCCCTTTGGCCTGGCGCTTTCTTTCCAGGTAGTCGTTGTAGCAGTCTCTGGAGCAGAACTGACGGCCTACGGCCTTGGGCAGAAACTGCACGTCACAGCCAACGCAGATCTGCTCTTCGAGCGGACGGGCTTCTTCGGAGGAGACGCGTTGGATCGACCACGAGTCGGCGACACCGGGATCGTTGAGTAGGAGGTCTACAATTTTACGTGCTAGTTCAGGCGAGGTCTTGCTCATGGATTGAATTTTCTTCTACATTGTTTCGATTCCTTTTCGATCTAGAAACTTTTTCAACATCCTGGAGTTATCCACTTTTCCACCGGATTATCCACAGAAGATGATTATAATAGAACAATCATTGTGGCAATCGAGCAGTAAAAAAGCCCACATTTAGTGGGCTTCTCTTTCAGTCTATCGAAAATGTCTCGAAAATGATCTTAGAATTTTACCGCCAACAGCGAGAAGTCGTCCGAGATTCTCTCGCGGGTGAACTTGCGAATTCTTGAATAGAGGCGATTGACCAGACGCTGGGCCGAGTTGCCTTCGTGATCTTTCACGATCTCGACGATCCGCTCCAGGCCAAAGAACTCTCCCGACGGGGCACGGGCCTCGGTCAGGCCGTCGGTGTACAGCAGCAGCCACGAGTCCGGCTCGATCTGCTGGCTCTTCTCTTCATACTCGGCGCCTTCCCAGGCTCCGATCATAATGCCGTCGGCGTCGAGCAGGGTCGGCTCTTTGTCCCGGTTGGTCCAGTAAAGCGGCTGTTCGTGCCCGGCGCAGGCGTAACGCAAAGTGCGAGTCTCCAGGTCGGCTTCGCCGTAGAAAACCGTGACAGCACGGGTCATCCCGCTCACGTGCACGTGGTTGTTCAACATCTCCAGGATCTGAGACGGCCCGTAGCCGGCGGTAGCGTAGCTGCGAATCACGTGCTTGGCGCGCACGGTCTGGATGGCCGCCTCGGGCCCTTTGCCAGACACGTCAGCGATCACGAACGCGCACTTCCGCGGACCGAGAGGGATCAGGTCGTAATAGTCTCCGGACAGGTCCTGGGAGGGGATGAAGCGGTGCCCGATGGTCAGGCTCTTGAAATGCATCTCCTCATCAGGGATCAGAGCGCCCCGCAGAAGCTCGGTCACCTGCTCTTTGTCGGCGAATAGGCGGGCGTTTTCGATAGCCACGGCCGCCTGGCCGCAGAGGGTCGAGAGCAAGCTCAGCTGAGCCGGCGTGTGATCGACGTAGTCTCGGTAGTAGACGTTGATCAGGCCGATGATGTTGCCGCGTGTCTTGATCGGCACGGAGAGGCCGGTCTGGATGATGGTCTCCGGATCGACGATCGGCAACGGCTGCTTGTCGTCGTGGTAGACCAGGGTCTGGCCGGTCTGCACCGCGATCCCCGACGGCCCCTCTCCCACTGCGATGCGGGTCTGATGCTGAGAAGGATCCAGCCCCTTGATCGCCTTGAGCACCAGATGGTTGCCCTCTTTCAGCATCAGAACGCAGGCCTCGGCGTTCAGGATGGTGCGCACGTGGTAGACGATCTCTTCGAGCACGCGGGGAAGCTGCAGGGTGGACGTGACCGCTTTGGAGACTTCGAACAGAGTCCCCAGCTCGTTCATCTTGAAGCGGATCATGCCGTGCAGACGAGCGTTGTCGACGGCGATGGCGGCCTGGTTGGCGAACCCCTTGAGCAGCCGGATCTCTTGCTGGCGGAAGCGAAGCTTGGGTGGCACGAAGCAGTTGAGCACTCCAACCATCTTCTTCTTGGCGATCAGCGGCACGGAGAGAAGTCCGCCGAACCCCTGGCTGATCAGCTCGCGACGCACCTCGATATCGGTGTCGTCCTGGTCGATGTAGTGGGCGTGAGCTCGCTTGGACTCCACCGACTCTTTGGCCATGCGGGCCTGGAAACTGGGCTGGCGGAACGACTCGTCGTCGGGGCCGCTGGTCTCGATGCGAAAGCTCTCGCCCGTCTCGTCGAGCACCAGCAGGGCGCACGAGACGTAGTCGAGCAGCTCGACGCACTGGTCGACGATCAGGCGAATCACGCGAGGCAGGCTCAGCGTGCCGGTGATCGCGGTCGAGACCTGATAGAGGGCTTTGAGCGGTCCTAGATTCTCCTGCAGCTTCTGGATCAGTGAGGCGCGCTGGATGGCGTTGGCGACCTGCAGGCTCAGCGTCAGCAGTTGGCGCACGGTGGCCGAAGAGTAGTGGTGAGCGCCCCGGGAAGAGTCCAGGAAGATCAGCCCTAGCAGCCTCTCCTGCGACTTCAGGGGCAGGATGAGACTGGCGTAGGACGGCAGTAAGGTGGTGAACTTGGCGAAGCCAGAATCCTTTTCGGGCGAAGCGCGAAAGATGATCGGCTGCCCCTGGAACAGCTTTTTCTTGTTCTCGTGCGACAGTTCCGAGATGGGGAGGCGGAAGGTCGAGAAGAACTGCTCCTGATCGGCGGACAGTCCGCAGGCCGAAGCCACAGCGAAGAACGACTTTCGACTGTCTTTGAGCAGCACTACACAGCGGTCCAGCCCGGCCAAGCGAGTGAAAACCTCGGTCGAGCAGCGCAGGATGTCCTCGAGTTCGTGAGCTTCTTCGATGGTGCGGGCGGCCTGATAGAGGGCGGTCGCCTCGCGGGCCCGCTCTTGCTCCCACTCGAAGATCTGGGCGTTTTCGATCGCCATGGCGGCCTGGTCAGTGAAGTGACTGAGCGTTTTGAGCGTCTTTTCGGGCAAGGCGTGAGCCCCGCGGTCCAGGGACAGCAACGCCTTGAGCCGTCCGTGGCGGGCGATCGGCACATAGAGGTGGGCACAATCGCGGGGCTGCGAGTTGCGCTGCAGCGAGAAGTGGTGAACTTCGTCCTGCCCTTCGATGATGCGGATGTTCCCCTGATGGGCCCCCACCAGCTTGGCCGAGATCTCCAGGATCAGGCGGGAGAGGTCTTCGAGGTTCAAGGCCGTGGTCAGGGCGGCGCCGACTTCGGCCAGGGTGCTGAGCGGCTCTTCAGCCGTCGGGTCGGCGCTCTGATCGAGGGGGTTACCCCGCGACTGCTGGCGCAGGGCGGCCCCGCGGAGATGGAAGAGCAGTTGGTAGAGACGCGCTTCGTTGAAGATCTCGGCCGGCTCGGGGACGGTCTCGTCGAACAGCGCTACCAGGAACAGTTCGACCGGAGCTTCGGGCAGAGGTCGAACGGGGTAGAGAAAGGCGCGACGAGGCTGAAGGCCCAGAATCCGGTTCAGTCGATTCCCCGTCTCGCCTTCGATCTCGATGGCCTGACCGCACAGCGATGCGGTCTGTTCGAGAGCGCGCAGCAGGCTGCTGGTTTCGGGATGAGGAGTCCCCGTGCTGCCGACCACGGTAGGCTGACCAGGCACGGGGCGATAGGCCAGCAGCACGCCCTGGCAGCCACCGATGGCGGCTTTCAGGTCACGAGCCAGAGCCGACAGAAGATCGGCCAGGGGCATTTCGTCCTGGAAATGGCGCAGAACCTGCTCGGTGTAGTGGGGTGGGCTTAGCACGACGACGTTCGCGGTAGAAGGGGTTGGAGGGGAGAGGCAGCGGCCAGCGACCGCAAACCTTGCGTTCTCAGAGCCGAGAGACTCCACCGAGGTGGCAGAACCCGCGACTCAGCCGAGATGCGCGCCCAGGCAGGCGAGGTTCTCGACCCGAGGATCGTGAGCACGCGAGGGTAGCGGATCCTGCTCGACGCACACTTCATCTCCGCCCGCTCCCTTCTCGTCCTGGACTCGCTAGGCCTGCGCCGCGAACACCCCTCAGATACGGGACAAGAGCGCCTGACAACGCTCTTGAGTAAAGCTTCCGATGAAGTTGTGACCGATCGTTGGGACGGTCTTAGGCTCTCGCTGAAGGGTTTCCCCGGGACGGAGTTAGTTGGTAACACCCCGATAGTGTAGCAAAATCTCGATGAATTTGGCGTTCTCGATGGGGACGATGTCTTGTTTCACGTTTGGCCTCTGGCGACAGGAAGAGTCTTTAAAAGCTTACCACAGAGCGACCTATCTGTCGATAGGATATTCCTTCAAGCCATAGCGAAGAAGCCCAGCGTTTATCAGCCTTCACGCCCACATACCCCCGCATGGGTCAAACTCAAACTATCCTTTAAGTCGAGTTTTCAAGCACCCTGGCTTCGGCTCGCTCGGCAGCGAGCCTGAGCTCACTCTCGGACGAGACGGCTCACCTTCAACCGGGTTCGGGGGAGGTTGACTGAAGCCGCGTGGGCAGCGAAGGGTCACGCTCGCGCCAAGGCAGCCTACGCGCGGTCAGACTGTGCGTATCGTCCGCCCAGGGGAAGATTCGCTGCCGTCAGGCCAGTCGCTCCGGGCTACGTCGCGCGATAAGGCCTGAATCGGAATACATTTCGAGGCTACTCCTCGTCGTGGTCGGCGAGGGTCAGGGACCAGTACTGCTCGCTGTCCATCACCGACGGGTAGTGGATCAACGCCATGTTCACCAGCACTTCGTACTCGAGCAGGATGTCGGTCAACTGCTTGTGGATCGCCGGGTCGACGGCTGGTTCGAGAACCCGCAGCATAGAGACGATCCGATTCTCCTGGTCCAGGATCTCTTCGGCCGTGATCTGTCCATCTTCGATGTACTTTTTCCAGCCTTCGTGGTGGTCCAGGAACTCTTCGCGCAGCAAGTCTAGCCCCTGCCCATCAAACCAGCCATCTTCATGTTGCATCCTGCGGGGTTCTGGGGAGAAAACCCGAAACCTTTTCCCATGAACGCCCGGGCCACAGCGCTGCGAACCTCGGTGGCGGCCATGTTTGCGGCCCTCACCTTTCTGGTCGCCTATTTGCCGACTATTCCCGGTTCGGCTTTCAAGTTTATGGGGTTCCCGCTGCTGCTGGGCGGCATGCTGATCGGTCCGCGCACAGGGTTCGCGGTAGGCTGCCTGACCGACCTGATCAACTTCGCTCTGCATCCCTCGGGTCCGTTTTTTCCCGGTTTCACCCTGACCCAGGGGTTAACCGCGATGCTGCCAGGTCTGGCCACCTGGGGACGCGACCCCCTGACCTGGCGAAGAGTGGCTCCGCGAGAGCTAGAGCTTACGAAGAAAGGCGAGCCGCTTCCGCCCTCGAACCAGCTGCCACCCCTGACCTGGTGGGCCTCTTGCCTGGCCTATCTCAGGCTGCTCCTGATTTTCGGAGTGACCAAAGCGCTGACTTCCGTACTCCTGGTCTCTTACTTCACCAGTCGCTACGTGGCCGGGACCCCGCTCGAGGCGGAGCTGATCAGCCGCGCCGCGATCCAGGCGGTGCACGTGCCTATCTACGCTCTGCTCGCCCTGCTCGTGCTGCAGGGTCTGGCCTCCACCGACCTCTACACCCGGATGCTCAAAGCCCGCCGCTAGGACGGCTCATTAGCCAGTGAGCCCAAGCTCGCTCTCCCACGAGCCGGCTCAGCTGCTGGTGAGCTCAAGCTCACTCCTCAACGAGCCGGGAGCCAACCTCCCCTCAGAAAATTAAAGAGGACCAGCCTGCAGGCTGGTCCTCTTTGATTTGAAAGCCCGGCATGAAGCCGGCCCACGAAGGCTAGGGCTCGTCGATGATCGGTTCGGGTCGAGCTCCGGCGGGCGAAGTCTCGGGAATCCGGTCGCGCTTGCCCAGGAAGTTCGAAAGACCCTCCAGCTTGCTGGGGGCGATGTCCGCCGGCAGAGCGTCGCCCGGGCAGAGCAGACGCACCGGCATATTCCGAGCGTCTTCGACCAGACGTCGCAGATCCTGATAGGAAGCGCGCTCCAGCAACTTCTCGTTGAGACCCCCGGCGAGTCCGCCTTTGTGCCCGCGAGGCAGCTTCTCCAGAGACGGCCCGTGCTGCAGATGCGACCACGACAGCATGTCGTGGGGCAGATCCAGCAAGGGGTTCAAGTAGACCCGCTTGCCGGTCGCCTGCAGCCAGATCGGAGCGTCGCCCAGAGAGCGAATCTCTTCGAGCATGCTCAGAAGATGGGGCTTGACCAGCGAACTGAAGTCCTCTGGTTCGCGGTCCTCGAAGGTGGCCGAGCCAACCTCGATCACCACGCCGTCGATTTTAGCTTCGGTCAGCAAGGCGCGCAGGTAGCCGCGGTAGCCCTCGGCGACCGTGGCCAGCGCCTTGTCCAGGAAGGTGGGATGGCTCCGCTCGGCGCTGACCATCATCTCGGGCGGGCAAAGCCAGCTCAGGGCGGTTAGCGGGTCGGCCACGCTCTCGAAGATGGCGATCTTGCGATCGGCCAGCTTGACCATCGACTTGAACGCCTCGATCCGCTCGGACCAGAAGCCCGAACGGGGCGTCAGCGGCTCGATGGTGGTCAGATCGTGAGGCCGGTCCAGCGAGGACTGCGCGGGCAGCGGCAGATCCTTGACCGTCGGCATACGAAGCAGATCCACCCCGTAGACCGCCGCGAAGGTAATACCCGCAGCGGTCAACGAGTCGGCCTTCATGTGAGACAACCCGAAGGGGTGCCAGAAGGTGAACGGACGTCGGTCCACCTCGGCCCCGGCAAAAGCGCGAAGAACTCGCTCTCTTTTGCTCAGCCCCTCGGGTTTGTCGCCTTTTAGGCCTTGCCGTGGCACTTCTTGAACTTCTTCCCGGAACCGCAAGGACAGGCTTCGTTACGGCCCACCTTCTGGTCGATGAACGGGTTGACGGCGGTCAAAGCGCTCTTGAGGATCTCGTTGTTGGGGTCCAGACCGGCCGCCCGCTTGAAGTTGCTGGTAGCGGACTGGTCGTCGCCTTTGCGCAGATACAGCCAGCCCAGACCGTAGTAGGGGTAAGCCAGGCTGCGGTCGGCTTCGACGCCCTTCTGGGCTTCTTCGAAAGCGGCGTCCAGGTTGTCGGGGTTCTGACGAGCCAGGATGGCGGCGCGGTTCATCGCGATCACGCCGTCCTTATGGGCGTCTTCCACCACCAGGAACGGCTCGAAGCCTTTTTCCCGCTCTTCCTTGTTGGCGCACAGCACCAGTTCCACGGCGCGACCGTCGGGGTACTGCTCGAAGTAGTCCTGCGCCTTGTTCAGGTGGGTCAGAGCGCTCTCGTACTGCTCTTCCAGGGCATCGGTGATGGCCAGGTTCAGGTACAGCAGAGCGGCGTTATCGTCGGAAGCGCCGCGGACGTTCAGGTCTTCCTCGGCCTTGGTCAGGAACTCGCGAGCCTTGCTGTAGTCGTGGGTGACTAGCTTCAAGAACCCGGCGTTGTTGAGCATCAGGTAGTGGCTGACCTGGTCCTCGTCGAAAGCTTTCTCGTACACCGCCACAGCGGCGGCGGGACCGCCCTTGCGGTAGTGCAGCAGGCCGACGTTGGTAACGCAGGCCATCAGACCTTCGAGGTCCTCGAGCTCCTTGAAGAAGCCCTTGGCCTCGTTGAAGTTGTGCTCGGCCTCGCCGTCCTGGGCCAGGTCGCTCTGCAGCGAACCCAGGTCGCGCAAGGTGCGCGCCAGTCCGGCCTTGTCGTCGTTCTTGCGATAGATGGCCAGCGCGGCCCGGAAGTAGGCCATGGAGCTGCGGTGATCGTTTTTCTTGTAAGCGGCGTTGCCCAGCTGCTCGAAAGCGCGGGCCTGGCCAAGTTCGTGCTCGTGCACTTCCGCCAGTCGCAGGGCCTTTTTCAGGTGCGGATTGGCTTCCGACGGCTTATCCAGCTCGTTGAAGCAAAGGCCGAGGGTGTAGTGGATCCGCTCGGATTCCTGGGGAGCGGTCTCCTCGGGCATGACCTTACGGGCCTGGTTGAGAAGCTCGATGGTCTTCTCCCAGTTCTTTTCTGCGAAGCTCGCCTCAGCGTTAGCGATGAGGTCGGCGAAGGGGGTTTCAATACCTGTGGACATAGTTCTACCTGTGATTTTGGAGATGTCGGGTGTAATTATTTTCCATCTCTGCGGTTCCTGCACCGGATCACGCCAAATCGAGGATTTTTCCTGCCCCATCTTGGCGAAGAAGGCACCACGCCCGCTCCGGGCACCACTAACGGCGCTTCTTCGGAGTCGGCGTCAAAC
>JAEXNA010000015.1 GCA_023447635.1 Vulcanimicrobiota bacterium | reverse complement strand
GCCGAAGCCTCCACCAAAACCGCCGCCCCAGCCGCCGCCGAAGCCGCCACCGTAGCTGCCCCCGAAGGAGCCGCCGACCAGCGACATATTCATGTAGGGGATGGTTTTTTCGTTGGTGCCGAAGCTGCCTTCCATCGTCTTGGCGTTGTAGTTCGAGACATCGAACGAGGTGATGCCGTGCTCTTTGAGCGTCTGCAGTTCGCCCTTCTGAACTTTACCGTCGGCGTTGGTGTCTTTCCAGACCTGCAGTCCGGCAAGTTCGGCGCCGCTGATCTTGCCGTCACGGTTCTTGTCGTGCAGGTCGGCCAGCTTTTCGTAGCCGTTGGCGTACTTCTTGCCGTTTTTGCCTTCGGTACCGAACAGTTCGGTGGCGTCGTTGATCTGACCGTCGCCGTTATAGTCGGCAACCAGGAAACCGTCGCCGCCGTTCTTTTTCAGCCACTCGGTCTGCTCGCGTTTTTCTTGCTTGCCGTAGTGGTAGAGTCCGTCGTCCTTCATTTCGCCGACCAGGTTGCCCTTGGCGTCCATGTACTTGTAGCCGTCGTATTTTTTCTGGGTGCCCTTGGGCGGTCCACTCTTGACCTTCTCGCCCTTGTCGTTGACCCAGTAGCCGCCCTTCACCGAAGGGGCGCCGCTGCCGGGACGACGCTGCTGGCTTTTGAACTCGTAGCTGATGTTATCGGGGTCCAGGTCGAACATGGTCGTGGGGCCGTCGATCTTGCCGTCGCCCAGGATGTTCTTGCCAGTGATGTCGGCCTGACCGTTCTTGTTCAGGTCGAGCACGATAGGGGAGCGCTGCACGGTCTTCTGACCGTCTTTCGAGTCGAACCAGACGTCCCACATCTTGTTGGTTTCGCCCGGCAGTTGAAGCTGTCCGAATTCGACCTGACCGGCTACGAAGCCGCCGCCGAACTGACCGCCGTAGCCACCGCCGTAGTTTCCGCCCGGGAACGGACCGAAGCCGCAGTTGCCGAACTGAGGGCTCTGTCCCATGTAGCCGCAGCAGGCGTTGCCGAACTGCGGGGGAGCCTGGAAGCCGGGGAAACAGCCGTAGCCGTTGCCGCCGAGGTTGAACATCTGCTGGCCCATCGAAGAGAACCCACCGTAATTCTGAGACAGCCCGCCCATCGCGAAGCTGTTCCCACCGACGACACCAAAACCAAATCCGTAGTTACCAGAAATCAAGGTCCCTCAACACTCCCATCAAACAAATTCTGTTACGCTAAATATTAGGAAATTCGGGGTTTCTCGTCAAACAGTTTACAAGTTTTTTACCTTTTGTTCGAGCTGAGACAAACCTAAGATGAGGGGCTCCCTCAGAATTGCATAGGAGGGGCTTCGCCGAGGCAGCGAGTTGGCTACCTGACGGCACTGCTGGGACAACTCGGAGAGCAGTTCCAGGGTCTCCTTTTCCTGGCCGCCCTGCGTCGCTGCCGTGCGCATATCCAGGAAATGGATACTGAGTCCGCTCCATTCGGTCACCAGATCGTCGGCGGGCGCGTCGGCACCCAGGTCGCTGGTGCGTTGGTCCAGCGAGGTCAGGTAGCTGGACCCGATCTGCGTGGAAGGCCCCCCGATGGTGGTCGGGGTCTGCTGCGAAAGATCGAGGATACGGCGACAGGACGGGCAGCGCCCGCCCTCCATCACGGCGCGGGTCTGGCAAAAAGGGCAGACCTGCTCGGTCGGCTCTTCGATGACGACCTGTTCCGGCACGGCGAACCCGGCCAGGGTGCGGAACGGCTGGAGGAACGCCTCATAAGCCATCAGTAGCTTCAGGCGGTCGCCATCCTGCAGATACTCCTCTAGCAGGCCGGCCGCGGCTTCGTTCTGGCCGGCCGCGTCGTAGGCCGATTCCAGGGCGCCTTCATCCACCGGCTGCTCGTTTTCGGTGGCGACCTCGGCGGTCTCTTCGATCACGTCTTGCACCTTCTGCCGCTCTTCGCTTAGCAGCGTGGCTAGGTCTTGCAGATAGGAATCGGGCACCGCTTCCAGCAGGACCGACTCGAGCAGGGCGGCGGTGGATGAGAAGAGTTCGAAGCGGTCGAGATCGCGCTGCTCTTCCCGGTGGGCGCGGACCTTCTCTTCGAATTCGGCCAACTCTCGGCGGCACGTTTCCAGTTCGGCCAGCGCGTGGGCGCGGGCCTGTCGGGGTGTGAGCCGCTCGCCGTCCGGCCCCAGGAACGGATCGGGGAGCGCCTCCGGGGCGGGCTCACTGGAGGGGGACTCTTCGGAGCTCTCGGACCCGCCTTCGCCGTCTCCGTCTTTGGTCGGGATTTCGGGCCCTGCGGTTGGAGTTGGAGCGGGCACGGCCGAGCGCCAGATCCGGTCGAAGCTTTCGGTCAGGCGGTCTTCCATCCCGGCCAGCAGAGGGCTGGCCTCTTCCAGCAAGGAGTACGGCATCAGCGTGCTGTTGGACAGGCTGTCCAGCTTGCGCATCGTCTCCTGATAGAACGACAGCAGATGAGCTGGCAGCGAGCTGTTCTGCCAGTCCTCCCAGTCGGCGCCCCGCCAGGCACGTTCCAGTCTCAGGTCAGGAGAGAACTCGACTCTTTCGGACTCGGTGTGGAAGCGGGTCTCGGCCGACGGCTCCATGCTCTGGCTGGCCCGCAGGATCCCCTCCAACCCCTCTTTCAGGCCTTCTTCGGCCTCGCCCTGGAGGAACAGGTAGATGCCACCGAGGCCCTGGCGCATCACCGCGATCAGCGCCATGACGCGATCCACGGCGTACTCCTGGTCGGGGAACAGGCGCTTATAGGTGGTCCAGTCGGTGGCGGTGCGCTCGACCCAGTCCATCAGCAGCGGCAGGCGCTGCATCAGCGGAGTGGCGTCGATCAGACTTTGCAGGTGAGCGTCGGCCAGGATCAGCATCTCGCTCAAGGCGCGCACGTCCGAGAACACCGGCAGTTGGGCGCGCAGCACCTCGGTCTCGCGCAGGCTGTTGAGCAGCGCTTCGAGTTTGGGCACGAACTGCGCTTGCACGTCGCCATGGAGCGGCTGCTCGGCGAAAGCGATCAGCGCTTCCGTCGCTTTGGCGGTCTGGTGACCCAGGGTGGGGCCCAGCGAGTAGCCGCAGATGAGCGGAAGCTCCCAGGCTAGTCGCTGGCGCAGCTCTTGCAGATCCTCGAGCAAGCGCTCCCGCCCCTCCTCCAGGCTGCCCGGGACGGCGTAGCCGTGGGCGGTGCGGTAGAGAAGGTTGGAGAAACGGACGAAGGGAGGTAAGAGTTCGGGCGCGGCCAGCATGCGCGGAGGCTTCCTGCTTGCTCGTTCTAACCCTCCAGTTTCCTATGAAGGTCGGATGAGCACAAAAAAGGCCCCCGGACCCGACGGGCGGTCGGTTCCGGGGGCTCAGACCTGGGGGAGGGATCAGGCCAGCGATTCGAGCACGGCGGTCAGGGTGTTCCAGTCCGCCTCGTCCTCCTGGCCGTCCTGGACCTGATGTTGGAGATCGACCAGCAGCGACATGATTTCGCGGATGGTGGCATCGTGCTGAGCTGCCTCGGCACTTCGGGCGTGCTGCCCCAGCTGGTCGGCCATCCTTTGCAGCAGGGCGACTCGCTCGGAGCCGAAGACGGTTCGGGCTTGCTTCAGCAGTTCCAGGAGCGCCTGCCAGACCGAGGTCCTGGGAGCAGCCAGAGTCTTTTCGGCTCTGCTAACCGCCTCTTTCGGAGAGAACACGTCCTTCAGCTTGTGGAACACGTTCCGGTCGGACGCTTCCTTTTCGGCCATCGGCTCGGGAGCCGGCTGGGCGTCGAACGGGTCGCCGCGGAAGCCGTCGTCCATCTCTTCGTAGCGCGCGGGAGCGGCTTCGTAGGAGGGGACGGAGAAGGCGTCGGCTCCGAGCGAGTCGTCGAACAGAGAACCAGATTGGTCGTCCTGAAGCGAGGGAGGCGGCGGCGGAGCGCAGGGCGCGGGAGCAGGAGCCGACGCCATCGGAGCCATCGGCATCACGCTGCGCTTTCTCGAAAGCATGCCGCCACCGCCTGGCGCGGGTTTGGGCATGGAGCCGAGTCTTATCTGGCCGAGCACCGGGGCGGACATCTTCTTGCTCTCGGCCAGGGTCGGCTCGACCGGCTGCACCACGGTCGCCCGCTGGTCGCTATTCTCGACCTTTTCCGTCAGGTCGATAGCAGCAAAAGCGGTGAAGCGGCACAGCACCTGAGCCTCGACGGACAGCGCCACTAGCTCTTCCTGGGTTGCTTTCCCCACCGTCCAGAGGTCGTCGAGGTCGAGCAAGCGGGCGCGCGCCCAGGAGCGATGGATCACCAAGTCGTCACGCTGCTGCACGACCACCTTCTGCTCGTGCTGACCGGTCGAAGCCAGCCAACCCTCCACCGTCACCTCGTCGCCCACACCGTCGGCCCGGCCGAAGAAGGTCGTCGGCACGCCTTCCCAGACGTCCCAGAAGCGGGGCGCCTGTCCCTCCACCTTCGGCCCTACGAGATGAAGTCCCATCCAGTGAGGCCGACCGAGACGCTGGTGCAGGTGGCGCAGCGACTCTTCCAGAGTGCTCTCTTCGGGGATCACGGTGCAGAGGCCGCCGCTGGTGCGGGCCATGCTCTGCAGCACGCCCTCGCGGCTGTTCTGTCCGATGCCCACGGTGCTGACGCGCACACCCGAAGCCGAGCGCACCACCAGTTCGGCGTCGTTGCCGACATCGCCGTCGGTCAAGAACAGGATCGTCTTGTCCGACGAGCTTTCGCCCTTCAGAAGCTCCAGCGCTTGCTCGATCGCGGGACACGCCATGGTGCCGCCGCGGGCGTCGACCCCGGCCAGGAACTCCGCCGCCATCTGCTGATTACGCAGGTCGGCCACCACCATCTGGCGGTCCATCAGTTCGTTCCGGTCGTCGAAAGCGATCAGGGCAAAGCGGTCGCTCGGAGTCAGGCTTTCCACGATCCGCAAGGCAGCGCGTCGAGCCGCCGTCATGCTCCAACCCTGCATCGATCCGGAGCGGTCCAGGACAATCACCAGGTCGCGCGGGGCCGATTTGGCTCCGGCTCCCAGCGGCGGCACCACGGTCAGCGCGAACGCCCCGCTCTGAGGGTCCTGGATCAGGGTGGTCTGCAGGCTGCCTTCCTCTAGTTGAAGGCGGAGCACGAAGTCGTGGTCCAACCTCTCGACGCCGGGCAGCAGCGAGACGTGATGAAGTCCATCTTTGGAGGTGCGGACCTTAGCGAAATGGCAGAGCGAGTCGACCTTCTCCAGCTTCAGTCCGGCCGGGTCGACCTGGAACGAGAGCTTCAGGTTGACCGGGTTGGCCGCGCCGTGGGGAAGGCGGGGAGGAGAGATACGGCTGGCGTCAGGCACCGAGTCGGTGTCCGCGGCGACGCCGTCACCGACGTCCCCACCGCCCAGGGCGTCGCCGGGGATGTAGACTTCGGGCACGACCAGAGGGAACCTCAGCGAGGCGGTGGACTGGAGGAACTCGAGCGGGCCGCTGAGTTCGAAGGTGATGCTGACCGTTTCGCCCGGGGCGATATTGCCTACGGTGGTGGTGAAGATGTCGGAGCGCTCTTCCTCCATCAGGGCCGCGCGATGACCCTGCTGCACGGCCTGGGCGTAGGCCTGACGGGCGGCGCCGCGCTCCTGCACCGACCCTTCGATGATCCGGTCGCCAACCACCAGACGGAAGCCGTGCACAGAAGCGCGGGGCGGCAGGGGATGGGTGTAGATCGCTTCCAGCGGCACCGCGTGGTCGTTGAGGAAGGTCTGACAGACTTTGGTGCGGTGCAGGAGGCCCGTGATGACGCCGCTGATCTCCATGTCGGTGAGGGGCAGGGAGGCGTCTCCGGCTTTCAGCATTCCGGTTCGCTTTTCGCTGGTTTGAGTGCTCATGGTTGGTCCTTCATCCTCTTTTCGTGCAGTTTTCGCCAGGTCTGGGCGAATTCTCGAGCCAGTTCGTCTCGCTCTTCGTCGGTCAAGGCCGAAGCCTGATGGTCGTCCAAGGTCAGGGTGACTCCCGGGGAGAGCTCGGCCTGCCATGAATGGCGGAAGCGAGGCCCCGAGGGGTGAGGGGGTGAGGCGGTCGGCCGGGCTGCCCAGAAGGCGGCTTCGCGGCGGGGGGACGGAGGCTTCGTAACACTGTTATGAAGCTCGCCCAGGAAGTCGTCGGGCAGATTCAGCAGTCGTCGCAGCTGCTCGGGAGTTTTTCCCGCCGTGGCGCGCTGGATCTGGGAGAGGGTCATCCCCTCGCCTTGCAGATGCTTGATGGTCAGCAGCTGCAGCAGGTGGCGAGGGCCGTACCATACGGTGCGGCCGTTCTCGGTGTCCGGCTTGTCCAGCAGCCCCAGGGTCGAGTAGTAGCGGATCTGCCGCCCGTTCGGCTTCCACTGAACGCGCCGAGAATCGCCGTCATCGCTAAGATAGCGCTGGCTTTCCTCGGCGAGCTCTTGAAGACTCCAGGTGCGGTTCATAACGCATTTCTAACACTGTCATGTTACAGTGTCAAGGTGTCCAGGAAAAAGGCCGGAAAGGGGAAACTCTGGTCGCAGTGAGACCTGTCAGAGAGTCGTTACGCGAGTACGC
Organism: Vulcanimicrobiota bacterium; assembly: GCA_023447635.1. Classification (GTDB taxonomy): domain Bacteria; phylum Vulcanimicrobiota; class Xenobia; order Xenobiales; family JADMJV01; genus JAEXNA01. The sequence continues at coordinate 11,161 of JAEXNA010000015.1, read as the reverse complement.
CCGAGGGATCGTGGGAGGGCTGATTTTCTCCATCCCGCTGCTCTACACCATGGAGGTGTGGTGGGCCGGATTCCAACTGCGCAGCGAGCGCATCCTGATCTTGCTGGGCTTCACCTTTCTCTTGCTGCTGGCCTACAACACCTACGCCGGGGTCCGCAGAGACGAGACCTGGGCCGGAGTGGCGATCGACTCGGTCGAGGAGTTGGGGCTGGGGCTGCTGGTGTCGGCGGGCTTTCTCTTCTTGCTGGGGCGGATCGAGCCGGGCGACTCCTGGCGCGAGGTGGTGGGGAAGGTGGTGGTAGAGGCCACCCTGGTGGCTATCGGGATCTCCATCGGCACTTCTCAATTGGGGCAGTTGGATAGCGACCCGGAAGAGGATGAGAGCAGCGGCGCCCGGCCGAAGGACTTCCTTGGAGTGCTGAGTCTTTCGGCCTGTGGAGCGGTCGTGCTGGCGACCAACATCGCGCCCACGGACGAAATCGTGGTGCTCGCGCTGGAAAACAGTTCCTGGCGGTTGCTGGGGATGGTGATAGTTTCGCTGCTTTTAGGAGTGCTGGTGATGGTGTTTTCCGACTTGCTCGACACCGACCAGGAGCCGCGCCATTCCGTCCCGGTGCGGTTGGTGTTCGGCTCGGTCATCTCTTACGCGGTCGCTTTTGTCTGCTCGGCCGCCATCCTATTTCTGTTCGGCCGTTTCGACGGGATGGCGCCGCCTGCGGTGCTGGCCATGACGGTCGTGCTAAGCGTGGCGGCTTCGATGGGCGCTGCGGCTGGAAAGATCTTGATCCGATGAGCGTGGTCAGCGAAGAGAAAAGCTGGTTGGAGTGGCTGGTTTTCGGGCTCTCCTGCGTGATGATTCTGGGCGTAGTGGGCTTCCTTTTCCACGACGCTCGGACCGACCAGGGGCGCCCGCCGGCCATCGAGATCCGGCTGGGTCAGGCGGCTCCATCTCCTTCGGGCTATCTGGTCCCCGTCACGGTCACCAATAGCGGCGACCAGACGGCTCAGGCGCTGGAGATCGAGGTCTCGAGTGGAGGGGCCGAAGAGGAGAAGGCCAGTCTGAGCTACGATTTTCTGGCTTCTGGCGAGGTGCGCGATGGGTGGGCGGGGTTCTCCAGCGAGCCTTCCAGGCTGAGCGCGCGCGTGGTTGGCTTCCGAGGCGACTAGGGCGCGCGGGGCTGCGATTCTTCGTCGGGAGGAGCGTCTTTGCGGTGAAGGAACCGTGGGGGATGAACCGTCGTCGTTTCTTGCAAATGGCTGCTGCCCAGGCCGCCCTTCTTCCCCTCGCTGCTCTGCTTCCCCCGCAGGTACTAGCCGAGGAGGAGGGGCTACGTCAATCGCTCGACCTCATGGAGGCGTTAGGCGACATGCTGGACTTCTCACGCCCTCGCGACAACGCCACGGTCCGCTACCGGAATAACCAGTTGGCGACCAACCTCTACCGCTCGCGCACGGCGACCTGGTACTGGCCGAACGGACGCGTGCTCTCGAACATGGCGGGGTCGGCCAACGCTACCTGGTATTGGCCCAACGGGCGGGTGATGACCAATCTGGTCGGCTCGCCCAACGCGACCTGGTACTGGCCGGACGGCCAGATCATGACGCTGCGCGGTCCCGGCTACAGCGAGGCAGAACTGCTGGACGTGCCCCGAGTGGCGACTCGGGTCCTGCGCATGGCGGTCCGCAACGGGTACTGAGACTTAGCTTGGGGGACCCGGTATGAAAGAGGATGACGGTGCGGCGAGCTACCTGGAACGGCTCTACGCGGAATCTGCAGGCAAAATAGAGCCGGGAGAGTTCACGCTGGCCCCTGAGCGGCTGCGCGCCTCCCTGGGCTCTCTCTTCGAGCAGTACCCCCACCTTATCATCCCTCACTTTCTGCGCCTTCTCCACCGCCTTGGCGCCTCGTCGCTGAAGGTCTCCGAGGAGGAAGAGCGGCTCATTCTCGAGGCGGCCGGTCCCTGGACGAACCGCTCTGGTCCGCTGGGATCGAGCGACGCTGAGCTTCAGCCTCTGCTTCTTTTCCTACAGGGATCGCCTTACGAATCCTGGGAGCTGCGGGGGCAGTCGGAGGACGGCGGGTGGTTCCTAGGGTGTTCCGAACCGGGTGCGGTCCCTGCCGGGCCCGTTTCGCTTCGCCTGACACTTGCAGGGCCCAACTTTTCCAGCGAGATCGAGGAGCTTCGTCGCAACGCGCCCTGGCTTCTCTTCTCTTGTTCCGGGCTGCCACGGAACCCGCGTGACGAGGCGCTCGCGCTTGGCAGATTCGGTGCAGCGCCGGTTGCCGCGATGACGGAAAGCCTGCGGGCACGGGTGATCGACGTCGCCGGAGAGCCGCGGACCGAGATTTTGGGCAAGGCGCGAACAAGCTACCTGATCGAGGAACCGACGTTTCGCCGCCCGGTCCTGGTCGAAGTGGCGGCCCGGCAGGGACCGTCAACGGTTCGCTACTTCTGCGGCGGCGCATTGACCCAGCCCGAAGACCTCCCGGGGCTAGCTTCCGAGGGGCTGGCCGTCGAGGTGATCGTCTACTCGCCAGAGCTGAGCTTGACGAGCGCTGGCACCCACGTCCTGGAAGGAGAAGGCAAGAGCCGGGCGTTCTCTTACGCCAGCCGGGCTGCGGTAAAAGTCTGGACCTCTCTCAAGAAACGGTGAAGATAGCCATTCGCCAATCCGCCTCGGGGTGTGGCTGCATCACGACGATGGGAAAATTTTTTCTGTCCGCCCTCGTCCCTTTTCTGCTCTCGGCTTACCCTATCCTTAGCTACGGCGAGGCGCGCAAAGAGAGCGGCGAGGGCAGCTCCCTGATCCTGCTTCTGCTCCTTGTCGTTGCTTTCGCTTTGACTGGCGGTAGCATCTACGTTTTCAATTTCTGGACCGGCGCACCCTGGGAGCGCTCCAAGGCTCGCAACAACCCGCTACTCTGGCTGCAGATGCAGTTCATCTCCCTGACCGGCACCAATCCGAACTTCTCCCATTCTTACGACGGTTCCAGCAGGGGCAAGGCTAGCTAAGAAGGGCGCGAACGGTTTCTATGGTGGTCGCGATGGCGTCGTCGGAAATGCCGTAGTGCGTCACCATGCGAAGGTTGCCAGAGCCGATCTCGCCCAGCAGGACGCCGCGCTCTTTCATAAGGGCCAGGAAGGCGGAGTTCGAGCCCTGCTTCAGGCGAAAAAGGACGAGATTCGATGGGACTCTGGTCCTGTCGACCTCGACCCCGTCGATCCGCTCCAGCCCCTCCGCCAGATTGCGCGCCCTCTGGTGGTCCTCGGCCAGGCGGTCGACCATCTCGCTCAACGCCACGATGCCGGCCGCCGCGATCACCCCTGCCTGCCGCATCCCTCCCCCCAGCAGTTTCCGCATCCGTCGCGCCTGCAGCACGAAGCTGTGCGAGCCGGCGACCAGGCCTCCGACCGGCGCTCCCAGCGCCTTGGAGAGGTCGAGTTGGACGGAATGGAACGGCCCGGCCAGTTGGGCCATCGAGCGACCGGTGGTTACGGCAGCGTTGGCCAGACGCGCTCCGTCGAGGTGCAGCGGTATCTGATGGCTGTCGGCCAGGTCCCGAACCGAAACGAGGTAGGGCAGGTCGAGCACTGCGCCGCCACGCCGGTTGTGGGTATTCTCGAGGCAGATCACCCCCGGCCAGGCCGAGTGGACGTCGCCTCGGGGGCGGATAGCCCGCTCGAGGTCGTCGAGCGCCAGGCCGCCATCTAGCCCCGTCGGTACAGGATGCATCACCAGGCCGCCAACAGCAGAAGCTCCGCCCTGTTCATAGTGGTAGATATGGCACTCGTCGCCCAGGATCACTTCGCTGCCGCGCGGGGCGTGAACCAGCAGGGCGATCAGATTGCCCATCGTCCCGCTGGGCACGAACAGCGACGCGTCTTTGCCCAGAAGTTCGGCACCCAGCGCCTCTAAAGCGTTGACGGTCGGGTCTTCTCCGTAGACGTCGTCTCCCAGCGGCGCTTCGGCCATGGCCATCCTCATCGCCTCGGTAGGTTGGGTCACGGTGTCGGAGCGAAGATCGATCATGGGGAGGCCTTTGGTACCGGCACATTAGCCTCCTTGCGCTGGAGGTGGCCGGAAGGGAGGTCGCCTGGAGTTAGGAATGCCCCGGGTTATGGATAAAGATCAATTCAACAGCTGGAATCAGAGGGTCATCGAGGAGTTCCGCGCCAACAACGGCGTGGTGGGCGGCGATTTCGAGGGGAAGCCGGTGCTCTTGCTGCACACGATGGGCGCCAAAAGCGGCAAGGAGCGGATCAATCCGCTGGTCTTTAGCCGCGACGGCGACCGCATCGTGATCATCGCCTCGTACGGGGGAGCGCCGCGCCATCCCGACTGGTACCACAATATCAAAGCGCAGGTGGATGTCACGCTCGAAGTGGGCACCGAGCGGTTCCGCGCCCGCGCCGAAGAGGCCGAGGGAGAGGAGCGCCAGCGCCTGTTCGACCAGCAGGCAGCCGAGATGCCGTTTTTCAACGACTATCAGGCCAAGACCGAGCGCACCATCCCGGTCTTCGTACTGGAAAAACTGCAGAACTGCTAACCCGCCTCAGGGGCCGACATTTCGAGCGCTAGGCCGTCACCGGCACGGGAGCGGGCGCCTGCGAGGCGGGCGACCCGCCCGTGATCACCTGATGGACGAACTCTAGCTTCTCGGCGATCGCTTCCGAGATGGTGAACGGATACAGGTCATGGTGCCCCATGGAGCGGTTGATCTCGTTGAACGCTACGGAAAGCCGCTGCCACTCGAGCAGGCCGTGAGCGAAGTCGAAACCCGCCTCCACAGGGCGCGGCGCCAGTCCGAACTCTTCGGCCGTCTCCAGCACGTCGCGCATGTGCAGGTAGTGGGCGAACGTCTCGGCCCAGTCCTCCCACGGATGCGCCTGGGCGTAGTCGGAGACGTGCTCGGGCGGGGCTTCGGACTCGTCTGACTCGTCGGTCTGCCCCTCTTTGGCGGCGTAATGCTCTTTGAGGCTGGCCTGATAATCAGCGCGCTCGTCGCCGAACAGTTGGCGGCATCGGGCCAGACGCTGAGGGTCCGTGAGCACGGCCTGATCCCAGTAGTAGTGCCCGTACTCGTGGCGGAAGTGTCCTACCAGGGTGCGATACTTCTCCTCCATGTTTTGGCGGGCGGCCTCACGGGAGGCCGAACAGGCTTCATCGATGTTGATGGTGATCAGGCCGTCGGCGTGACCGGTCATCGCAGGCTCGTCGGGGGTCGAGGCTAGGAACTTGAAGCTCACTCCGTCGAGCGGCAGGTTCAGCTGAAGACACGAGAACAGCAGGCGGCGCTTGGCCTCCTCTAGAGCCGACCAGCGGTCCTTGTTCCCCTCAACGGACAGGTCCGGGATGATCTCGTTCTTGCGACAGGAGGGGCAGAGGTCGTCGGCGCCCGAGGTCTGCCAGTTGCAGACTCCGTGCTCGGTGCGGTTACGGCACTCGCGGCTATCCTCGGCGACCACGAAGTTCAGCTTGCGAGGCGAGAAGTTGACCTCGGTGTCGCAGCGCAGACAGCGCTGGTTGTTGAAGAAGAGACTGTTACCGCAGGATGGACAATCGAACTTAAGCATTTCGAGAGCGAGCTTAGCCTCGCGCGCTTTCCGGCCTAGCATCAGGGGGGGGCGCGGCGGGGCATTCCATCGGATAGAGCGAGGATACAGCTCGAGGCTCCGGGCAGGAGCGAGGGATGAGGCGGGTAAGCCGAAGGGATGAAAAAGGCGATTTTGGCCATCATGGCCCTTTTTGTGCTACCGGCGTTGGCAGCGAACCAGTGGATCGGTAGCTACGAGTTTTTCGAACACGCCGAGCCGAACCAGAACTGGACCTACACCCTGAAGGTGGCGGATTCGGGCACGACGCTGGCAGTGGAAGGTTTTCAGACCTACCTTCGCTATCGCTGCACGGCCAAAGTTCAGGGCTCTTCCCTGGTGGTGGCCTACGACGCGGCCGGGGCAGAGAACGTCGGCAAGACCTACCCGAAGGGGACGGTGCTGTTCACCCTCAAACAGGGCGGTAACGGCCTGACCACCGAGTGGGGGGCCCTGAAGCCGAATCTGGCGGACAGCGCGAGCCGCCCTGTGGCCTTCGAGAAGAAATAGACGGTCGCGCCGGGCATTTGGGGAGCGGCATCCCCAAAACATCCCCCAAAACTCCTCTCCGAGAAGAGATATTCACGCAGGTGGTGACCGGTGAGCAGGCGTAACCTTCGACCGGCGGCTTGGGGAAACGGGACGCCGAGCAGCGGGGCGCCACTCAGCGGCGCAGGCCAGGGAGGGCCGACCCGCTTGCTCCCTACAGGGGATCGTCGAGGGCTGGAAATCCGTAAGGTTTTTCCAGCCCTCGCTTTGTTTTTAGGGCCTCGAAGCGACGGCGGATTGCAGCCAGCGTCCGACGGTCTCGCCCAGAGTGGGCAGTTCGATCGGCTTGGTCAGGAAATCGTCCATCCCGGCGTCCAGGCAGCGCTGGCGGTCTTCGGCCATGGCGTAGGCGGTCATAGCCACGATCGGACGCTGATAGCCCCGACTGCGCAGCTCACGGGTCGCTTCGTAGCCGTCCTGGCCAGGCATCTCGACATCCATCAAGACGACGGGGTAGTCGCCCGCCAGGGCTCGCCGAACCACCTCATTCCCATCGCCAGCAATATCGCAGGCGTAGCCCAGATGCTCGAGTAGCCCTTCAATGATGACCTGGTTGATCGGATTGTCCTCGGCCACCAGCAGACGTGTCAGCGGCCCGCTCGGGCGGATCGAAGGCTGAGACGGTTCGGTCGCTGGGGCCGTATCCTCAACGCTGGGCCAGAGCAGTTGGGCCAACCCGTGAGCGCTGATCGGCCAGGGCTGGTGCTGGGCCATCCCGGGCGCGGTCAGGCGTAGGACGGAGGGTGAGCCGTTCGCCTGGGCCCATTCGCGTACCGATTCGGCCGAGGGAGAGCCCTCGGAGAGAAGGAGAGCTGCGGGGTCCTCGCCTTGGCCCAGCCAGGTCTGCAGTTCAGCGAGGCTGGCGAAGCTTCGAACTTCCAGCCCGAGATCGCGGACCACCTGTTGGGCTAGCTCGCCAGCCCAAACGCTTTCGTGAAGAACCGCCAGGCGCAGCGGTTCGCTCGGAGCCGCAGGCGCTTCGCCCTGCTCCTCGATACCCAATCCTACCCGGACGGTGAAGACGGAGCCAACGCCGACCTCGCTCTGCAGGGTCGCTTCGCCGTCGCCCATCAGGCGGGCCAGCTGGCGGACGATGACCAGACCCAGTCCGCTCCCGCCGTATTTGCGGGTGGTGCTTCCGTCGGCCTGGCTGAAGGGGGAGAAAAGGCGCTGCTGGGCTTCGGGGGAGATCCCGATCCCACTATCTCGAACCTCGATGGCGATCGCGGCCTGGCCGTCGGAGACCGGCTCTCCCTTGACCGTCACGGTGACCTCGCCCTGATGGGTGAACTTCAGAGCGTTGCTGACCAGATTGAACAGCACCTGGCGCAGGCGAACCGGGTCGCCGATCAGACGGGCGGGAACGGTGGGCGCCAGATAGCCGGACAGGGTCAGCCCTTTTTCCTGGGCGGTCGGGCCCATCAGGCGCAGGACGTCTTCGAGAAGATCGGTCATCTCGAACCCGATGTTCTCCAGAACCAGCTTGCCCGACTCGACTTTCGAGACATCGAGGATGTCGTTGATCACCGCCAGCAGCACTTTGCCCGACGAGCGGATGGTCTCGAGATAGCTCTCCTGCTGGGGGTTGAGCGGCGTGTGCTCGAGCAGCTGGACCACGCCCAGGATCCCGTTGAGCGGGGTCCGGATCTCGTGGCTCATGGTGGCCAGGAACTCTCCTTTGGCCCGGCTGACATCTTCCAGGCGGGCGTTGAGCTCGACCAGGCGCTGCTGCGAACGGTAAGCCTCGGAATGGTAGCGGATACGGGCCAGCAGCTCGATCCGGTGAGGCGGCTTGACCAGATAGTCGTTGGCTCCAGCAGCGAACACCTCGGCCTTGTCGGCGGGGTCTTCGTTCGACGACATCACCACGATCGGCACGCTCTGCAGCTCGGGGTGACGGCGGAAAAAGCGGACCAATGTCAGTCCGCTGACCTGAGGCATCACCAGGTCTTGCAGCACCACCGTGGGTTTGATCCGCAGGGCGGTCTCCACGGCCTTGGTGGGGTCCGAGCAGTACTCGAACAGGACGTCGGGGTCTCCGGCCAGACTGCGTCGGACCATCTCTCCCACCATCGGCTGGTCGTCGACCAGCAGCACGACGGCGCTGTACTCAGATGAGGACATCTTCACTTCTCCTTGTCGTCGTCCGGGACTGGGCGGCCATCCAGCCTCCCAGGGCCGACGCGATCGCCTCCAGCGGCAGCACTTCGGTTGCGGCGCCCCTTTCGAAAGCAGCGCGCGGCATACCGTAGATGGCGGAACTGGCGCGGTCCTGGGCAATAGTATGGTGGCCGGCAGAGCGCATGGCTAGAAGCCCCTCAGCGCCGTCGGCGCCCATACCCGTCAAAATGACCCCTACAGCGGGGCCCGGCCAGTGGGCCGCCACACTGTGCATCAGCACATCGATAGAGGGTCGGTAAGGACAGTCCTCCGGTTCCTTGCAGTGCGTCATGGTCGAGCGTCGGGTCAGGCAGACATGGTCCACCGAACAGGCCATGAGCACCTCTCCAGGGCGCGGGGCGCGACCGGCCTCGGTCCCTGTGACGGACTTTCCCGACTGCGCCGAGAGCCAGGCCATGAGCCCGGGCATGAACTCGAAGTCGATATGCTGGGCTAGCAAAACCGAGGCCTGGCCCAGCGGCGGCAGCCCCCGTAAGACGCGACAGAGCGCGGCAGGGCCGCCCGAGGAGGCGCCCAGCACGATCAGGGTGTGGCGCGGAGCGGTGTCGCTGAAATCCACCGCTTCGAAGGGCGACGAGGCTGGCTCCCTGCGCTCGATCAAAGGGCGCAGCTGGCGGATCTTGGCCAGCAGGCGGGAGCCCTCGAGGTCGGGCCCCAGAGTTGGAGTCTTGATCGCATCCAGAGCGCCGGCGCCCAGCGCTTCGAACACTTTGGGGGCCATTCGACTCACCGAAGAGGTCACGATCAGAACCGCGCAGGGCGATTCGGCCATGATCGCGCGAGTGGCTTCGACCCCGTCGAGCACCGGCATCATCAGGTCCATCAGGATCAGGTCGGGGCGGTCCTCGCGACACTTCTCCACCGCCTCCTGGCCGTCGCGAGCCACCCAGGCGACCTGGTGTTCTCCCGAGGCGATCACGACGCGTCGAAGCGCTTCCACGGCCAGCGCCATGTCGTTGGTAATAGCAATGCGCATCAGGGGATCAGCTCCTTCACCGCCTCCACCAGGGTATGGTCGTGGAAGCTGCCTTTGGAAAGGAAGAAGTCCGCGCCGGCTTCCAGCCCTCGCTGGCGATCCTCTTCGCGGTCTTTATAGGAAACGATCATGACCGGGGTGGCGCGCAATCGCGGGTCGGATTTGATCAAGCCGACCAGTTCGAAGCCATTCATGCGTGGCATGTCGATGTCGCTGATGATCAGGTCGAAGTCGCGCTGTCGGGCGGCGTTCCAGCCGTCGGCGCCGTCGACGGCGATCTCGACATCTAACCCCATGCCCTCCAACAGTTGACGCTCGACCTCGCGAACAGTGATAGAATCTTCGACCAGTAGGACTCGTTTGCGGGCCACCGGTTCGGCATCGGCCCCGGGGCGATGCATGCCGGCTGCGCTGCCGGGCGAGCTTTCCAGCATGCGTTCGATGTTTCGGGCCAGGTCGTCGACATCGAGGATCAGCACCGGCCAGCCGTCGTCGAGGATGGCCGCCGAGCTGACGTTGGGCACTTTGCCCAGACGCGGATCCAACCGATGCACGACCAGATTCCCTTCTCCCAGAAGGGCTTCCACAGCCAGTGCGAAGCGACGTCGGTTATGAGCGATCATGACCACAGGTAGTCTTTCGACAGAAGGCTCCGAGCCACCCACCTGCAGAGCCCGACGAAGTGAAACCAGAGGCGCTTCTTGAGAGCGAAGGTAGTAGCGCCCCTCTAATTCCTCGATGTCGGCGTGTCCGATCTCGATCACCGATTCCAGGCGGGACAGCGGGAAAGCATAAGGCTCGCCGTCCACGCTGACCTTCAGGCACTGGACGACCGAGAGGGTGAGCGGCAGGATCAGCTGGAAGCGCAACCCCTGGCCGGGGCGCGATTCCAGATGGATCTGACCGCCAAGTTCGACGATGGTCGAACGCACCAGGTCCAGGCCTACACCGCGACCAGAGATCTCGCTGGCGCTGCTCTTGCTGGTGAACCCGGGTAGAAAAAGGAACTGCTCGAGCTCGTCGTCGCTCAGCCGCTGAGCCATCTCGGGGCTGCTCAGCGCTTTGCGCACCACGGTGGCGCGAAGTTTTTCGTAGTCTAATCCGGCACCGTCGTCTTCGACTTCGAGACAGACCATACCGCCCCGGTGATCGGCTCGCAGGCGAATGGTGCCCTGGGCCGGCTTGCCCAGCGCCAGGCGCTCTTCGGGAGATTCGATACCGTGGTCGGCGGCGTTTCGCAGCAGATGGCTCAGCGGCGTCTCCAGGCGATCAAGGATGTCGCGATCGACTAAGGTCTCCGGACCGTGGATCTCCAGATTCAGCTCTTTGCCCAGGGTGCGGGCCAGGTCGCGCACCCCTCTGGGGAAATTGACCGAAAGGTCGGAAAAGGGGCGCATGCGGCTGGACACGATTTCGCCGTGCAGTCGGCTCGAGAGCCGGGAGACCCGGCGGTCAAAGCCCGAAAGGGTCTCCATGCGGTCGAGCAGTCCGTTCGAGCAGTCGGCGGCCAGTCGCTCGACACCCTGCAGCCGGCTTTCCACGGCGGCCCCGCTCTGGCCGTCGCGCAGCGCTTCGGCTAATTCGGAGAGTTTTCGACTAAGCTCGGACTGCTGGGTCTTGAGACGCAAGAGGCCGCTGCAGTAGTCGCTCAGCCAGGCCGAGGCGACCTGAGCTTCCCCGGCCAGCCCCAGCAGGGCATCCAGGCGGTCGGCGGCCAGTCGCAGGGTGCGTCGATGCGCGTTGTCGCCTCCACCTTCCGGGGCCTTCTCGGCCCGGCCCTTGCCCTCCACTTTGGGGGGCTCCGTCGTCTCACGGACGCTCTCGGCCAGGGGAGGGGGAGGAGTCGGGTCGGAAGGGGGAG
>JAEXNA010000190.1 GCA_023447635.1 Vulcanimicrobiota bacterium | reverse complement strand
GTCGACAAGGGCGAGCCGCTTCGCTTTTCCCGGGAGACCAGGAGGGGAGCCCGACCCGCGAGGCAGAACTTGCCCGGCCAGTGTTCCGTTTTATCCACGCCGCCGATATCCATCTCGACAGCCCCCTTCGCGGCCTCTCTCGCTACGAAGGTGCCCCCGTCGAGGCGCTGCGCAACGCCACCCGCCGAGCTCTGGAGAACCTGGTGCAGACGGCGATTGACGAAGCCGTCGCCTTCATGGTGATCGCCGGCGACCTCTACGACGGCGACTGGAAAGACTACAACACCGCTCAGTTTCTGGTCCGTCAGATGAGCCGATTGGACAAAGCTGGTATCCCGGTGATCGCGATCAGCGGAAATCACGATGCGCAGAGCAAACTCACCCGCCAGCTGAACCTGCCCCCGAACGTTCGCACCCTCTCGGTCGCTCAACCCGAGACCGTGCTACTGGACAAATTCGGAGTCGCCATCCACGGCCAGGGGTTCGAGCACGCCGAAGTTACCAGCGACCTCTCTCAGGGCTACCCGGCTCCAGAAAAGGCCTACTTCAACCTGGGACTGCTTCACACCAGCGCCGACGGCCGAGAGGGCCACGCGCGCTACGCCCCCTGTACGGTCGAGGCGCTGAAGCGTCACGGCTACGACTACTGGGCCTTAGGACACATTCATAAGCGCGAGGTGCTGTGCGACGAACCGCACGTCGTCTTCTCGGGGAACACTCAGGGGCGCCACATCCGCGAAGAGGGCGCCAAGGGCGTCACGCTGGTGACCGTCGAGGACGGCATCGTGAACGCTTTGGAACATCGCCCGGTCGACGTGGTGCGCTGGAGCCGCTTGTCTCTGGACCTGACGGGAGCCTCCGACAGCGAAGAGGTGCTCAGCGCGGTCCGCAACCGCCTGGATGAGGCGGCCCGACAGGCGGGAGAGCGCATGCTGGCGGCCCGCGTCGAGCTGACCGGGCATAGTCCCGTTTACGCCACCCTGGCGGCCGACGTCGAGCGTTGGACTCAGGAGATCCGCTCGCTGGGCGGACAGAGTCTGCATGACGTGTGGATCGAAAAGGTGCGTTTTCTGGGCAGCGCCGGCCCCTCGGCCGAAGAGGCCAGCGAGCGAGCGGAAATCCTGACCTCACTGTTGGGCGGCATCGACCGGCTCAGCGAAGAGGACGCGCTTCAACTCGGCGCCGAACTGTTCTCCGGCATTGATGGGAAGCTCCCCAGGGAGTGGAAAGAAGAAGGCGACGGCCTGCAACTGCTCTCCCTGGAGTTCCTTCAGGAGACCCTGCAAGAAGTGGGTCCGTACCTGCGAGCCCGCCTCAAGAGCGGAGGCGAGGAGTGAAGTTTCGCGAGCTGCAGTTTCCCGCTTTCGGACCGTTCACGGATTTCCGCCTGGATTTCCCCAGCGAGACCGGACTGCACCTGATCTACGGCCCTAACGAGTCGGGGAAAAGCTCGGCGTTGAGAGCCGTGCGGGGCCTGCTCTACGGGATCTCGAGCGATGGCAAGGATGAGTTCCTCCACCCTGGCGACAGCCTCCGCCTGAAGGCCTGCCTGGAGCATTCGGGGGGAGGGCTGCTGCAGTTCGGTCGGCGCAAGGGGAGGGGGAAGAAGACCCTCTTCGATGAGGAAGGGAAAGCGTTCGAGGGCGAACCGCTCGAGCTGTTCCTGGGCGGGGTCGATGTCGACCTGTTCGACCGGCTCTACGGGCTGGACCATCGCACGCTGTCGGATGGCGGCCAGGCCCTCTTGCAAGAGGGCGGAAAGATCGGGGAGAGCCTGTTTGCGGCAGGTCTGGGTCCGGGCTTTCGCCGGGTGAGAGAGTCACTCAGAGACGACGCCGAGAAGCTCTGGAAACCGCGCAGTCGCACCCTGGAGGTTGACCGCGCCATGGAAGCTTTTCGGGCCGCCCAGAAAAAGGCTGCCGACCTCTCGGTGTCGGCCGAGAGCTGGCGCAAGATTTCGGCCCAGATGGCGGAAGAGGAAGAAAAAGCGGGCGCTTTAGAGGCTCAGATCCGCAGTCTGGATGCCGACAAACGCCGCCTCGCTCGCTATCTGGACGCTCATCGACCGCTGGCCATGCGCGAGCATCTTCTGGCCGAGCTGGCTACCCTGGGCGAGCTGCCCGAACTGCCCCCGGACTTCTCCGAGCGACGCCAGGCTGTCAATTCGGCCCTGACCGCTCTCAAAGTTCAGCTGGCCCGGGTCAAGGACGCCGAGGCGGCCTTGTTACAGCGCCAGTCGGAACTTCCCGCCGAGTCGAAGCTGTTGACCTACGCCGAGCGGATCGACCGATTGCATCGGGCCCTGGATTCGGTGGCCGAGGCCGAGGCGGCGCTGCCGGTGACCCGGGCCCGGGCCGAATCGACCGCCCGACGGCAGCGCGCGGTGGCCGCTGATTTGGGACTGGGGAGCGACGGCCCGCTCGACGTGCTGAGCCTGCCAGACGGACACAAGCGTTCGAAGGCCCGCCGTCTGGCCGAGCGCTATCGAAGGCTTCGCGAGGGGGAAGAGAGCACGGCCGAAACGGTGGCCGCCATGCGACGCCGAGCAGCGCAGCTTGGAGAGCAGCGGGCAGCGCTGGGGACCCCTCGAGAGACGGACGAACTCGAGAACGGGCTGCGCCGCCTGCGCGGTGCGCTGGGTTTCGATACCCAGGTGGCCAGCCTCGAGACGACTCTGTCTTCGAAGCAGGCGGCCCTGGACAACGCCCTCTCCAACCTTCCTCAGTGGTCGGGCTCGGTGCAGGATCTGCTCGAGCTTCACCCTCCTGACGCCCTGCAGTTGACCGACTTCGAGCGCCGCCTGGAAGGGCTCAACGACGGGCTGAAGCAGGCCCGCAAGGACCGCGAGGCCAGCGAACGCCGAGGTAAGACCGCCAGCCGCGACCTGGCTCAGCTTCGGGAGCGGGAGAAGGTGCGTTCGCGAGACGATCTGCGTCAGTCGCGCAAAGCGCGCGACGAAGCCTGGAGCCGGTTTGTCGCGGCTCAGGAGGCGAGTCCTCAGCTGCAGGTCGATCTCGAGCGCGCCATCCACGAGGTCGACGACCTGTCTGATCAGCTGCTCGATAACGCGGCCAGAGTGGCCGACCTGGAGCGCCTGAACCTCGAGCTTCTGGCGGCTCGTAAGGAGTGGAAAGAGCTCAACGAGCGCTGCAAAGAGCTGGAGGGCGAGCTCGAGCGAACCCAGCAGGCCTGGCGCGAGCTCTGGCCCAGCGCTCGTTTGCATCTGAGCGCCCCGGCCGAGATGCGCACCTGGATGGCGCGCCGCGACGGCGTTATGAGTCTGGCGATGGAGGTGGCCTCTCTGAAGGAGCGACTGAGCGAGACGCTGGCCCTTCGAGGACGAGGGTTGGAGAGTCACCGCCTGCTTTGGAAAGAGCTGGTGGGAGAGGCTGGCCTGGGAGCGACTGTGCAGGAAGCGATCGAGCGAGCCGAACGAGCCCTGGCGCCGCTGCTCGAACTCAGGGAGCAGCGCAAGCGACTCGACGCCGAAGCCGCGACGCTAGCCGTGACGCTCGAGGAGACCGAGGCGGCTTTGCTGGCGGCAGGGCAAGCCTTAGAGTCTTGGCGGGCCGAGTGGGCCGAGACCGCGCAGGCGTTCCACCGGGAGGCCGGGGCCGACCCGACCGACTTGGAGAGCTTGCTGGAGCGTTATGAAGAGCTGCGGAACCTGAGCGAAGAGGCGGAGCGTTCCGAGCGCGAGCTCGACGAGCAGAACGCCACCAGCCAGGCCTTCCGTCGGCAGATGGGCGAGCTGACGGCCGAACTGGGCGAGAGCGCCGAGGAGGGCGATATGACGGCCTTGATCGAGCGCCTGGTGGCTAACTTGAAGGAGGCGCGCCGTCTTCACACCGTGCGTCAACAGTTGGCCGAGCAGTTGGAGTCGGCCGCTCGCGAACGCGCGGAAGCCGAGCGGCAGCTGGCCCAGCGCGAGGCGGAGTGGGCCGATCTGCTGCGCGAAGCGGGCGTCTCGGATGGGCTGCCCGAGCTGGAAAGCAAGGTTTTGCGCCGCCGGCAGGTGGTCGAACGGCTACGCGATCAGGAGGACAGTTTGCGCCCCCTGGCCGGCGGTCAGGAGTTGGACGCCTTTGCGCGCGCCCTGGAAGGGACCGATTGGGACACCGTGCCGGGTCAGATTCGCGACCTCGACCGCCTGATCGAAGGGTTGGAGGGGGAGCGCTCTGCCGCCTGGCACAAGAAGGGCCAGCTCGAGCAAGAGCTCAGCGCTTTCGACGGGGCGGAGGCAGCGGCCGCGGCGGCTCAGGAGGCCGCCGAGGCGATGGCCGAGGGGAAGGCGCTGGTCTCGCGTTACGCCCGCCTGGCCCTGGCCGAGGCGGTCCTGCGCCGGGAGATGGAGCGCTACCGCCGGGAGAACGAGGCGCCCGTTTTACGCGGCGCGTCGGGCTGGTTCGTGCGCCTGACTCGAGGCGCCTATCAAGGGTTGACCAGCGGGCTGGACCCGCGCACCGATGCTCCACGCCTCGAAGCGGTCTCGGCCTCCGGGCGCCAGGTTCCGGTCGAGGGACTCTCTGACGGCACGCGGGATCAGCTGTTCCTGGCGCTGCGCCTGGCCACCATCGAGCTGACCCTGGATACGGCCGAGCCGATCCCGATGGTGATGGACGACGTGCTGGTGCAGTTCGACACCGAGCGGGCTCGGGCCACTCTGGAGGTGCTGGCCGAGTTTGCCGGGCGCAATCAGGTGCTCTTGTTCACCCACCTCGAGCGCGACCGGGACCTGGCTGCGGCGTTGCCTGCCGGGCAGGCCAGTATCCTGGACCTCGACCCGATCGGACTCTAGCGCGCGGCGGGCCTGCGAGGGTCAGGGAGAGGGCAGATGGTAGAGGACGCTCCAGGGGGTCGGCGTCCACACTCCCACCTTCACTCCGGCGTAAGCCAGCGCTTCGCCGGTCCAGGTGTTGCAGGTCCGGTAGACGCTATAGCGCCCGTTGGCTTCGTAAAAGGCGTCCGCCTCACGATAGCCGGGAGCGTCGATGCGCTGCGCCCGCCCTTCCCGGTCGAGCCGGAACGACGCTTTCATAAAGCGGCATAAACGCCCGTACTGCTCTTCGGTCAGGACCAGAGAGCGACAGGTCGGCGAGGTCTGCCATCCGCCGGGGAACCACTCGACGTGCATCGCCGTTTCGTCCAGGCCGACAAAGGCGGAGGCAACGTTCCCCAGTTTGACGTCGCCCCAGGTGCGGGTCTCCAGATAGAAGGTTCGATCGCCCCAGCCCAGGGCCAGATGGTCCAGGGAAGGGTCGGCCAGGCGAACATCGTCCCGGCTTACCAGGTCGGTCCAGTCCCACGCCTGGTGACGGGCGGGAACGATCAGGTCGGTATGAATGCTACCCGCCAGGACCCAGATGCGGACGCCCTGCTCCGCCGCCACGGAGGCTCGGTTGCGGGGGATGGCGGCTCCCAGGAACACAGTCAGCCCCAGGAGGACCAAAAAACCGATGGCGAACTTCCCGAGCTTTGCCAGCAGTGTGAAAAGTTTTTCCTTGAGTGTTGAATCTGTCATCTTCTCCCCGGCCTGGGTCTAGATTTTCGTCCGCTCGGTCAAATTTAGGAAAAAACGAGGAAATACGCCGTATGCCGCAGTAACTCCGCGCGTGCCTGTGATAGATCCTGTTTCCACTTTCATGCGTTTCTTCGACTCCAGTGCAGTCTGCCCCGAGACTCGTGACATCGTTCCCCACCACTACAACCCGCTGCTTTACTCCGGGTTTGAAACCCGCCGCGCTCTGCGTCAGGGAGTTGGTCAGTGGCTGAACATGGGGCTGGAGTTTCAGCTGAGCGGACTTCGCTGCCTGCGCTACCTGGGCAATCCGTTCACCTCGAAAGCGGAATCGTACCTGGGCGCCATGGTCACCATGAACGAGCGTCTGTCGCGCGACTACGACAAGCCCGAGTTCAAGATCGGCTCGGTCTTGACCGCTGACGGTATGACCGCCATCACCGAGCAGGTGATGCACGACCGCCCCTTCGGCGCTCTCCTTCGCTTCGAGAAGGCCAGCAGCCGTAAAGAGCCCAAGGTTCTGGTGGTGGCTCCGATGTCGGGTCACTACGCCACCTTGCTGCGCGATACCGTCGAGACGTTGCTGGTCGACCATGACGTCTACATCACCGACTGGCACAACGCGCGCGATATCGCCACCTCGGACGGTGACTTCGGCTTCGAAGACTATGTGCGCTACATCGTCGACTTCCTGGGGAAGATCGGCCCTGGCACCCACCTGCTGGCGGTGTGTCAGCCCACCGTCCCTTCGCTGGTCGCCACCGCCCACATGGAGGAGACGGACAACCCTTGCCGTCCCGCGTCGCTGACCCTGATGGGCGGCCCTATCGACACCGAGGCCGCGCCCACCGAGGTCACTCGTTTTGCCGACAAGTACGACATCGAGTGGTTCGAGAAGGCGATGATCGCCAAGGTTCCCACCGGCTATCGTGGGGCCGGGCGCCTGGTCTATCCGGGCTTCGTCCAACTGGCCTCGTTCCTGGCCATGAACCCGGAAAAGCACGCCCGCTCGCACGTCGAACTGTTTGAAAACCTGGCCGGTGCGCGTCACGAACTGTCCCAGAAGTCGATCGACTTCTACGACGAGTACCTGGCCGTTTGCGACCTGCCCGCTCGTTTCTACCTGGAAACCATCGACCGGGTGTTCCTGCGTCGCGACCTGGCTCGTGGTCGGATGATGTTCCAGGGTAAGAAGGTGGCGGCTGCTTCCATCACCCGCACCCCGCTGTTTACGGTCGAAGGCGCTAACGACGACATCTCGGCCCCCGGTCAGACGCTGGCCGCTCACACCATCTGCTGCAACCTGCCGGACGAACTGCGCTTCCAGTACCTGCAGGAGGGCGTGGGGCACTACGGAGTGTTCAGCGGACGTCGCTGGAGGAGCCAGATCGCTCCTCGCATCACCGACTTCATCCGCCGCTTCGACAGCGCGGAGAACGCCCCGGCCTGGAACGCCATCGATGTGCCCCGGTTGAACAAGAAGGCTATCGAGAAGGTGGCTAACCTGGCCCCAGCGGTCGAGAACACGACGTTCGAGACGGCCACCGTCGGCGTCTAGTGCTCTGTCAAGCTTAAATTAGGGATAATGATGGGGAGGCGCGATTCTGAGGAACTTATTCTGAAGGCGCATACCGAGCTGTACGTAACTGAAGAATAACAATGTCAGAATCGATGGATCTCCGTCAGGATCCCTGAATTTAAGTTTGACGGAGCACTGGGCTCTCCCTGGAAAAACGAAAAAGGAGCGGATAGCCGCTCCTTTTTTCGTTTCGGCGATAGCGCCTTATTCGGCGGGCTGGCCGGTGACCACCAGGCGGTCGAACTGGAAACCGTCCAGGGTCACGTCGCCGTCCGTCTTCAGACGGAAGCGGATCTGGACGTCGTTTTGACCGGCGTAGGCCGAAAGGTCGAACTCGTGGGTTTTCCAGCCGTCGAGCAGGTTGAAGGCGTGAAGCCCCATCCACTCGGCTTTCTCACCGCCCGAACGCGCTTCCAGGAACACCTTGTCGAAGGTGATCTCCAGGTCGTGCCGGGCGTCGAAGCGCAGGCGGGCCGCGCTGAACTGTTCTAAAGAGAACGGCTTGCCGGTCAGCGAGGCGTTCTGGTTCAGCTTGTAGGCGCCGCCGGGCGAATCGCTCCACACGACTCCGCGGTTGGCCACGACCTCCTGGCCCCAGTCGCCTTCGCGGCTCCACTGGTCCGGACCGTCCTCGAAAGCGACGTGAGCCGCCGGGACGGCGACCGTCGTGGTGCTGAGTTCGGAGCGGTTCCCCACGTTGTCCACCGCGCGCACGGCGACGAAAAGCTGACGGTCGCGGGCCGAAGGCAGAACCGGGAACTCCAGCGACTCGGTGCCGCCGCTCTCTTTCGGAGGGGCGGTGCGAACCCGGTTCTGGCGATCGAACTCGTCGGCCGGGAAGGGGCGGTCCGAGTAGGCCACTTCGTAGGCGGCGGCTTGCCCCCGCTCGCCATCGTCCCCCGAGGCGGTCCAGCTCAAGGCGACCGTTTCCGGGCCGCGAGCCTGCCCGCCCAGCCCGACCGGCGATCCCGGCGCCACGCTGTCGCTCTCCAGGGCCGAGGCCAGGTTCAGGCGTCCGCCCGAGACCAGCTTCCCTTCCAGGTGAGGCTGACGGTCAACCGAAAAGAGCAGTCGGTCCTTGAGCTGCTGGTTCGAAAGGTCGGGGAACTTTTCCAGAATCAGACTCACCGCGCCGCTCACGTGGGGAGCCGCCATGGAGGTCCCGCTCTTCACTCCCAACCCGCCTCCGGGGACGGTGGAGAGGATCTTCACGCCGGGGGCCGCCAGGTCGACCGACTCGAGGCCGTAGTTCGAGAAGCTGCCCAGCTGGTCGTCGGCGTCGGTTGCGGCCACCGAGATGATGTTGTCCAGGCCGTAGGCGGCGGGGTAGGCGGGCTTGATGTCGGAGTCCTGGGCCGAGTTGCCAGCGGCGCAGATGTGGATGGCGGGGCTGGCGGCCATGGTGTCGACCAGCGCTTGATTGTAGTTGCTGCCTCCCCAGGAGTTCTGGGTCACCCGGGCCCCCTGAGCGTCGGCGTAGACCAGGGCGGCGATAGCGTCGGCGGTATCGCCGTAGCCCTTTTGCAAAAACTTGGCTCCCATCAGGTTGGCCTGCCAGGCCACGCCCACCACGCCCTGACCGTTATCTCCCACCGCTCCTACCGTTCCCGCAACGTGAGTGCCGTGACTACCGTCGTCCATAGGATCGCCCGTCTTGCTCGCGGCGTTGTAGCCGTGCACGTCGTCGACCACGCCGTTGCCGTCATCATCGATACCGTTTCCGGGGATCTCTCCCGGATTGGTCCAGACGTTGGCGGCCAGATCCGGGTGCAGGTAGTCGATGCCCGAGTCGACCACCGCGATCAGCGGCGCTTTCGAGCGGTCTCCGGTCCCTTCGGCCCATGCTTTGGGGGCGTCGATGCGGGCCGGGCCGTACTGTTCGGGCGTCAGGTCGTTGGGAAGGCGCTCTTCGACGGGGGCGAAGCTCGCAACGATGTCGTTGGTGACGGCGTAGGCCACGTTAGGGTCCGAGGCCAGGCGCCGCATGGCCTGGCGCATCGACTCCGGGCTCTGGTCGTCGAGCTTGAGATGCAGGATCTCGGCGCCTCCAAAGCTGTCCGAGGCCAGACCTTGCCCGCCCAGGGGAAAG
The DNA here is from genome assembly GCA_023447635.1 of Vulcanimicrobiota bacterium. Classification (GTDB taxonomy): domain Bacteria; phylum Vulcanimicrobiota; class Xenobia; order Xenobiales; family JADMJV01; genus JAEXNA01. The sequence goes on along the minus strand of JAEXNA010000190.1, from coordinate 39,383 downwards.
CGGTCGACCACCTCTCCCAACTGCTCCAGCACGTTTTCCCCGGCCAGGGCAACCTGGGCCTGGGGTTTGAGGCGCACCAGAAGCTCTCCGGGAACGTGGGTGGGGCGAGACAAAGCGTTCATAGGACCATTTTGCCAGAGACCGGCTGGGGGAAAGTGAAAGGAAAGTAACCGCTCCGCTAAGCGGGGAAACGCCGGAAGGTCAGCGGTAGCGAAATTCGACCTTCGGGGGAGACGGCGGCGTCGCCTCGGTCGACCCGATTCCGTAGACCAGCGTTCGCCCCTGGGCGAAGTACGCTTTGGCCGCCTTGACCTCGGGCTCCAGGCTCTTGAGCAGGTCGGCCAGGCGCTGGTCTTCGATAATCTGGAAGCCGGTAAGGTCGGTGCCCAGGGTGTCGTCGTCGAGCACCAGATGGCAGCCGTACCAGGGCTCCGGGTCGAAGACCGGGGCCTGAGGCGCCGCCCGCTGCAGCAGCACGGATTGGCGAACCAGAGTCAGGCGCAGCTCTTCCTTGTTGTTGGCGGCCTGCTCGTCGAAGGCCAGCAGAAAGCGGCATCGGACGATCTTGCCGACCTCGCGCAAGCTCAGGTCGTCCCCGGCAGGGTCGCGGAACTGCAGCATCCAGGCCGGCGAACTGATGCCGTCGGGCAAGAGGCTGTTGTTGGTGCGCAGGCCGGAGACCCAGAGGTTGAAGTGGTGATTCCGCACCACGTACTGGGCCAGCGTGGGGCGGCCCATCTTCAGCCCGCTCCCGGGCGAGCTGTCGAGACGGTAATACGCTGTGTGATACGGGGTGGCGCGAGCAGGCTCGCCGTAGCGGCTGAAGCGGCGATGGGCAGTGAAGAAGCTGCCTTCGGCTTTTTGCAACGGGCGCCCGTCGACGATTAGCTCGGTTCGGCTCAGGGAGCAGTGGGTGACCAGCAGGCGGTAGGCGTCGGCGTTGCGCCGGGAGTGGGTCCAAAAGCGCCATGTCTTGCGTCGAACCACCGAGAAGGTGAAAGCGCAGGGCAGTTCGTCGCCCGATAGCGGGGTCTCGATCTGGAACTCTTCGACCCGGAATTTATGGTCCTTGAGCAGCACGTGGCGCCCTTTGTAGCCTTGAGAGACAGTCCAGCCCACTTCCAGCGTGCTCTCGCCCAGGGCGCCCCACAGCGCCGAGACCAGATCCGAAAGCGCCGGGTCGGAAACTTCGAGAGGAGATAGGAACGCCTGGGCCAGCGCCCGCGACTGGCCCAGTCCGTGCAGGCTGCGGGCGCGGAAGTACAGCGAGGTGCGAAAGCTCTCCATCTTGATGCGCAGGATCGGGGCGCCGATACGGGTGGCCAGTTGCACCAGTTTCAGCAGGTAATGATGTTCGGAGGGCAGGCGGAAGGTCACCAGCCGTTCGGCGGCTTCGGCCAGGTCGACGGTGAAGACTCCCTCGGAGTCGTGCTTCCCCTCGGCTTGCTGCCCGGCTAGAAAGCTATCGAGTGTCCCCCCCGGCTCGCTCATAGGTAGTGCTGAACCTGTCGGCGCCAGAGGGGCGAGTCGTGGATTCCAGGTTCGTCCCAGCCGTGGCAAAAGTGGGGAACGTCCAGCCGCTGGAGTTCGGCGGCCAGTTCCCGGGTCGGCTCCAGGCAAAAGTCCCAGCGGCCCGCAGCTAACCGGAACTCGACCTGGCGTACCTGGGGGTCCAAACTCTCCCGGGTCAGCCCGGGCAGGTAGTCGACGGGAGAGTTGGCCAGCACATCCTCGTCGAAGTAGCCTTCGACGTATTTCTGCGAACTGTAGTCGCCCGACATCGCCACCACCCGACGCGCCAGGTCGGGGTAGCGAAGCGCGAAATTCACGGCATGGAATGCGCCGAACGACGCTCCGGTCAGGATCAGGAACGGATTATCGTTCCAGGAGCGTAGGCGGGGCAGAAACTCCTCGATCAGGTACTGCTCGTAAACCAGATGCCAATCCAGCTGGACCCGCTGATGATCTTCGAAGTTATACCACGAGCGCTCGTCGATGGAGTCGACGCAGAACAGCTGCAGCCAGCCCTGCTCTAGAGGGTGGCGAAGCGCCTCGGTCATGTGGAAGTCTTCCCACTGATAGAAGCGGCCCTTCGAAGTAGGAAAGACCAGCACCGGGGCGCCGGCGTGACCAAACACCAGGTGCTCCATCTCACGACCGAGCGCCTGTGAGGCGATCTTCTCGTAGTGTCGAAACAGCGCCGAGCTACCCCTTGGGTTTGGTCAAGGAGATGACCCGGAAGCCATCGTCGGCCGGCGCTTCGCCGTCCTCGGAAGGCGAGCTTGCCGGCTCGCTCTCCGAGTCTTCCACGGACTCCTCTACCGGGTCTTCGCGCGCGGGATCGGGCTCGTCGAACTCGACCTTACGAGGCGCTCGCGGGGCAGCGGGGGCGTCTTCGGTCGAGTTGTTGCTCAGTACCTCGCGGAACAGTTCGGCCGCTCCGGCATCCCAGCCCAGTTTGTCGGCCACGGCCAGGATCACTTCCCGCTCCGAGCAGCTCTGGATCCAGCGGCTGAGCACCGAGTCCATCGCGTCCGGATGATCGATCGCCATCAGGGTCAGCCGGTTCAGGACGTGGCGCACCCGAGCCTGTTCGGTGGGTCGTATTTCGGCGCTGTTCAGCAGCGCCATACGCCGGATCCCTTCGCAGCGCGCCAGCTCTAGCGGAACTGCTGCCAGATGGGCCAAAGCTCGCTCGGGGTCGACGGCCAGCAGGGCCAGCGCCATGTCGATTCCGCCCTGGCAGCGCAGGACCATACTGTTCACTCGCTGCAGCAGCGCTTCAGCGTTCCCGAATTCGCCAAGTTCCAGTTCGCAGCGCAACAGACCGAGCAGCTGCTCGTCGCTAAGCTGCTCAGCGCCCTGGCGAGCCTGTCCCAGGAAGCCCAACAGCTCTCCGGTGCGGCCCAGCGAGCGACTCAGTCCCAGCAGCTCGAGCAGCGCGGGCGTTCCGATCCAGTGGGCCAGCTCGTGGCTCTTGAGGTGTTTGATAGCCGCGTCGAAGCTCTTCTTGGTCTGGGTGCGGTTTTCCAGCACCATGGAGACCCGCAGCAGTCCGATCAGCGAGGCCAGTCCGCGTTCGCCTTCGCTCTCGTCGTAGAGCGCCCGAGCTTCCTTGGCCAGCTTGCGAGCCTGGCGCTTTTCGCCCGAGTGGTGAAGCGCCCCGGCCAGGTCGCAAAGCAGATGGATGCGCAGTTCGAGGTTTTCCATGGCGCGAGTTGTGTCGACAGCCTTTTCCCGGTAGACGCGAGCCTGCTCGTCGGCGCCCAGTCGGGCCAGTCCGGCCGCCAGCGCGACCAGGGCTCGACCCTTGGCCTCCATCTCCATCGGAGAGTTGTCGAAGCGCAGGCTTTCGCCCAGCCGAACGATCTCTTCGGCGCTGTCGTTTTTGGCCGTCGAGGTCGAGAGCAAGCGCACCAGTTGGCGCGACTCGCGATCGAGGTCGTCCACTTTCGAGCGCAGTTCGATGGCATGGAAGGCCAGGTCGCGGGCTCGGCCCAGGTGGCCGGTAGCGGCGACCTGGCCCGCCAGGTAAAGCAGGGCGGTGGCCCGACTCGAGGTGTCGACCACCGAGAAAGCGTTGGCAGCCGACAGCGAAATACGCTGCTGGGCTTCCAGCGGTCGCCCCTTGGCGGCCAACAGCACGGCGAAGCGAGCCAGGTAGCGGCTGCGCTCTTCGGGCTTCTCCAGGCTAAGGATAGCCTGAGAGAGGCCGTCCAGGATGGCCGTCTCGATCTCTTTCACGGACGAGTCTTCCAAGCTCTGCATCAGACCGGCCAGGCCCGGCTTGAGCGCTTCTTCGTCCTTGTGCACGTCGGCCAGTTCCAGGAGTTGAGCGAAGGCCGCGTTGACCCAGGCTTCATCCTCGATGGGGACCAGAGCGGCGGCGCCCGCCGCCACAGAGCCCGCTCCTTCGCGGATCTCCTCGAGCATCTGACCCAACTCGCGGTCCCGGTCCTCGGCCTTGAGCAGCCGCTCCGGGTAGGCGACGCCAGGCTTGGCCTCGACCGCCCCCAGGCGCGCCAGGCGAGAAGCCAGCTCCCGCTCGTTGCTCCCGCGCAGGTCGTTGTCGGGGATGCGGGAGGCGTAGAAGGCCGCCTGCTTGAGCAGTTCGACCCGTTTGGCCTCGGGCAGCAGATGGTTATGGGCCGCTGTTTTGAACGCTACGCAGGCGGCCAGCGCTGAATCGTGCATCTTCAGACCTTGCAGCAACAGCCCCTCGGCATCGGCGTGCAGGCCCGGGTAGCTGAGCATGGTGCTCATCAGCGAGGCGGCCAGACGAACTTCGTTCTCGTCGAGCGGGGCTGTGGGGAAGACCTGCGTTTCGCGCAGCAGGGCGACGGTCGAAGCGAGATCGTTCCCTTCCATCGTCTGAGTGGCAAAGAGCAGCCAGAGCAAGAACTTCTGTCCCTCGCCGGAGGCCAGGAAGGCGTTCTCGCGAGCCATCGGCAGGTTGCCGGCGTCGGCCAGGCGGTGCACGGTCTTAACCGACTCTTGTTTGCGCAGGCGGGCCAGTCGACAGCCGAAGGCGACGATGCGAGGGATGTCTTCGGTCTCGAGCGAGGCCAGCAGCGACAGGCGCAGATCTTTGAGCACGCTGGGCAGCATCCCGGTGCGCTCGAGCTTGAGCTGGGAGAACGAGCCCTCGTTCAGCCAGTGGAGGACCGAGAAGTCTTGCTTCCGCGAGGCGCGAGCCAGCCGGTCGCAGTGCAGCACCAGGTAGCGCCAGCCGTACGGATCGTGCATCTCGTGCCACGACGGGTAGGTCTCCCGGAAGAAGGAGACGATCCGTCCGTGCACGGGTCCGAGATCGCGAGAGAAGTGGCGAGCCAGATAAAGCGCCAGCCCCCGTGAGAACATGGTGACCCCTGTGGGCGCCATAATCAGGATCGGAGCCAGGAGGTCAACGGCCTCTCGAACCGAGGTCAGGGGCAGTCCGGTGAAGTCCGAGATCGCCTCGAACGGGAGACCTTCCGGGGTGTCGGCCAGCAGCAGGGCGACCTGCTCTAACAGGACTCGGGTAGGGCCCTGGAAGCCTCGGGTGATCTCGCGCCAGATGTTCAAGTAGTAGCTGTCCAGTTGGGTGCCGCCCTGAGCGCGATTGGCGGTCAGGAACTCGGCCTCCTGATAGGTCGAGATGACCCCGATCAGATTCTCCAGGCCGTTTTCCCGCAGGTGGAGCTCGAACTCTTCCTCGTGCTTGGGATGTAGGGGGTCCAGAGCGAAGAGCTGGGTGCCGGGGCGCTGCAGCCCCTCGTAGTGGACGCCGGGACGGAAGATAAACAGCTTGGGGACGCCAGGGAAATCCTGGTCCAGTCCGTGGGTGCGCCAGAAGGCGGGCGGGGCGCTGTCCAGAGCGTCGATCACCAGCAGTTTCGGCAGTTCGGCGGTGGGGCGACCGGCGCCCGCTTCGCGCAGCGCTTCATAGGGGTCGCGGACGCGAGAGAAATCGATCAGCAAGCTACCCGGATTCGCCTCGACCAGCGCCTGGCCCACCCGACTTTTGCCGATGCCCGGCGGTCCTACCAGGGTGGCCCTTTGGCCGCCGCTGCTGAACCACTCTTGAAGCTCGGCTAATAGCCATTCCCGGCCGCGCAGGGGCTCGGAACTCAGTTTCAAGGCCACGGATAGTCTCCAGTCTTAAGCAAGTGGACGCCTCGCCGAAGGGGCTAAGCAAAGCACCTTTTGGGAGAGTCCGGGTTTGATGGACCTGCCTTTCGGTAAGGTGGAGGTGAGTCCTCGTTGCCGCAAAGAGCGGAAGTCGAGACTCGTCGCAGAAAAAGCCCGGGAAACCTCTGTTTTTCGCCTGTCTTTCCGCTTGGGAAGGGAGGGAGAGTCCCCGAGATAGGAAAAAAATTCAGACATGAACACAGTTTTGGATATGACCGACACAGAGCGCGGGACGGGGGTACTGAAGTCGACCCTGCCCGTGGTAGAGCAGGCCCGCCACGTCTGGATCGACGAGCGTGGGGTAAAAGACCTGGCTCGTCTTTGGGTCGAGGAGAAGATCGCCATCCCCGGATGGAACGAAGAGGTGCACTGGTCGGACGGCAGCGCCCGGACCGCCACCGCCATCCTGCTGCTCGACGCTTGGAACTTCTGCTTCTGGCCCGACCGCGGCCAGGAGAAGTGGGGTATCGACTACAACGGCAAGTCCTATAACGGCTACATGGGCCTGGCGGCTGCCATCAAACGGGCCATCGAAGAGGGCGACGCGCTTTACGAACCCGCCCGTCTGGCCGCCCTGACGCTGGACGACCTGAAGCACATCTTCCGCGGCCGCGGTGAGATCCCGATGATGGAGACCCGTCTGGCCAACGCTCATCAGATCGGTCGGCGCCTGCTCGAGGCCTGGGACGGCGACTTCACCAGGATGCTGGCCGCTGCCCACGGTTCGGCCGTGGCTTTGACCTCACTGGTGGTCGAAAACTTCCCCTGCTTCGACGACCACACGGTCTACTTTGGGCGCGAGGTCAAGTTCTACAAGCGGGCACAAATTCTGGTCATCGACCTGATGGGCTCGCTGTCCGGAAATCCGCTGGTCGACTTTCATGACGCCGACCGTCTGACCGCCTTCGCGGACTACAAAATCCCCCAGGTGCTCGAGGCTCACAAGGTGCTGCGCTACACGCCTCATCTGGCCACCATGCTGGAAAAGATGGAGATCATCCCCGAGGGCGACCCGCTCGAGGTCGAGATCCGCGCCGGCATGGTCTGGGCGGTCGAGTTCCTGCGTCGCGAGATGGAGGCTCAGGGCCGCAAAGTCGCTCCCTACGAACTCGACTGGCTGCTCTGGAACCTGGGTCAGCAGCCGGTTCAGGACCAGCGCCCCTACCACCGCACCCGCACGGTCTTCTACTAGCCGTCAACGGTAGTCCCCACCCGCTCCGGTGCGAGGGGATGGGTGGGGGGCGCCCGGCCGGATATGAGGCTTTTTCGCCCCTTATGACACCATAGGAGGCATGGAAGCCTACCTGGTCTACAACGGCAGCGCGGGCAGCACGTCCGAGCACGACGCCTCCTTTTACGAAGAAGAGTTATCCCGGGCGGGGTACCAGCCCGTCTACCACGTCACCCGCACCGAAGACGACGTGCTGGCCGTCCTGGAAGAGGCCCGTGACCTGGTTGTCGTGGTTGGCGGAGACGGCTCGCTGCGCGCCGTAGCCACCCAGATGGTCGGCCGGGGGATCCCGCTGGCGCTGATCCCGGCCGGCACCGCCAACAACGTCGGAACCGCTCTGGGGTTGACCGGCGATGTCCGCTCGGTCCTGCGCGGGCTGGCCCGGCCAGTGAAGCGCAAGATCGACCTGGGGGTCGTGCGGGCGCCCTGGGGCGATGCGTACTTCCTGGAGGGGGCCGGTTTTGGTCTCTTTGCGGAAGCGCTCTCCCGCTACCGCCCGGAGGACGGCAAGAGCGTACTGCGCGGGGTCAAAACCTTGCTCGAGATCCTCACGGAACTCCCCTCTCCCACCACCCGCTTGCGGATCGCCGGTCAGGAAGTCGAGGGAGAGTATCTGCTGGTCGAGGCGATGAACACCCCGGCTGTAGGGCCTCGCATCCCGCTGGCTTCACAGGCCGATATGAGCGACGGCTTGCTCGACCTGGTGCGCGTCGACGCCGCCTCTCGAGATTCGTACCTGGCTTACCTCAGCGGATTGGTCGCCGGCGACCTGCCCAACCTCGACAGCGTGCAGGTCGACCGGGTGCCCTCGTTCGAGTTCCTCTGGACCGGATTCCCGATTCACCAGGACGCCGTCTATCAGACCTGGGCCGAGCATCGATCCGGTGACGGTCTCTGGATGAAGGTCGAAGCGCTTCCTGGCGCCCTGGAGTTTTGGATGCCGGGTGAACTTTCGGTTGGGGAGGCCGCCTCGTGAAACGTCTGCACACTGTTCTCTCTGTCATCTTCTTGATCGGGTTGGCGGCAGCCGGCTACCGCTACCTCTCTCTAGACCTGATGATGCAGGCCTGGCGTAAGTTCTCCGTAGGCACCCTGGGCATTCTGGTACTGCTGCCGGTTCTCTATCTGCTCTTGAAAGGCTGGCGGTTCGTTCTGCTGATGCGGCCGGTGGTCGAGGAGATCTCGGACGCCACCGTGCTCAAAGGCTACGCCGCTAGCCAGTCGGCCAGTCTGCTTCCCGGCGGCTTCGCCGCGCGCGCTGCGGTCATGACTCAGGCTGGTATCCCGATGGAGCGCTCGGTCGGCCCGGTGCTGGCTAACGGCGGTATGGACCAACTGGTCCTGCTGCTGAGTGGTCTGTTCCTGGCCTTCTGGTATGACGAACTGCGGGTCGCAGCGGGAACCCTGACCGGGCTTCTACTGGTTGTGACCGGTCTGCTCTGGTACCAGCGCACCCGCGTCTGGATAGGCGAGAAACTGCTGCTGCTGGCCAACCGCTTCGGTCAGAAGTCGAAGGTCGAGGAGTTCCAGGAGGCCTGCTGGACGCTGGTCGACGGACGTCTGTTCGCTTCAACGTTTGGACTGAGCGTCCTAGCCGATGCCGTCAGCTACGCGATCCTCTGCCTGGTGGTAGCTTCGCTGGGTTTCCGCGTCGAGTGGTGGCCTCTGGCCGCAGCCTTCGTCATCCCGACCCTGCTCGGCCGCATTTCGCCTCTGCCCGCCGGCGCGGGGGTCACCGAGGCCGGAATGATTGCTTTTATGGCGAACCAGACCGCTATGTCGACCAACGAAGCCGCCGCGGCCACCGCGCTGATGCGAATGTGCGACGTCGTGCTGCCGGCGCTCTACGGCGCTGCCGTCTATTTCCTGGCCTGGAAGGGTGAGGAGGAGGGGGAGGAGACGGAACTGGGCGAGCTGGCAGGCTCAACGCCATGACCCCGCTGGGCTCGGCCGAGTTTTTGGCCCACCACCCCACGGAACTGGCCTTCACGCTGTCTTTGCTATTGAGCCTCACGATCACCCTGGCGATCCGCGCGACCGAGCGTGCCCGCCCCTGGCTGCGCGCCGGCTTTGCGCGCCGGCCGAAGTTCCTGGGCGAGCGCAGCGTGGCGATCTTCGACCGACTTGACGAAGCTCTGGTGTTGCTGGCTCTGGCGCTCCTGGGAGTGTTTGGCGGGAGCGCGCTGTTCTTACATCTGGTCGAGGCGCTGCGAGAGGGCACATGGCTACCGCAGTGGGACAAAACCTTTGTGCAAACGGTGCACGTTACGGCGACGAGTTTCGAGGTCGCTTTCTTTTCTGCTATCACTCCGCTGGCCGGGCGTTATCCGCCGGTCGTTCTGGGAGGCCTGGTGGCAGGGCTGCTTCTCTCTCGTAAGCACTACAAGCTTTGCTCGGTGTGGGTGGTGGGGCTGATCGGCAACGGCGTCCTGATCGAAGGTCTGAAGCGGGTTTTCCAGCGACAGCGCCCGACTTTCGACCAACCGCTGCTAGTCGAGACCAACTTTAGTTTTCCCAGTGGCCACGCGATGACGTCGATCTTGCTCTACGGGCTGCTGGCCTACGTGTTCTCTCGCGAGTTCTTCAAGTACCGACCGATCCACCGCCATCTGATGATCTGGGCTATCACCTTTGCCGGAGTCCTGATCGGGACCAGCCGTCTGGTGCTGGGAGTCCACTACCCTTCGGACGTGATGGCCGGCTGGTCCGTAGGCGCTACCTGGCTGGCCATCCTGGTGCTGCTGGCCGAGGCGTTGCGCGGTCGGTTTGGCCCGATCGAACTGCTCTGGTCGCGCGTGCGCGACCCCGAACCGGACGCCCTGACGCCTCAGCCGTCCATATAGAGGTAGCGGCCCCAGTCGCGCCGCGTCCCGATCCGCCGGTTGGCCAACCAGGGGATAGGCGACGGTTTGCGAGGGTGGCTGCGCAGCGCCATACCCGCCTCTCTGAGGGTCTGATTGCTCTTCTTGCGGTTGCACAGACCGCAAGCACAGACGCAGTTGGTCCAGGAGTCCTCGCCGCCCCGGCTGCGCGGCACGATGTGGTCGATAGTGGCGCCGGTTTTCCCGCAGTACTGGCAAACGTGACCATCCCGCTCGAGGATGTTCTTGCGGGTCAGCGGGATCTCTTTGAAAGGGCGCCGGATGTAGTAGATCATCCGAATGACCGAGGGCATAGCCTGGCTCGAACTGACCGACAGCAGGGTCTGCCCGCTGACGGCTTCGACCAGTTCCGCCTTGCGCTTGTACAGCAGCTTGACGGCTCGTCGCAGGGTGGTGACGTTGAGATACTCGTAGCTGGCGTTGAGAACCAGGACCGTGGCGTTAGCACTGTTGACCGACAACATACGTGAGGACGAACTCCAGAGGGCAAGCGTTCTGGGGTCGTGTCCGCCGGACTGTCACGCCGCGCCTCCGGCGAGACACAGCTCCGATCTTATAAAAGCACGGGTTCCACCGGGGTGTCAAATTGGGGCTGGCCGCCGGGGCTTTACGCCTTCTTCTGGCGCGGGGCTTTCACTCTGATGGCTGAGGGTCTGTCGGCCTCACGGGCGGGGGTTTTGTCAAGGCCGGTGGCCTTGGTGAGATCGTCTTTGAGAGACGAAGTGCCCCGATGCTTGAATCGGGCGAGGCCCCGGCCGCCAGGCCGAATATCAAGCTTCCGGTCGAGAGACCGGGAGAAGGCTAAACGGCCTCAGAGACCTCGGAGGAGAGGGCGAACATGAAGTCGGCGCGGGCGATCTCTTCGCCGTCGACGCGGCAGATGATGCGGGTCTTGCCGGCGTTTTTGCGGATCTGCAGCATCTCGGCTTCGATGTCCAAACGTTCGCCGGGGCGAGCGTTGCGGTGGAACTCTCCGTTGTCGAGGGCGCCGAACAGGATGTATTTGCCCTCCGAGTCCGGCTTGGTCATGATCACGGCGGCTCCCACCTGGGCCATCGCTTCGGTCAGCAAGGTCGGGGGCATCTGCGGGTCGTCGGGGAAATAGCCCTGGAAGAACTCTTCATTGATAGAGAGCTGCTTGATTCCGTGGGCTTTGGTCTCTCCCTCGATTTTCACCACGCGGTCGATCAGAAGAAAAGGATAACGATGGGGCAGGGCCGCCATGATATCGGTGATGCTCATGGATTCACGCATGCCGCGCCCCTTCGGATGGGTCCCTCCCTGGCCCTTCTCTTCTCTCTTGACCCGGAGAGAAATTTCCGGGGCTACCCGGCGGCCTGAGCCAGCGGCGAAAACTCTCGCACCATCTCTTCGGCGATGACATCGAGGCCGCGCTGCAGCTGTTCGTCCGTGATGACCAGGGGCGGCAGGAGACGCAGTACCTTGCCGTCGTGCCCGGCAGTGATGACCAGAACGCCGCGGTCGACACAGCGTGCCACGACGTTGGCGGTGCCGTCGGCCAGTTCCAGTGCCATCATCGCGCCCAGTCCGCGCACGTCCAGCAAGCCCGGGCAGCTCTCGCGCAGCGGTTCAAAGCGCTGGCGTACCGCCTGTCCAATCGCTTCGGCGCGCTGACAAAGGTTTTCCCGTTCCATCACCTCGATAGCGGCCAGAGCGGCGGCGCAGGCCACCGGGTTCCCTCCGTAGGTGCCGCCCAGGGTGCCGGGGCGAGCTCGGTCCATAATCTCGGCCTTGCCCACCACGGCCGAGATCGGCATCCCTCCACCCATGGCCTTGGCCCAGGTCGAAAGGTCGGGCACCACTTCGCTGTGCTGGTAGGCGGCCCAGCGACCGGTCCGGCAGAACCCGCTCTGCACCTCATCGAGGATCAGTAAGATGCCGTGCTCGTCGCAGATCTCGCGCAGCGCTTTGAGGTACGCCGGCGGAACCGGGTTGAAGCCGCCTTCGCCCTGGACCGGCTCGACGATGATCGCGGCCACCTGGTCGGCCGAGACCCCTCCTGTAAAGGTGTCGCGCAGGCGACGGACTTCCCGAGCCAGGAACACCTCTTCGGACAGGCCGTCGCCGTAGCGCCCAAAGTTGGGGAACGGGATGCGGTAGACTTCCGGGGCGAAGGGGCCGCAGCCCATTTTGTAGCCGACCTTCGAGGTCAAGCTGCTGGCCAGCAGGGTACGTCCGTGGAACCCTTCGGTAAAGCAGACGATGGACGGACGCCCGGTGGCCTGGCGGGCGATCTTGATGGCGTTCTCGACGGCTTCGGCGCCGCTGTTGACCAGCATCGCTTTGGTCGCGGTTCCGTGCGGGAACAGCGAGACCAGCTTTTCGCAGAGCGCTATATAAGGCTCATAGCTCGAGACATGGAAGCAGGCGTGCTGAAGTTTCTGGCACTGCTCCGTGATGGCCGCCGTGACCGCAGGATGCGAATGCCCCACGTTCATGACCCCGATCCCGGAGGCCAGATCGACGTACTCTTTGCCGTCGAGATCGGTCACCAGAGCCCCCTGGCCGTGGCTTAAAGCCACCCCATTGAGACGGCCGACGCCGTTGGAAACCACGGCGTTGCGCCGAGCGATGAGATCGGAATTGTTGGACATGGAGACCGGTTCCACGAGCCCCCCTGGGGGCCCTTGTCCCAACCGCTGAGTTAGCGCAGCGGGGTGACGCGGAAGTTCGTGATGATGTCCTGGGCTTCTTGGAAGGCGCCGCTGTCGGTCCCCTCGCTGCGCAGGGTCAACAAGAAGCCTCGCTGGCCGGCCATCAGAACGTAATAGATCAGGTAGCGTCCGTCACGGTAGAAGATCATCTCGTGGGCGGGCACTTCGTGTACGGTGAAGCTGCGCTCGGTTTTGAACTCGTACTTCTGGGCCTTGGTATCCTTATGCAGACGGGCGATCTCGGCCGCCTGGCTGGTGCCGCTGAACGGGACCACGTCGAGACGCACGTCCTCCGAGGACAGCTTGGTGCCGTTGGCGCCACCCTCCTGACGAAGCCAGGTCGCCGGGACGTCGACCTCATAGCCCAGCTGCCAGTTGACCACGGTGTCGGCCTGGGCCACGCCCAGCAGCAAAAACAAGGAGAAAAACAAACCGGCCAAACGATGTCGCATGGCCGCCCTACTTCGACCAGGGATCTCGGGGCCCTTCATGACGTCGCTGGCAGGCAGGCGTTGGCCTCTTGACCCGTAACATAGCCCGCATGGAAAGACCAAGCAGTACGATTCTTAGCGCCGTGCGCACCCCAATCGGAAAATTTGGCGGCTTGCTCTCGAAGAAGACCGCCGTCGAACTGGCCACCGTGGCCGTCAAAGAGGCGCTGAGTCGCGCCGGAGTCCCGGCCGAAGCCGTCGACCTTACTATCGTGGGGCATGCCCGCCAGGCCGGCAACGGACCCAACCCGGCGCGCCAGGTCGCCGTCGCGGCAGGGATCCCTCAAACCTCCACCGCCTGGACCCTGAACCAGGCCTGCGCCTCCGGCCTCTCTGCCATCGACCAGGCCCACCGGGCGCTCCTGCTGGGCGAAGCCGAAGTCGTGGTCGCCGCCGGGATGGAGAGTATGAGCCGGGTGCCCTACATGCTAGAAAACGCCCGCTGGGGCCTGCGACTGGGCCACGACCAGATCACCGACGGCATGTATAAGGACGGCCTGTTCTGTCCCATGGCCGGCGTGATTATGGGTGAAACGGTCGAAACGCTGGTCGACGATCTGGGCATCTCTCGCGAAGAGCAGGACGACTATGCGGCGCAGAGCCAGCAGAAGTGCCAGGCCGCGCGCGAGGCCGGTCGCTTCGACGACGAGATCGTGGCCGTTCAACTCAAAAAGGACGGCCCTATGACCCGGGACGAGCATCCCCGCGATGGAGTCACCTCGGCGGGCCTCGCCAAAATGCCGCCTGTCTACAAGTTGGCCCATCGCACCGGCACGATTTCGGCGGCCAACGCTTCGGGCATTACGGACGGCGCTTCGGCGCTGGTGCTGACCACCGAGAAGAAGGCCCGGGAGATGGGCTGGTCGACCTTCGCCCGCTACGGCGGTGGGGTCACGGTGGGCTGCGAGCCCGAGCGGATGGGCCTGGGTCCGGTGCACGCCGTGAAAGAGCTGTTCCGTCGTCGTCCCGAGTTGAGCCTGGAGAGCTTCGACCTTTTCGAACTCAACGAGGCGTTCGCCGCCCAGGTTCTGGCCTGTCTACGCCACCTCCCGATCCCGGCCGAGAAGCTGAACGTCAACGGAGGATCGATCGCCCTGGGTCATCCGATCGGCTGCTCGGGGAACCGCATCGTGGTGACCTTGCTGCACGAACTGCGTCGTCGTGGCGGCGGCCAGGGGTTGGCCTCGCTGTGCGTGTCCGGCGGTCTGGGCATCGCCGGGGTTTTCCAGGTGGACTGACCTCGACCAAGCCTTCCGCCTCGATAAGAGAGGGTCGCTTCTAGCGGCTCTCTCTTAATTTCTACCCGCCGGGGAGAAGGATTCCAGCAAGTTGACGGATGATATTAGGTTCGCCTAGCTTTTTGCCGAGGTATGTCTAGCGGCTGCTGCCAAGCCAGCCTATCAATCTGGAGAAAAGATTTGCCCCCCGTGACTCTCGAAGACGCCACCCCCACCACTGACCTGCAGCCGTTCCTGGAGCTAGGGATCGCGCCCGCTCAGGCCGAGAAGGCGGTGCGCTATCTGCGGGCCGACGGGGCCACCAACGGAACTCTGGCCTGCCGCACCCGCCGTCTGGCCGTGCTGGCCAACGCCTGCGGCAGCCTGCAGAACGCCAAGCTGGCCTATTCGCTGGCGGCCCGCTCGGGTGGGGAGCCCGACGACCTGGGGATTCGCCTGCTGGCCGTCTGCCTGAGCTGCGCCGAATGTGTTCCGGCCGCCGTGCGACTCTGGAAGACCGCCCGGGAAGCAGGCGTCCAGGACGAGACTTTACTGGTGACGGCCGCTCGCCTGGGCGGCGACGGCGGCGAGACCGTGAAGCTCTTGAGCCTGCTGCGCGAGCAGCCCGAGCAGGCGACGGTGGTGGCCGAACTAGCCCGCCAGTTGACGGCCCCGGGTTGGCACGCCGAAGGCAGTTGGGGCGGACGCCCCGACCCCGAGCGCCAGTTGATCTGGTGGGACTTCGCGCGCGCCAACGAGCGGGTGCCGTTCGGCATGGGGCTGACCACGGCACCGCTGTCGCTGGTCGGCAGGGTCGGTTCTCGTTTCCTGTTCGAGGCGCGCTGGGAGATTCTGGGCGTGACCGACCGATGTCATCTGGAGATCAGTCGGGATGGCGGCAAGAAGTGGGATAAGTTGGCTCGCTATGAAGGGAGCAGCGACTGGTCCGAGCACACCATCGACCTGCGCGACTACGATGGTCATACCGTTCTGCTTCGCTTCCAGGTGCTCTCTGGCGGGCAGCGTCAGGGCCGCGGTTTCGAGATGGCGCGCCCCCGCATCGAAGGCGCCCCCGTCACCCGACGGCTTCACCTGAGCTTCCCTGAACTTGCCGAAGGCTGGCAGAGGCGTCGCTCCGAGGACCGAGGCGAGGTGCTCAGCGGTCATCTCAGCGAGTCGGCGCTGTCCAGTCTGCCCCTTCACCTTCCGGAGATGGAGTCGCCGACCCTGACCCTGGAAGGCCGCCTGGTGGCCTCGTCCGTCTACGCTAAGGCGGTCGTCGAGGTGGAAGCCGCTTCGGGCGAAGCTCAGGTTCTCGAGGTTCCCACCGGCAGCGAATGGCGCTCTCTGCGCCTCCCTCTTAGCCTTGCCGGCGACCTGGGTCTGCGCCTGAGCGCGCGATTCAACGCCCGCAAAGACGAAGACGGTCTGTGGGTGCGTAAGCTGATGATTCAGGGGGGCGACCCCGGTCGACGGGAGGCTCTGGCTCTGGATGGGGGAGGGGAGGACGGTGAGAAGGAGCGGGTCGGATTACTGCAGCTTTTGGCGGCCGGCGATCTCGAGCGCCTTCAAGAGTTGGCGGCGCTGCGCCGAGGACTGCCTTCGCTGCGGAGCGCCCTGGCCTTGCTCCCCCTGATCAAAGCGCCCGAACATGTGCCGGTTTTGCTCGATCTGTTTTCTCAGCTCAAGGAAGAAGCGATCCCCTCATTCTCCTTGCTGACCGAGTTGGCTCAGGGAGAGGACCTGGCCCTGCAAACCCGCGTGCTGCTGACCTCGGGGCTGCCGTTCTACGCCACCACGCGGGATCATCTGGGCGACGGCCTGGTCAGCCCCGAGGAGTTTACCCTGAACTGCGGCCTTTATCTCCGGATGAGGGAAGGTTGGAGTGAGGAGGCGGCCAGGGCCGGGCTGGGGCTGCTGCTGACCCCGGTGGGCGGGGAAGCGCTGGCGGAGCGAGCGAGGGTCTTCGGCGGCCTGCTGGAGTCCTATCCCCAGCCAGAAGAGTTCTTCACGGCCTGGGAAGCGGCCTGGGACGAGTAGTCCCCAGGCGACCTACGGGGGCTGGTCTAGTCCAGGCGAATGCGACGGTAGCGGATAGAGCCGCGAGGTCGCACCTTGCAGCTTTCGCTGTCCAGATCGACTCCTTCGAACTGGGTTCCGTCAGCGAACTCTAGCACTCCGCCGTCGCCTTCCGCGCTGGTGTTCAGGCTGACCCCGTACTGGGCGCAAAGCCCATGCAGCCGACGGAAGAAGTCGCGCTGTTCGGCGGTCAAAGCGCGCAGCCAGACGTCGGGGCGTTCGACTTCGGAGAAGCGGCAGTTGACTCGAGGGTCCTGCCGGTAAAGCTCGCGATAAATAAACACGGGGACCCGCTGCGATTCGGCTCGGGCTACCAGGTCCATGGTGGCGGGATGGTCGGGCGAGATCACCGCCACCAGCGAGCCTTCGCCGCGAGCCAGCAGTTTGAGAGCCTCGTCTTCGGTTCGGATCTGTCGGATGGGCAAGCCGCGCTCTTCGGCCCACTGCCGAATCCAGGCTTCGGTGGGAGAGGCGGCGCCTTCCAGCATCAGCACCTCATCAGGGCGAACGCCAGATTCGGAGATCGCCTTCTGCAGATGAGTCACGGGAGTTAGCGTCGGAGGGGCAGCTAAAAGAACTCTCACCTAAACGGTCTCCGCTCCAGGCCGGGCGGCCACGGTTTTCTCCCCAGCGGGGTTGTCATCATCGTGGGCCGGGGCATCGCCGGAAGCCTCGGAGGCGTTCTCTTCCTCGGAGGCTTCTTCGACCACGACTCGGGCGGGCCGAGTCATCGGGAGTCCGGGACCGTCATCGTCCTCCTCCTCGGCGGGTTCCTCCGCTGGCTCTGCGGGGGAGGCAGGCTCGGCGGAAGCCGCTTCGTGGTTGGTCGAAGGCTCGGTCGACGAGTCCTCGACCTGTTCGGTGGCCGCTTCGAGCCGTTCGGGCTGTTCGGGTGCCAGAAGGACGGGAGCCGACTCGGCCTCGAGTTCCTGGTTCGGGGCCTGCGACGCGGCGACAGTCGCTACGGCGGCTTCGACGGGGCCGGGGGAAACGGCCTCCTCCGAGGGGGGAGGGGTCACTCGCTTGCGGCGACGTTCGGCGACCTCGCGCTTCTGCTGCTCGAGGGTCAGCGCGGTGTTGACCTCGCTCTGGAAGTCGTTGGCTGCCGTCTTGAACGCTTTTACCGTCCGCGCTACCGTGCGCAGGATGTCGGGAAGTCCCTCGGGCCCAAAGACCAGCAGAGCCAGGATCGCCAGCACCACCATTTCGCCGCCGCCGATGTTGAACATTAGCCCTTCTTGACCTTGCCTGACATCGCCTGAAGCTCACGCTGGGCTTTGAGGCAGTGAGCTACCACCCGGTCGAGAGCCGAAGAGGTGACGGGCGGGTCTTCGTCTGCGTCCTCGGCGGCCAGGACCATGGCGCTGGCCTGGCTGATCTCTTGCAGGCAGTCGTCGAGAGAGTCCAGAGAACTCTGAATATGCAGCGCGAGGCTTTTCATGTTAGCCGGGAGGTTTTCCGTTCTCCCCCGCAGGGCCCCTGCCAGAATTTGGTTGTGGGCCTTTGCGTCATCTTAACGGAGGGAGGTCAGCGAGGGTAGAGGCAGCAGTTGGCCGGGCAGACGTCGTAAGAGGGGCCGAAGTGCCCCATGGCCCGTCGCTCGTCCTGCAGTCCCAAGCGCTCGCGGATCAGTTCGGCGATCATGCCGACGAACTCGGGGTGGGTTCCCACGGTGGGGACTCGGGCCATCTCGAGTCCGACTTCGGCGGCCTTCTCGACAGCCTCGGTATCGAGGTCGAAGAGAATCTCCATGTGATCGCTGACAAATCCCACCGGAACCACCGTGACGGCCTTGTATCCTTCGCCGGGAAGCGCTTCGATGCGGTCGCAGATGTCGGGTTCCAGCCACGGCTGGGTGGGTGGACCGCTGCGACTCTGGTAGACCATCTCCCAGTCGGCTAGGCCGGTGCGCTCGGCCACCAGGCGCGCCGACTCGGCGAGTTGCGCTTCATAGCGGCTGTGGTCGGCCATGCTCTGAGGGATCGAATGAGCCACGAACAGGGTCTTGTTGTGGGCCTGACCCGGTTCGGAAAGTTCGCCGACCTTGCCTTTGGTCAGGTCGGCCAACGCTTCGATGAAGCCGGGATGGTTGTAGAATTTGCGCAGAAGATCCAGTTGAGGAGCGCCGTCGCCGACCGCCTCCTGGGCTTTGGCGACGTTTTCTCGATACTGCCGACACGAAGAGTACGAGGAGAAACCGGAAGTAAAGAAAGCCAGCGCCTTTTTCACGCCGTCCTCCTTCATCTGCTGCATGGTGTCGGTCAGGTACGGCTTCCAGTTGCGGTTGCCAAAGTAGATCGGCAGGTCGATCCCCTGGCCGGTTAGCTCGGTTTTGAGCGCCTCGATCAGGGCCAGATTCTGCTCGTTGATGGGGCTTTTGCCCCCGAAATGATAGTAGTGCTCGGCCACTTCCAGCATGCGCGAACGAGGCACTGGCTTGCCGCGCAGCACGTTCTCGAGGAAGGGGATGACATCGTCGTTGCCGTCGGGACCACCGAACGAGATGACGATGAGGGCGTCGTAAGCGTGTTTCACTAGGGGGCTGCGTTTATGGACTCGAGGCTCGGGATCCTGCCAGGCCAGGAGCCTGTGTGAAAACCCTCCCGTCGCCAGAGCCACTCTACCGGCAGTCATGCACCGCGGCCAGTCTTGAAAATACAACTCGGTATTATCTGCACCTGTCCACGGCGCCTAACTACCGGTAGAGAGGCTCTGGACTCGGTCCGGGCTTCCACACAGGCTCCTAGCGCAGAGTCCGAGAAGGCCAAAGGAGGAAGCGGCGGTGCGGCTAATCCTGCAGAGGTGATCACCAAGGTTCAAAAATACGTTTCTATCTTCAAAAAGGTGCCGGGAGGGCGCTGGCTATTCAGCCGCCTGGTAGGGTGGTTCGTGCCTTACGCCGGCACCCTGGGGGCCGATATCCTGGAAATGGCCGAAGGTAGCGCGGTGGTCTGCATGCCCGACCGTCGTGGGGTGCGCAACCATCTGAACTCGATCCACGCTCTGGCTCTGGCTAACCTGGGAGAGCTGACGGCCAATCTGGCGCTGCTGACGCTGTGCCCCCCAGGGGGGCGTTTTATCGTGACCCGGCTCGAGGTCGACTATCTGAAAAAAGCTCGCGGTCCGCTGACCTGCACCTGTGATGTACCGGCCGATCTGCCCTGGGCGACCATCGAACGCACCGCCGCTACGGCGGCCCTGACCGATAGCCACGGCGACGTGGTGACCCGGGTCACGGTCTACTGGAAACTCGACATTCAACGCCCGCGCCCAACGCCCCAGGAGGACCCCGCTTGAAGCTTCGCACCGCTTGTAACCGCGACTGCCCCGACGCCTGCACCCTGGAAGCCGAGGTGGTGGACGGCAAGCTGATTTCGCTCAAGGGCGCCGCCGACGACCCGATCACACGCGGTTTTCTGTGCCCTCGCACCACCCGCTTCGTCGACCGTCAGGAGGCGCCCGACCGTCTCAAGACGCCGCTGCTTCGGGTCGATAAGGGCAGCGACGAGTTTGTCCCTGTCTCATGGGAGACGGCGCTGGACCTGGCGGCCGGGAAGCTGCTTCAGGCTCGGGAAGAGCACGGGCCCGAGTCGATCTTTCACTATCTTTCGGGCGGCTCGTTGGGCTACCTGAAAAAGTTGACCGAGGTGGTTTTCGGGCAGCTTGGGCCCTGTACGGTCAAGCGGGGCGACATCTGCTCGGGCGCCGGAGAGTGGGCTCAGGAGCAAGACTTCGGCATGAGCGACAGTTCCGAGGTCGACGACCTGCTGAACGCTCGCCAGATCCTGATCTGGGGCAAAAATGTGCATACCTCATCCGTGCATCTTCTGCCCGTGCTGATGGAGGCCAAGAAGCGAGGCTGCAAGCTGGTCTGTATCGACCCGGCGCCAACCCGTTCGGCCCGTATCTCGGAGCTGTACCTTTGCCCTCGGCCCGGCACGGACGCCCAGATCGCCCTGGCCATGGTCGCCTATCTGGCCGAAAGGGACCGGCTGGATCCCGACGCGGCCACTTACTGCAACCATCTCCCCGAGTTCTTGGAGATGGCTCGCTCGGTATCGATCGAGGAACGGTTCCGCCGGGCCGGCATCCCGCTCGAGCAGGGTATGGAGCTCTGCAGGCTCTACGACGAGAACCGACCGTCCTCGCTGCTGGTCGGCTGGGGCGCTCCTCGGCGCAGCAACGGCGCCGACACGGTCCGTGCTATGGACGCCCTGACGGCGGTGGCCGGCAACGTGGGGGTCCCGGGCGGCTGCACCTCGTTCTACTTTTTCCGTCGCCGCAGCTTTCGGGCCGCAGCGCTGCCTTCTCACGGGCCGATTCCTCGGACCATTTCGGAGACCCGGATGGGGGTCGAACTCGAAGCGGCGAACCCGCAAGTCCGGGTCGCCTGGATTACGGCGGGTAACCCCGCCGCGATGCTGCCGGACGCCGAACGGGTGGCGCGTGAACTGCGGCGAGTCGACTTCACGGTGGTGGTGGATACCCACTGGACCGACACCTGCGCGGTGGCCGACCTGGTCTTGCCCACGCTGACTCTGGTCGAGGACGACGACGTGATGGGGGCCTACGGCAACACCTACCTGCGCGCCTCACGTCCGGCTGTGGAACCGGTGGGAGAGGCGCGCCACGAACTCTGGATCCACCAGCAGCTGGCCAACCGGCTGGGCTTCGGCCACGTTCTGGAAGGGACCCCGGCCGAATGGAAAGACCGCTTGCTCCAGCCCGAGGTCGACCGCGCCGTGCTTGACGGCCAGCCGGTCCGACAGCCCGGGGCGCCCCGAGTGGTGTTCGAGGGGCGCAAGTTCCTGACCGAGGACGGCAAGGTCAACCTTATGACCAACGCTCCGGCTCTACCGCCGGATAACGGTTCCGAGTTCCCGCTTCGTCTGATGGCCGTGTCGCACCCCGATTCGCAGAGTTCGCAGTGGTCGCTGGAGCCGCCCGACATGCCGGTAGCGCGGATTTCGGACGACTCGGACCCGGCGCTGACGGCGGGCGAGGTGTTTCGCCTGGAAAGTGCGCAGGGCGGCTTCCCGGTGCGGGTTCAGCGAGAGAAGGGTCTTCATCCTGAGCTTGTCGTGTTGCCCAAGGGGGGCAGCGGTCTTTACGGCGGCTGGTGCCCCAACGCCCTGATCGAGGCCAGGGAGACCGACTACGGCGACGGAGCTTGTTTTTACGAGGAGCCGGTCCGACTGGTGAAAATCTAGGGCGTGTCACCAGTTGGGCTTTCGTTGCTGCACGAAGAATATTTTTGTTCTCCAGGAGTGAGATTTGCCGTCTAATACCGAGTGTATTTCAGAAAAATATCGCTTCTGGAGGGCGGAAATAGGCGAGTGCAGGGGCGGAAGACCAACTGGTGATACGCCCTAGGGTTTCCGAGGGAGTTTAGCTCGCTTTTTTCTCGCCCAGGCGCTCTCTGAGAAGATAGAGCAGACCGATCTCATCCAGGGAAAGGTCGGGCCCTTTTTTCAGCTCGCGCTCGACCTGTTTTTGGAAGTACGACGTCGTGCGTCCGTCCAGGTAGTGGTCGATGACCCGGGGGTCGATGTAGGAGGCTCGGGCTACGGTGGGGGTGTTGCCCAGTTTACGAGCGACTTTTTCTACCGCTTCGCGAACGCGTTTGTCCGCCGCTTTGGGGTCGTCGGACAGCCCCAGTTCGTCCAGGGAGACGGCAGCGATCAGCGTGCCCGCCCAGGTGCGGAAGTCTTTGGCGGAAAACTCTTCTCCCATCACCTCACGGATGTAGGTGTTGAGCTCCTGGCTGGAGACCGGAACCCGGGTGCCGTCTTCATCGAGGTATTTGAAAATCTCGTAGCCGGGAAGCTCGTCGAGTTCGGCGACGACCTTGGCCAGTCGTTTGTCCTCGACGTGGCGCTCGTGCTCGACCCCGGACTTTCCGCGGTAGCTAAAGATCAACTCGTCGCCGTCGATGGTCAGATGGCGGCTGCGCATCGTGGTCAGCCCGTACGAATCGTTCTCCCTGGCATAGCGTGGGCTACCGGGGCGGAAATAGGCCAGGTCCAGCAGGCGTACCATGCAGGCCAGGACTTTTTCTCGCGTTAGCTTACGGCGCCGCAGATGTTGCCCGGTGACTCGCCTCATCGTCTCGAGTCGTTGGGCAAAATCGATGATGCGGTCGAACTTTTCGCCCTCTTTCTGTTCACGGAACCGAGGGTGGTAGATGTACTGCTTCCGACCCGCATCGTCGCGTCCGGTAGCCAGCACCTTCGCTTCAGGGTCGGCGCTGATTTCGACCTCGCTCCAGGCCGGGGGGATGACGAGCGCGCGGAACCGTTCCCGCAGCGCCTTGCCCTTGACCGTACGCCCACGTGCATCTTTATAAGTGAACCCGCGCCCGCACTTTTGCCGATGGTAGACGGCTGCGTCCATGGCTTTACCCTCCACCTAGTGATGTCGGAGAGCGTCGACGAGTTCGGCTTTGTTCATCTTGGAGCGGCCATCGATCTCCAGTTCGCGAGCTCGTCTGAGAAGCTCCTTTTTGGTCCGCTCGTCGTAGTCTTTGGCGTTGCCGCCTCGTCGACCCACCTTGCTGCGCCCCTGAGTGGCCGCCGCGTTGGCGATGCGCGCCGACTTCTCTTTCGAGTTGCCGTCCTCGCGAAGGCGCTGGTAAAGCTCGTCGTCAAGCACGGTGGGGCCGTGGTCCTGGACCGGTTTTCGCTTTGCCATGACGGGAGTCTCAGCGAGCCGGCGAAGCCAGCGCGGCTTTCAGCGTCGGTTCATGGAAGTAGAGCGACTTGTCGCCGGACCCGTGGTCAACCCAGGGGTTGCCGTCGCTGCGCAGGCAGCTTCCGGGATGTTCCAGGGCCAGTTCCAAAATTTTGGACTCGCTCAGGCCGTAGTGGGCCGACAGCGCCGCGAGTTCGACGAACTCGGGCTGGGTAGGGAATCGGGGGTCGGGCTGATGCTGCTCGATCCAGTTGTCTTGTCCGTGTGTACTCATAGGCTCATGCTAGAGCCTGCCGCTTTGGGAGCGTAGGTCCCGAGACATCCAGACGCCCTATCCCCCGGTATCGGCCCAAGAGAAGGTAGAGAGGTGTCTCCCTGGCGGGACGGCGTGTTAGGCGCTCTGCGTGTCGGGGGTCCAGCGGCGGGCGGCTTCTACCGCCGCGGCCAGATTCATGCGCCCGCTGCCCTGAGCCATCGGGCTGACGTCTTCGAACGGCACCGCGGTGGATTGCAGGATCTCTTTGGCCGCCTTCTGGGTTAGCTGGCCGTTGACCTGAAGCATGATAGCCAGAGCGCCCCCCACCATCGGAGCTGCCATGGAGGTTCCCGAATCCAGATGGTAGGGGCCCCAGGCGGGATTGCTTTTGGACAGGTCTGAACCGCTGGCGCTGACGCTGACCACGTGGCTTCCGGGGGCGACCAGGTCGGGTTTGGCCAGGCCGTCAGGGTGGGTGGGACCCAGGCTCGAGTCGCCCCACATCCGGTCGTCGTCGAGCGCGTCCGTGTGGCCGTTGTGATAAGCGCCCACCGTGATAGCGTCGGCCAGGATGCCAGGGGTCGAGATACTCCCGGCCACGGTCCCGTTTTTCGACTCATTGCCGGCGGCGACGACGGTCAGGATCCCCGCGTCGATCGCCTTCTGAGCCGCTTGAGCAAACGGGTCGGAATGGCCGGGCAGAATCGCCTGGCTGCCCAGCGAAAGGTTGAGTACGTTGATGTTGTATTCGTCTTTGTGAGCGATGACCCAGTCGATCGCTTTGATCGCTTCTTGGGGATTGGTGATACGCGCACCAACCAGGTTCGCTCCAGGCGCGACACCGTCGATCTCCGGGCCGTCACCGGCGGCGATGCCCGCCACATGGGTGCCGTGCCCATAGTCGTCGTGGGCCTTCGAGGTGCCCTGCCAGCTGAAATTCTTGAACGCCTTGATGCGATCACCGAAATCCGGATGAGGCGCCAGGCCCGAATCGATCACCGCGATGGTGACGCCGGCGCCGTCGAGCCCTTCGGCGCGGACCTGCTCCCAGCCCAGAGGGTGAGTGGGACCAGGTTGAGGCATCGGAGGACGAGACGCTTCGGTCTGACCCTGAGCGCCCTCCTCGGCGTCGGCGTCCATCTGGCTGCGTCGCCGGTCGGGCGGCAGGGGAGGGGGAGGCGGAACCTGGGCAAACGGCTGGTTCAGCATGACGGTCGAGTTTTCGGGCAGGGAGGCCAGATAGCTGTCGAGCTGGTCCTGCGGCACCTCGACCGTGTAGCCGTTGATGAGAGGCAGCTCTTCCCCGGTGCTGGCGCCGGTCTTCTTGTTCAGCTCTCCCAACTGGCGCGCGCTTTGGGCGTCGCCAGGCAGTCCAACGACCAGGGAGACGGATGAGGGGCGGATCATGAGGCGGCGCTACTCCTGGCGTTGTCCTCCGGCAGGGCCGGGATCCTGGTGCTGTGCAGCCAGGAGTCGAAAAAGTCGGTGAGCTTCCCGCCGTTGATGGCGTTGGCGGTCTGCACCATCTGGTCCACGGTAATGCTGGTGTACTTATGGGCGTCCACCACGCCGGCCAGCGTCTTGAAGAACTGCTCGTCGCCCAGCGTTTTCCGCAGAGCGTGCATGGACAGCGTCATGCGGCCGTAGTTTTCCAGCGAGAACAGCTTGTCGCGGTCGGGCCGCGCCATGGTGTCCTTGAACTCGTGATCGCTCAGGCGCTGGTGCAGCCCCTGCATTTCGGCCTCGACCAGTTCCGAGCCGTACTTTTTCTCGCGCCACAGATGGCCGCTGTACGAGGGGAACGCCTCGTTGACCCAGATGTCTTGTTCGCTGGCCTTGGTCACCGCATTGCCGAACCACTGGTGGGCCAGTTCGTGCATCAGGGTTTCTTCGAAGTCGCCGTACCCTTTGATGGCGCCGGTGGGGTAGATGGGGCGGGTCTGAGCCTCGAAAGCGACCTGGTAGCCCAGGTCGGCCTCGATGGTGGCGTGTCCGTCGGTGAAGCGGCTAGAGTAGGTGTCGGTGTGCAGGTCGGTGACGATGGCGCCGTAGCTTTCGAACGGGTAAGGGCCCAGGCGCTCGGTCAGGTAGCTCATCATCTGAGGGTGGTTGGCGAATTCCGACTTCACCTGTTCGGCCATGGCGTGGGGGTGCACGACTTCGAAGCCGGGCGAAACCTCGGTGCGGCCGTACTCGCGCTCATCGAAGGTGTTGACCGAGGCTAGATACGAGGCCATCGGGTATTCGGATTTGTAGTGGAAGCGGGTTCCCGACTCGGTCGCCTGGCTGTTCACCAGGCGGCCGTTGGCGACGGCGAAGTGGCCTTTGGGCACTTCCACGTGGAAGTCGTAGGTGGCTTTGTTAGCGGGGTTGTCGTCGCCCGGCAGCCAACTCGATGAGCGGTCGACCCCGTTGAAGGTGATGGTCGAGGCGTCATTGGCCAGCCAGCCCAGGTCGGCCGGGACGGCGGGGTGAGAGACCGGTTTGGGCTGACCGCCAAAGGCCACCACCACGTCGAACTCTTGCTGAGCTTGCAGGGGGTGCTCAATGAGCAGTCCGTGGTCGGTCATCTGGACCCGGTCGACCTTCCCGGCCGGGGTCTGCACCGAGATATCGGCAAACGGAGCAAAGTCCAGTTTGATGGCGTCGGTCGGAGCAGTGGCCACGCCTTTGATGCGGGCCTGACTTTCGACCTGGCCCATCTCTCCGAACTTCATGGAGACTTCGTAGTGCTGAGCCTTCCAGGATTTGACCTCGGCGGCTGGCGGCAGGCTGACTTCACGGTAGCGCTCGCGGTTCGAGGCGTTGTCGCCCAGAAATTCGAGAGGACGAACTTCGTGCGCTTCGATGCTGCCGTTGGCGGGCTGCTCGACGGTTTTGGTGAAACCCAGCCAGCCCAGGAAGCCGTCTCGAGGGACCCGCGTCTCGGCCGGCTGGTCTTGCCAGATGCCGTACGAGGTGATGTTGGGGCTTTCAGGGTGGTTCGCGCGGGCCCGCCACAAGCCGAGTTGGGAAGGGGGGCCGGAGGTGTAGACATCCCAGCCGCCGTCGGGCCGCAGTTCGACCAGCACGTCCTTGCCGTCAGGGCTATCGACAGCGTAGGCGCCGTCGTCGCGTCGGGTCAGTTTGACTACCGACTTGTAGCGCGTCGGGTCGAACGAAGATATGATCGGCCTGGCTTCCAAGGCCTCTATATTAACATTATGTTGCCATCAGGAGAAGCAAACGGCGGGCCGCCGCATGTTAAACTTTGGTCACGAATCGGCGCTGGCGTTCACAAACTGGTGGCCGTGAGAGCGTGTCGCAGGACCCCTTCGACCCCCAGGCGTTTCTCCAGCGCCAGATACTTCTGAAGCCCTTCGTAGTAAGGCCCTGCGGCAGGATACTCCAACATCGCCGTTTGGCGTAACCGCTGGGTTCGCTGGGTCACTTTGTAGGCGACCCATTCCGCAAACCCCTCGCGCATCTCGGCGCTGGTCTTTCCGTAGTTCGGATGGTTTTCCGCGTGCCAGACGTGGGCATACTCGTGGGCGCAGACGGTAAGCATCCGCTCGGCCGGCACTCCGGACAGCAGGTGCACGATGGCGGGCTCCGTCCATCGTTTTTCGCCTCTGGCCTTCAGGACCAGAGTGGTTAGCCCCAGGACCCGTCCGCTCATCAGGCTCGATCGCTGATACTGGCCTTTGGAGGCCGCTATCAGGGCGGGGACGTCCGCCAATCGAACCTCTTTGACCGGGACCTTGAGCTTCATCTCCGGCCCCAGGGCGGCTTGGACCTCCTCGGCCGCTTGTCGGAACAGGACGGCGGCCTGCTCGGAGGTGCTTACCGAGGTGGCTCGGTCGGGTCCGCAGATAGGCCGGCCGTCGGCCAGTTTGGTGCCGCCTTTCGCTGGGTCGGCTGGGGTCGCGCAGAGAAAGCACGGCGGGAAGCTTTTGACGCAGATCAGGCACATCGGCTTCGCTTCGACGCTGACCACTCGATAGTCGCCGTGGATCTCCCGCCCGCAGTTGGCACAGTGAGGCAGCGCTTGCTTGTAGTGGTCGGTGCAGTACACCTCGCCCGCGATCTGGTAGCCTTGACGCACGTTCCGCTGGCAGACGATGCATCGCAACCCCTCCTGGGCGGGAGCGGCAACAGCCAGGAGAAGCAGCAGAAATAGCGTTAGTGCTCTGCTGAGGTTCAGCTCTCTTTGGTGTAGCAGCGGAAGCCCCAGAACAGGACGGCCAGGGAGATCCCGCCGCAGAGCAGACCCCAGAACCAGAACGGCAGGAACAGCTGTTCGGCGATGTTGGCCACGTCGGAAGGGAGGCCAGGGCCGGCCCAACGGGTGAACAGGTAGTCCGAACGGGTAAAAACCGAGAAGCCTAGCTGAACGGCAATGAAGACGACGGCGTTCTCCAACCTGTCTCGGCTCCACCGGCGCGACGCGACCAGCAGGGCCGGTCCCAATCCCACGGTAAAGACCAGCGCCCAGATCGAACGCGCCATGAACAGCCCGGTCAGGGTCAGGGCGAGGCCCAGCAGCGCGCTGGCCAGGCGCAGTCGGCGGTCGTTCCCGCGGGCCGACCAGAACAGTCCGGCGGCGGCCAGCGACGGCCCGACCAGGCCCCCGGCGGCGATAAACGCCTGGCGCAGGCGACCCGGCTGAACTCTGGACAGGGTCTCGCCCGAGGCGTCCCACTGGATGGTCACGGTGTCGAACTGTCCGCCCACTAACATGGTCGCCAGGCCGTGACCCAGCTCATGGAAGAGAGTGGAAAAGAGCAGGAGCACTCGTCCCAGGTACATTACGATGGGCACGTTGGCGGCCATAATCAGGGCAAACGAGACCAGCACCATCAGGGCAAAGCGATGGGAACGCTTGAGTTTTTTCACCGGCTTTCCTCCATCCACACAGGGCTCACGAACGGTTGAACCCGCTGTTTCTCCCCTCCGTTTCGCCGTCCCGGAGAAAAACGCTTTTCCGGCTTTCAGCTCTCCTTAAGGGCGACGGCCTAGAGTGCAGATATGGACATCTCAGGCCTCCACCGTCACCTCCCCACCCAGGCAACCGAGCGCGCCCGCGCCCTGGCCGAAAAGATGCTGGTCGGTAAGACCTTGCAGGGCGAAGGGAAAGAGGCCGCTGTCGAACAGCTGGCGACCATTCCCGAACCGTGGCTGGACCGGCTGACCGAGGAAGGGATGGCCTACGTTGCGCTGGGCTTCAACGAAAGCCTGGCCGACACCGAACTGATGGCCTCTTACACCCCGGAAAAGCTGCACGCTCAGGCCGCCAAGGCCGAGCCGCTGAAGGCTCAGGTTGAAGCCGAAGTGGAAGCCGAGATCGCCAAACTCCGGGTCGATCAGCCCGAGGCCGCCGACTTCGCCGAGTACAGCCGCGCCGACGTGCTGGCCGAGCGTCTGGGCGAGAAGTTCGCCAGCAACGGTGTAGGCTTCCAGGTTCGCGTGCAGCGCGGTTCGACCCCGCTTGAATACCTGCAGAACGAGTTCAACGTGGCTGATGATCCGGCCCACGAGTACCTCTACCCGGACGGCAGCAACGAGGAAGCCCGGGAGACCAACATCTTCACCTCGCTGCTGACCGAACTCAACGGCGCCGGCGTGCTGCAGGACGGCATGGTCGACCCCGGCAACGACGTGCTCATCGTCCCTTACAAGATGAAGGGCGAACGTCGCATCAGCCCGGTTTCGGAAAAGAGCTACGGCAGCGTAACCGGCCAGCAGATGGATAACAACCACGGCATGAACAACTGGCCCGACCGCATGATCGTGGTCGACGACGAAGTGGTAGCGATGCCCAACCGTAAGATGGGCTTCCACTCGGTGCTGCTGCACGAGTCGGGCCACGCCATCGACTACGCGGCCGAAGGGATCCCCGAGTTCAACCACCGCGAGACCATGGACAACTTCTACAAGCAGGACATGCAGCGTTACGCCAAGGGCGAGAACACCTTCTTGACCGCACGCGCGATGGACAACGTGCGCGAGTACTTCGCCGAGGCGGTGGAAGCGTACCTGACGGCCGAACTGCCGACCTCGACCGGAAACTTCTACAAGCAAGAGAACAACCACGAGATGCTCAAAAGCACCAAGCCGGAACTGTTCGACTACGTCGACAAGCTGATGAAGTGGGCCGGCCAGGCCGCCGCCTGAGCCGTTCCCGGTGAGCTGGCCCGAGCCTATCGAAGGGTTTCTCGAAGAGCGCCAGGCCGAAGGCCAGCACGACTCGCGTGGCGAGTTCACCCTTTCGGGCGAGGAGGCTTGGCGTAAACTGGGGCGTGGCCAACTGCCGCCCCATCCCGAAGCCTGGATCCTGCCTCTGGTTCAGGCCGCCAACCGCGCCTGCTGCTCGAAAATGCTGGTCCGGCTGGGTCGCCGTTCGACCCGGGTGGTGCTGGAGGGCGAATGGTCGTGGAGCCTGCCCGACCTGGAGGGAGCTCTGCTCGGCGCCCCTCGACCCGAGAGCCCCCTGCACAGTCTGGCCGCCGGCCTCCGCGCCTTGTTGACCGGTCCTCGAGCCGGCTCGCTGCTGCTGAGTTCGCCCGGCGGAGAACGGCTGCGTTGGAACGGTGAGCGACTGGTGGCTGCGCCCGGCTCGAGGTCGTCCAGCGGCCACACCGTTCTGGAGGTGGATCACCTCCCTCCGGGTCGAGGCTGGAGCCGCCTGACGCCCCGGCTCTCCGAAGGCGCCGCCGTGGTGGCGGGGCTTCAGCATACCCTGGCCGGCCAGGCCATGGCTTCGCCGGTTCCTATCTGGTGCGACGGTCGCTTGCTCAGCGGACTGGAAAGAGCCGTAGAACGTCCGGACCGGCGTATCCTGGCCTATCTGCCGGTTGGACCGGGACCCGTCCCTGCGCTTCCTTTCCCGGTCCCCAGCCGATGGCGATCCGAGCGCTGGAAGGATGAAGCCTCGTTTTCCCTCGCTCCGACGCCGGGTAGGGAGTTCGCGGGCGGCCCCTCGGCCGCCGTGGTGGTCCTTTCGGTGGCCGTCTCGCAGAGGGAAGAGACAGGGGGAGTGGTCTCTCTGGGACAGTCCCGGGGCTCCCGCATCCTCTGGATTCGAGACGGCGTGGTGGTGGGGCAGCAAGCGCTACCGCTCTCGGGCAGTCTGGAACTGACGGTCTTTGCCTCGGCCCAGGGCCTGCCCACCGACCTCTCCGACCTGGCCTTGCAGCAGGGCAAGGAGCTTCTCCGGCGCCAACAGGCGATCGGATCGCTGGTGGCCACGACCCTGCAGAGGCTGCGGGACGAAGGCGAGGGAGACGCCTTTCGAGTGAAAGGGGTGGGCGGCAAGTTCCTTCCCCTGCTAGGCGCTGGCGTGGTCGTCGTTTCCCTTTTTAGCCCCGTGGGCGGACTGAGCTTTGCCGGACTGAGTTCGCTGGTGGCGCTGCAGTGGCGCAACGGCAGCGAGGAAGAGTCGCAGCGGATGGACCTTCAGCTCGAGCGCGAGTTGAATTCCCTGCCCCGGAAGCTGCGGACCGTCCTCGACACTCGGGACTGACGGCGGCTTCGCACGAGAGATCCCGGGTAGCCAGGAACCGCTCTCGGGCTTAGGGAACCCCCTCTGCAGGGTGACTGGAAGTAAGGTTGGAGACAGGATAGAGCTCGAGATCGAGGACATCGCCGCCGGCGGTGAAGGGGTAGGGAAGATCGACGGATTCGTCTACTTCGTCCCGGCCGCTGCACCCGGCGACAGGGTAGAGATCGAGCTCGTCGCGCTCAAGAAGAAGTACGGCAGGGGACGCATCGTACGCGTCATCACTCCCTCGCGGCGCCGGGTCAAACCGCCGTGCCAGTACTACGACGCCTGCGGCGGCTGTCAGTTCCAGCATCTCGATTACGACTCGCAGTTGCACTTCAAAACCAAGATGGTGCGCGACGCCATCGAGCACCTCGGTTCTCTCGAAGGGGTCGAGGTTCGTCCCTGCAAGGGGATGAAGAACCCCTGGTCTTATCGCAACAAGGCTCAGATGATGGTGGCCGGGCGCCCTTATCTGCCTCAGCAGCGACCTCCTGGAGAGCCCGCCCCCGAATCGAGCCAGGGCGGTTCCAAGCTTCGCCCCTACTTTGGCTTCTACGCTCAGCGCACCCATCGCGTGGTGCCGATCGACGAGTGTCTGATCCAGTCCGACGAGAACAACGCCTTACTTCAGGCGGCTCGCACCATGGTCGAGCGGCTGCAGTGGGAGCCGTTCCACGAGGCCAGCGGGAAAGGGCTGCTGCGCTACGCCATCGCTCGGACCACCCAGCGCGGCGAATCGATGCTGATCCTGGTCGCTTCGAAAGCCGAGCTGCCTCACATCAAAGAAGGCCTCTCCGACCTTCGCCGGCGCTTGCCTAACCTCAAGGGGGTGATGGTCAACGTCAACCCCCACGCCACCAACGTGATTCTTGGGCCGACCACTCGGGTGTTGTGGGGGCAGGACCATCTGGTCGAGGAGATCGAGGGGCTGAAGTTCCGCATCTCTCCGGCCTCGTTTTTTCAGGTCAACCCCTGGGGTCTCAAGACCATCTACAAGTGTCTCGACGAGGCGATCAGCGTTCATCAGAAAGACGCTGTCCTGGACCTCTACTGCGGGGTCGGCAGCATGGCGCTGCATCTGGCCCGGCGGGCCCGCCGGGTGGTCGGGATCGACTCCTGCGCTCCCGCCATCGAAGACGCCATCATCAACTCCGACCTCAACGAACTCAAGAACACCTCGTTCTATGCCGGCGCCACGGAGAAGGTGCTGCCCCGCCTGTACCAGCAGGGCGAAAGGTTTGCGGCGGCCGTGCTCGACCCGCCGCGGAAGGGGTGCGCCCCGGAAGTTTTGAACACCGTGCACCGTATGCGTATCCCCAAACTCGTTTACGTCTCCTGCAATCCGGCCACCCTGGCGCGCGATCTGGGGATGCTCAAAGAGTTGGGGTACCAGACCGAGAGTATTCAGCCGATCGACATGTTTCCGCAGACGTACCACGTCGAGTCGGTCGCCGTGCTGACCAGGGTAGGACGCTAAATCATGCCGTTACATCTTTCCGACGCCTCCGAGGCGGTCAAGCGCCGCGCTCTGGATCTGTCCCGACGCTGGAAGCATCACTACCTGTCCTGTGAGCATCTGTTCCTGGCTTGCTGCATCGAGGACCACGCCTGTGAAGAATGGCTGTCGGGGCGCGGGTTTTCGATCGACGACTTCGAGGAGCATATCCTGGACCTGGTCCCCACCGGCGACGATAAGCCGATCTGGGACGGCATCCCAGAGAGCCCTCGCTTACGCCGAGTGATGGCGAAACTGGCCCAGGTCGAGGCGGAAGAGTCTCGCGCGATGCGGGTCGAGCCGATCCACGTCCTGCGTGCCGTGATCAAAGAAGGCCGAGGCGTGCCCTGCCGGATCCTGCGCGAGGTCAACCCCAGCGGCGCCTCGTCGGGCGCGGCGACGTCCTCGCGCACCTCCGAGCCGCTACGTTCTGGTGGGGGAGGAGAGAGGCGCCCCGAGGCCGATCTCCCGCCGCTCTCGGCGTCCGCGCGCTCGGACGGCGACAAGAAGAAGAACAAGACTCCGTTCCTGGACAAATATTCGCGCGACATCGTGCAGATGGTGGCCGACGGTAAGGTCGACCCGATCATCGGGCGCACCGACGAGATCCGTCGGGTGGTCCAGATCCTGGCTCGCAAAACCAAGTCGAACCCGGTTCTGATCGGCGAGGCGGGCGTGGGCAAGACGGCCGTGGCTTTCGGTCTGGCCCGACGCATTTATGAAGAGAAAGTGCCCGACGCTCTCAAGAACAAGCGTGTGCTGGAACTGGCTCTGTCTTCGATGGTGGCCGGCGCCAAGCATCGCGGCGAGTTCGAAGAGCGTCTGGAAGGCGTGGTCAAGGAGACCATGGCTGACCCCTCGATCATCCTCTTCATCGACGAGATCCACCAACTGGTGGGGGCAGGCGACTCGCGTGGCGGTATGGACGCCAGCAACATCCTGAAGCCGGCTCTGGCCCGCGGCGAACTGACCGTGCTGGGCGCCACCACCACGGACGAGTTCCGCAAGTACATCGAGAAAGATCCGGCGCTGGAGCGTCGTCTCCAGCCCGTGCTGGTGGGTGAACCGTCCGAAGAGGAAGCGCTGGAGATGCTGATGGGTCTGCGCAAGCGGTTCGAGATTCATCACGGCGTGAAGTTTTCCGACGCGGCGCTGGGGTCAGCTATCTCGCTGTCGGTGCGCTACGTGCCCGACCGCAACTTGCCCGATAAGGCGATCGACCTGATCGACGAGGCCGCGGCCCGGGTCAAGACGCGCTCGGGCGTGTTCGAACTCGACGCCCAGGGGCGCGCCTCGATGCAGGTCGGCGAGGACGTCATCGCCGAGGTGGTGGCCGACTGGACCGGCATCCCGGTGCAGCGGATGTCCGAACAAGAGACCAGCCGACTGCTGCGCATGGAGCAAGAGTTGGAAGGCCGCGTGGTCGGCCAGGACCACGCATTGCAGGCGGTGGCTCAGGCGATCCGCGTGGTGCGGGTCGGTCTGGTGGCGCCGAACCGGCCGGGCGGCGTGTTCCTGTTTCTGGGTCCTTCAGGGGTCGGTAAGACCGAGTTGGCCAAGGCCATGGCGGATTTTCTTTTCGGCGACCCCAACGAAATGGTCCGCCTGGACATGTCCGAGTATTACGACAAACACTCGGTGTCCCGCTTGATCGGTTCGCCGCCCGGCTACGTCGGCCACGATGAAGAAGGTCAGTTGACCCGCGCCGTTCGCACCAAGCCGTACAGCGTGGTGCTGCTCGACGAGGTCGAGAAAGCTCATCCCGAGATCTTCGACCTGTTCCTGCAGGTGTTCGACGATGGGCGTTTGACCGATTCCAAGGGTCGTACGGTGAACTTCACCAACACCATCATCATCATGACCTCGAACCTGGGGTCGCGCGACGTGTTGGAAGCCAAATTGCCGAACCAGGGCTTCGCGGGTCAGCTCGACAGCTTACCTCAACTGTACCAAAACGCGCTGCGCAGCCACTTCCGGCCGGAGTTCCTGAACCGCGTGGACGAGATCATCGCCTTCCGCGCGCTCGAGCGGGGCGACCTTTATGGGATCGCCGGCATCCATCTGAACAACCTCAAGAAAAATCTGGAAAAGAGCCGCAAGATCAAGCTCGAGATCACCCCCGATGCGGTCGAGTTGATCCTCGAGCACGGCTACCAACCGCAGTTTGGCGCGCGCCCCCTGCAGCGGGCGATCAGCACCTACCTCTCCCGCCCCCTGGCCGAGTACATGCTGCGTAACCCCTTACCGGAAGGTTCCGTTCTGGTCACCCATCGCGAAGGCGACAAGCTGGTTTTCCGGACGGGCGGAATGGCCCCCCCGGCTCCCTCGCGTCCCGCTCCGCCCGCGCCTTCTCCCCAGGGCCCTTCCGGCTCCGACTCGGGTCGGGGCTGGCGCGAGCGCGACGATCGGCCCCCGGCGGGGCGGCAAGATTTCGACGACTACGGGGATGATTTTTCTGACGACGAATTCGCAGGGGACGATTTCTCCGACGACTTCGACGACTTTGCCCGCGGGAACGACCTGGACCGGACCGGGTTCGTGGGCGGGGGCACGGCCTCCCCGCCGTCCACCCGGGCAACGGGCGCCGACTTGCGCCGCGACGCCCTCGAGTCTGATCCCTTCGGGGCGGATCCCGGACGGCCCCGCGACGTCGACCCTTACCCTTCGCCTAATCCTATGCGAACCTCTCGTTTGCAAGAGCGCCGGGATGAGGCGGGCGGGCGCCCTGCCTCGCCTCCTCCACCTTCCCGTCCCGAGGCTCCGCCTTCCCGCCCCGAAGCTCCCCGAACGGGGGCCGGCGAACCGCCCGTGCGCGGCTCGTTTGCCGCCCCGCCGAGCGAGTTACGACGCCCCATGATGAGCCCTCCTGGCGGTCTGGCACCGATCCACCGCGCGCCCGCTGACCTTCCCCCTGGTGGACCAGCCCCCGAGCCACGTCGTCAGCCCGAGCCGCCGCGACAGGACGGGGCGCCGTTCTCGCCGTTGCGCTCGCGTAAACCGGGAGACTCTCATCAATGAACGTGCAACTCGAAGTCTTATCGGGCCCGCTGGACGGGCATATCTATCAGTTCAACTCGACCTCGGACATCGGCCGCGAAGGCAAGCTGAAGCTGGCGGTCGACCGATTTGTTTCGCGTCGCCACGCCATCGTCGAGATCGCGGGCGTGGTGGTCACCCTCGAAGATCTGGAGTCGACCAACGGCACCTTTGTCGACGATCAGCGAGTGCAGGGGCGGATCGAACTCAAGAACGGCAAGATCTTCCGCATCGGACGCACCTGGCTGCAGATCCGCTGGTAGTCGCCGGCTTCGCCTGACGGCTACCTTTCGGGCTACTCTTCGCGCCGAGTGAGCAGCGCGCTCCCGGTCAGGTCGACGCCGTTGCGGTCGGCCTGGGCCGCCCGCAGCAGTTTTTCCAGGGCACGCTCTGTTTTGCTGCTCCGCCAGTGGGCGAACAGCGCTCCGTAGAGCGCCGACGCTTTCCCACCGACCCAACGCTGACCCAGATCGGGCCCGTTGGCGGCGTGGCTAGGCAGCGGTAGCGCCCCTGGAAAGTAGAGCCGACTGCGCTCATAGACGCTGGCCTCTCCACCTTCATCGAAGAACTGAGCGCTGGCCTCTTCGCGAAATCCACGGGGACCCAAACACAGCGGCTGCTGCCAGCCGCTACGATACCATTTGGCGCGGCCCCAGCGGGGAAAAAGCTGAAGCACCAGCAGCGGCGCGGCGCGACCAACTCGGGCCAGCCCCTGCCGGCCCGCCTCGCGAGGGTTCTCATTGTCGCCGTGGTGAGGCCGGTCGAGAACCTCGACCACCGCCTCCTCCAATCGCCCGACCTCGTCCTGCTCCAGCCCCTGGCTCCAGATCGGGCAGAACCGCTCGTCGTGCAGAGGGCAAAGTTTCAGCGACTGGCCGGGGCCTCGCAGGACGCTCAGTTCAAACCCGGGCACCGGAAAAGAGCAGAGCTCTCCCGGCAGGGGACCGGGCGCCTCCAGCCTGGGGGCCGAAGCTCGCACGGCGGCGACGCGGATCGGACCGCTTAGCCGCTCCTCTCGAGCCGTGCGATGCATCCCGCTCCAAAAACTGTTCTTGGCCAGCGTCACTACCCGCAGCGGATGTTCCCCGAGGTGCTCGTTGAGACTGCCCAGCAGCGCGTGAGTCCCGTTGCTGTAGGTGGGGCCGCCTCGACCGGAGTAGGCGGCCGAAACCATCACCAGCAGGTCGTCGGCGGCCAGATAGCAGGGCGCGCTGTTCGAGAAGTTGTCCTGGTCCTGGCGCAACATCTTGCGCTCGAGCGGGGGGTTATAGGGGAAGACGTCGATACAGCGCCCCTCTTCGGAAGAGACCCACCAGAGCGCGCTGCGGCAGCCGGCGTTATAGGCCACGACCGAGCATCGATGGGGAGAGAAGAGGGCTATGGCAACCTCCAACCGGCCATCGAAGGGACCTCGGCAAAGGTTTTCCAGGGCGCTGTAGGCGGCCATCCCCGGGTCTTCCTCTTCCTCCAACCCTTCCCGCAGCACCTCGCGCACGGCCGACAGGTCGCCCGGGCGGGTCCGCTCGTTGTGGTCGGTCAGGCGCAGGTAGACCAGGGCAAACCGGCCTTCGGACAGGGGCAGGGGAAAAAACCGTCCGGCAGCGTCTCGGGGATCTCTTGCTCCAGGACGGACAGTTCGAACCGCCCGTTCTCCGAACTCCAGAGCGTGGCCGGGGGCAGATCGTCGAGATCGTATTCGACCGCCTGGGTTTCCGAAATCGCAACCTGGATGACCTTGCGTTGTCGCACCTCGAGGACGGAACCGCAGTAGCCGCAGGAGGTCCGGTTCGCTTCGCCGGGGTCGACCGGGGCGCCGCAGCCCGGGCAGTAGAGAGCTTGCAGATTCATTCGTCGTCCTCGTCCTCGTACTCATCGTCGTCGTCGGAAGGGCTGTCTTCGTCGTCCTCGTCATCCCACACGGCCTGCCAGGTCAAGGCAGCGCGACCGTCCACAAAGCGGGCAGCTTCCCGGGGCAGCCAGAGCATAACGGCGCCGCTCTCTGGCCAGGAGATACCCAATTCGTCGACGTCGCGCAAGGCCAGGAAAAACTCCCACTCGGCGTGCCCGCCGTCGGCCGGGTAGCAGCCCTCTTCTTCCGAGAACGGAGGGTGGCCGCCGCAGCGCAGTTGACAGGGATGGAGGCCTTCCTCGACCTCGAGGAGCAGTTGATAGTAGGCGTCCTCGGCGTCGTCATCGAGACGCAGGTCCTGGTATTCCTGGCTTCCGGGACGAGGCAGAGAGGGGATGGTATGAAAGGTCAAGCGATAACACGGCGGCTCTTCCATCCCTGCCGGGGCGCGTCGTCGCATGAGGTCTCGTTTCAGCGAGAAGTAAAAGATGCGAGCGGTCGCCGGTTCGTCATCGAAGGTGTCGAGAAAGATCGAGATCAGGCCCTCATCGGGGTACCCGCTCAGGCGGGCCAGCGCCAGATCCGCACAGGCGAACTGGCCAACGAAGCGCAACGGTCGGCCTTCGTCGTCCTGAGGCCAAGGGAAGGCGTCGGGCAGGGCCGGCTGGCCGCCCAGGCAGCTGCCAGAGTGGGGAAGGTCGCTGCGCGATTCGGCCAGGTCGATGGCCACGCTGGGGCGGCACTGGGCCAGAACAGCGCGAGATTCCCTTTGCGAAAGCCCCACGGACTGGCCGATCGGAAGAAGTCGGAACGGGTCGTCAAATCTGGCCGACCCGCCGCCGCCAAACATCTTGCCAAACTTCACCCCCGCTGTTTCAAGGCGCCCGTTCGGCTCCCTCTTCAAATTCCGTCAAGGGGCGGTTAATCTTGACTTCCTTAGTGGGGTTTAACTAGAATGTCGGCGATGATGACGACCAAAGAGATCGAAGAATTGATCAGGACCGGTCTACCCGACGCTCAGGTCGAGGTGTTCGATCCTTTGAATGACCGCACCCATTTCGAAGCCACGGTTTTGAGCCCTAGCTTCGCGGGAAAGACCAAGGTCCAACAGCACAAGATGGTGTACGCGGCCCTGGGCGACTCGTTCGACGGACCCTTACACGCCCTGGCCTTGAAGACCGGCGTACCCCAGTAATATCAGGAGATTTTTCCCCATGCTTACCGAAGAAATGAAAGCTCGTCTGGAAAAAGACGTCAGCGAGAACAAGGTAGTTCTCTATATGAAGGGCACCCAGGATTTCCCTATGTGCGGCTTCTCGGCTCGCGCCGCCCAGGTGCTGAAAGCCGCCAAGGTCAAGTTCGCGGACTTCAATATCCTCGACGACGACGACCTTCGCCAGGGGCTGAAGGTGTTCAGCGAGTGGCCGACTTTCCCTCAGTGCTACATCAAGGGGCAGTTCATCGGCGGCTCGGACATTCTGTTGGAGATGTACGAGAACGGCGAACTCCAGGAGATGGTCAAGGACCTGCAGGAAGCCTAGCCCGACCTTCTCTCCCTTCTCTTTCCGGGGGGGAGGAGAGCTCTTGAGCTCAGAAAAGGCGAGTCTTCGAAGACTCGCCTTTTTGCATGGGGATTTTGCTCACGGAGGCGAAGAGCCGTTTAGGATACGTGCTAGCGGGAGTAGTGCATAAGGCGCGGGGGGGAAGCGCTTGGCCAGGAGCGGGCAGAGCCTCGCTCTGCTTTGGCTCATGGTCGCGCTCGTGCTCGCCTTCGATCCCCTTCCATGGGAGGGTCGATGAGTAGCTCTCCTGACGACTGGGACGACGTCCCCGCGCCTCTCCCGATCATCCGGCGAGAGCCCGAGCCGGCCCGCTCCACCTCCCTTCCTGCCCCGGCGATCGAGGAGGAAGACGAGGACTTCGACCTTTG
Source organism: Vulcanimicrobiota bacterium (assembly GCA_023447635.1). Classification (GTDB taxonomy): domain Bacteria; phylum Vulcanimicrobiota; class Xenobia; order Xenobiales; family JADMJV01; genus JAEXNA01. The sequence goes on along the minus strand of JAEXNA010000190.1, from coordinate 360 downwards.
GCAGGACGACGAACCGGCCGCCGAGGAGTGGTCCGCCGAGCCCTTGCCCCAGGCCACTGAAGAGCCTTGGGGCGAGCCCGGGAGTGAGGAGGCCGACCTGCCGGACCCCGAGGCCCTGCTGCGTCAGATGCAGGGGTACGAGGCCGAGGACGACCTTCCCGATCCTGGCGCGCTGCTTCGCCAGATGCAGGGGTATGAAGAGGACGACCTCCCCGACCCCGAGGCGCTGCTTCGCCAGATGCAGGGGTATGAGGAGGAGGACGACCTTCCCGACCCCGAGGCCCTGCTGCTTCAGATGCAAGGGTACGAGGAGGAGGACGATCTTCCCGACCCCGAGGCGCTGCTGCTTCAGATGCAGGG
>JAEXNA010000157.1 GCA_023447635.1 Vulcanimicrobiota bacterium | reverse complement strand
CTTCCTTGTCTCCTGGCTGGTCGTCCCCACCGCCTTCTTCTCGTGCATCGGCTCGAAACTGCCGCCCTACGTGCTCCCCATGTTCCCCGCCATGGCGCTGCTGGTCGCCCGCCACCTCGGTCGTCCCACCTTTCGCCAGATGCTGGCCCCCCTGGCCGTCTTACTGGTCATCGCCACCGCCTGCGCCGGACAGGCGCGCGACCACAGGTTCCCCCGACTCGACCTGTTCGGGCCCGAACTCTGCTCGGCGGCCCTCTGGCTCTCCCTGTTGCTGGTCGCCTCGGCGCTGCTGCACCTGCAACTCGAACCGGTCGACCTGGTCGCGGTCCCGGTCGTCGGCATGCTGGGCCTGGTCGCCATCGCTCTACCCGCGCTGCCCAAACTCGACCGCAACACCTGCCGACCCTTGGTGGAAACCATCCAGGCCCGGGCCAGCGGACCGTACCGCGTCGCCATGCACGGCGGCTACCTGTTCGGGCTCCCGTACTACCTCGGCAGCCCCATCACTCACGTCGACTACCCCCGCGAAACCCGCTTCGAGACCGACCCCACCAGCAAGGACCTTATGATCCCCAGTCTCCCGGACTACTTCAGTCAGCTTAGTCAAAGCAAGAAAGACGAGTTCTTCATCGTCCCGCTCCCCATGCTCACGGCCATCAGCCGCCGCCTCGACGCCCCTGTCATCTACCGCGACGACCGCTGGGGCGTGGTCCACCAGAGGGCTCGACGATGAAGGCAAAACTGCTGGCGTTAACCCTGCTCCTGCTAGGCCTCGGCCTGGGCTCTTACGGCCTGCTCGAAGATAACGAAGCGCGCTTCTTCGAAATCTCCTGGGAGATGGCGCAGAGCCACGATTGGGTCACCCCGCACCTGAACTTCATCGAGCACTTCCATAAACCGCCCGGCACCTTCTGGCTGGTGGCTTCCAGTCTGCGCCTGTTCGGCCCCTCGGAATGGGCGGGTCGGCTGCCGGTAGCGCTGGCGGGACTGCTTACGATTGGGTTGACCTTCCACTGGATGACCCGCACCGGCGGCCAGCGTCTGGCCGTTCGCGCCGTGTTGGTGCTGCTGACCTCGGTCGAGTTCTGGTTCCTCTCCCGACTGGTCCTCACCGACATGTTTTTGACCCTGACGGTAACCTCGGCCTTCTACTGGGCCTGGCGAGCCCGAAGCAGCGCACCCACTCAGGCTGCAAACCCTCAAACCAGCCCTCGAGCCAGCACTGCGTGGCTCCCGTTCTGGCTCTCCCTGGCCGCCGGCTTCCTGGTCAAAGGGCCTATCGGCCTCGCCATCGTGATGCCCGTCCTGTTCCTCCACCACCTCACCTCGCCCCAGCAAAAGTGGAACCTCCGCCCGACCCTCGGCCTGCCCCTCTTTCTGCTCCTCGCGCTGCCCTGGTACGTCCTGGTCTGCCTGCAAAACGACGGACTGCTGGCCTACTTCCTGCGTTTTCAGACCGCTCAACGGATGCTGACCACCGTCCACGGCCGTCCCGGCCCGTGGTGGTTCTACCTGCCCGTCCTGCTGGCCGGATTTTTCCCCTGGTCCACCGGCCTGGCCTACTCCTTGCGCGAGGCGTGGTACCGTCGGGACGACCTGGACCGCCTGCTCCTGCTCTGGGTTGTGGTCCCGCTACTATTCTTCTCCTGCGCGGGCTCGAAACTGCCGACCTACCTGCTCCCGATCTTCCCCGCCCTGGCCATGTTGACCGCCCGGGCCTCCGGACAGTCGCCCGAGGCCCGGCGGTTGAGCAGCATCGCTCTGGGCACCCAGGCCGCTCTAGGCCTGGCGCTGGCTCTCTACCTGGCGCACGGAGCCGCGGCCGAACTTCAGCCCGCCACTGGCCAACTTCAGGCCCTCGCGACCTTGCTCATCCTCTCACCGGCGCTGGCCTTCCACCATCGCCGAGGCGCCTCTGACGACGCCTGGTTCGCCTGGCCCGCCCTTACTTTTGCCGGCGGCTTGCTGCTGCTGGCGGGCGCTCTCGGCCCCTGCGACCGGGCCTACAGCGCCCGCGAACTGGCTCGTACCGTCATCGCCCAGCAGCCCCAACCGGGCGACCTGGTCGAAATCGCCGACCACCTGCACGGCCTGCCGTATTACCTCGACCAACGTCTGGTTCAAGTCGCCTTCCCGCGCGAAACACAGTTCGAAGAGAACACCGACTACCAGCGCTACCTCTACCCCGACCTTGCCTCCTACCTGGCCTCCCGCAAGCCTTCACCAACCACCCTGATCGTCATGAGGAGATCCGATTATGAAACCTATGCCAACCGTTCCTGGACCCACTGGAACATCGGTCCCTGGATCCTGCTGCGACCGTTCTCCCAGGCAGCGCCTGACCTCCCGCTATCCCGTCCCCAGCCGGACACCCGGCCTCTCGGTGGTGGTCCCGGTTTACAATGAGGCCGAGAACCTGTCGACGCTGGCGCTGGAAGTCCGACTGGCGTTGAGCAACCTCAGGGAGGAGTGGGAGCTGATCCTGGTCGACGATGGAAGCTCGGACCACACCCCCGGTGAACTGGCGGGTTTGCTCGACGACCAGGTTCGGGGGATCCGGTTAGAGAGGAACTCGGGGCAGTCCACCGCCTTGCTGGTAGGTCTCAGAGCCTCGCGCTTCGATACCGTGGCGACCCTCGACGGCGACGGCCAGAACGACCCGCGCGACCTGCATCTGCTGCTGCAAAAGCTGGGCTCGGCCGACATGGTGTGCGGGGTACGGCAGAACCGTCAGGACACGACCTGGCGTCGCCTGGTGTCGCGAGGCGCCAACCGGCTACGTTCGTACCTGACGGGGGATGGTGTCAGCGATACCGGTTGCAGTCTCAAAGTCATGACCGGAGAGGTGGCCGACCGCCTCCTCTTCTTCCAGGGCGCTCACCGTTTCATGCCCGCCCTGGCCCAACTCGAAGGCTATCGGGTGGCCGAAGTGCCCGTCTCTCATCGGGCTCGGGCCCTGGGCCAGACCAAGTATGGCAGTTGGCAGCGACTCAAAGCCACCGTTCCTGACCTGCTCGGCTTTCTCTGGCTAAAAAGCCGCTACAGCGAGTACCGCGCCTCCGAGGTCTCACGATGAACGCCGCCGCCTGGACCGGGCTGGGGCTGGCCGCCCAGGGCTGCTTCTTCATGCGGTTCTTCGTCCAGTGGATCGCCTCGGAACGGCAGGGGCGCAGCGTCATCCCCGTGTCGTTCTGGTACTGGAGCCTGCTGGGCGCCAGCGGCCTGCTGATCTACGCCGTCCACGCCCGAGATCCGGTGTTTATCGTAGGACAGTCGACAGGCTTCTTTATCTATTTCCGGAATCTGGCCATGCTAAGAAAAGCCCCGGTGGAGGCGACATGAGGATCCTGATCGTAGAAGACGAAGCCGTCACGGCGTCCTATCTGCGTCGCGGCCTGACCGAAGAAGGGTACACGGTCGAAGTCGCGCGCACCAGCGAACTGGCCGACGAAGCGGTTCACCTGCAGCAGTTCGACCTGGTGCTGCTCGACGTCATGCTACCCGGCAAGAACGGTTTCGAACTGTGCCACGAGTGGCGGGCCCAGGGGCTGAAAGCTCCGATCCTGATCCTGTCGGGACGCCAGTCGGTGGCGGATCGCATCATGGGTCTCGACTCCGGGGCCGACGACTACCTGGTCAAACCGTTCGCCTTCGAAGAACTGCTGGCTCGCATCCGGGCGCTGCTACGGCGACCGATCCCTAGCGAGATGGACAGCAGCATCCTGATCGGGCCGCTGGTGGTCGACCCTCTGCGCAAGGAGGCCAAACTCGATGGTCAGCCTCTCGACCTCACCGTGCGGGAGCTGCATCTGTTAGAGGTGCTGGCGCGCCGGGCCCGGCAGGTGGTCAGCCGGACGGTCCTGTGGGAGACGGTGTGGGAGTCCCACTCCGAGCCGAACTCGAACGTAGTGGATGTCTACGTCGGCTATCTGCGCAAAAAGCTGGGCAAACATTCCGCCATGCTTCGCACCGTGCGCGGTTCGGGCTACACCCTCGAGACCGCTTCTCCCGAACTTAACTAGCGCGCTCGGCTGTGGGCAGGCGCAAGGTAAACGTCGTGCCCTGTCCGGGCTGACTCTCGGCGCTCAGAACGCCGCCGTGGGCCTGGGCGATCGACTGCGAGATCGCCAGCCCCAGACCCGTCGCGCCAGTAT
>JAEXNA010000152.1 GCA_023447635.1 Vulcanimicrobiota bacterium | reverse complement strand
GCCCAGCGGTCCCACCCCGCCTAGCTCACCTTTGGGTCGAGCTAGCTCGCGTGAGGCTCAGTCCTCCGAGGGGTCGTTGGCGGCGCACATCCTGACCAGGCGCGACTGAAAAAAACCTACCGGCGCGACCAACTCGGCGTGGGCCTCCAGCGCCTCGCTGGTCTTTCCGTACACCCCTGGCCACTCGTCCATCCCTCCCCCAGCCCGAACGACACCGGCCTCCACCAGGTCCTCTTGCACTTGCCGGCCCTGATAAGCGCCACGCGCGAGCGAGCGGGCTAGCTTCCTACCCAGGCCGTGACTGGCAGAGGACAAAGCCCGATCTTCGTCTTTGCCCACAACGACCGCTGTCGGTTCGGTCATCGAACCACAGATCAGACTCCGCTCGCACGGCCTGACCCGGACGGCCCCTTTTCTATGAACGACCACCTCCTGACCCCGCCAGGACTCGAGCGCGGCGAAATTGTGCGGCGCGCTCAAGCTCCACTCGGGCTCCCACTCCAACTCCCGGGCCAGGGCTTGATGCAGCACCTGGTGGCAGGCCAGCGAATAGTCGCAGCACAGCTCCATCGCCTGCCAGTAGGCGTGCCCATCTTCGCTCTCGAGCGACAGCCAGGCCCATTGAGCCAACTCTTTGGGCAAGCGAGGATGAGCGCGGCGGGCCAGGGCGTGATAGTGCTGAGCGACGCGTTGACCTACTCCCCGACTCCCGCTGTGACTGAGCACGGCAGGTGACGGAGGCTCCCCCTCGATGGTGGCGACAACGCCAACGTCGACAAAGTGGTTCCCCGTGCCGCTGCTACCCAGGTGAAGGGCAGCCACGTCAAGGAGACCCTTGAGAAGGGCCGAGCTTCGCCATCGTCCGTCGTCGAGAATGGGGTGCTCACGACGGAGACCGATTTTGCTCTCGAGTCCAAAGTGAGTCACCGAACCCGAAACCTGGCGCAGACGCCGGAAGTCCGCAGCGTCCGTGAACCGAAATGAGTTGGGCCGAAAGACGGACAGGTGCGCCCGGCACCCGATGTCCCTGCCAACAGCCGCTGGGATCACGGCTGCTCGAGTCGCGAGAACGGCCCCAACAGGAAGCCCGTAACCGACCTGCTCACCGGGCAGGATCGCCCCGTGGACGGCGATAGGCAGTCGTCGGGCCTCGCGCAGCGTGCTGTCGCTGCCGGCGAAGTTTGGCCAGGGCGGCTCGGACGACTCCCGCAAGGCATAGAGGTCTTGATCGAGCAGGTAGTGCGCCAACTCTCCCAGGACCGGATCGTCGAGAAAGCTCGCCGGACCGCTCACCACGGCCGCGAGTTGAGTCGTCATGACGGCGCGGCTCCAGGGTAGAGACTGCACACGCGGCCAGGATCGTAGGAAAATCTGTAGCGCGCCGGGATCGTCAGTCGGCAGAAGCCGGAGAAAGCGTTGGGGGGGATGGCTCACGAAGACTCCTCATCTTTCGAAAAAAGAAAGCGGCGTGGGGTAGCCACGCCGCGACAAGACTCGAACGTTTCCCGGCTTAGCCGGGAGACCGTCCGCCTATCGCGGTGGGTCGACGTTTTTCTAAGCACGCCAGGCGGCTACGTCCTAAGACGTGGGGTATTTCTTGCTGCAGTGCTAGAGGGGCCATAATACAACGATGTTACGAGCAAGGCGCTAAGGCTGTCAATCCACCCTCGGCCGACCTCTAGTGTTCAAAATTTTGCAATATTCTTTTTAGAACGGCGTAACATGTCGATTCGGGTTCGTTCACATGACAGACGGACAATGATCCTATGCATAAACCGTTCGGAATCAAGCTGATGGAAGCTCGCCTGCGTGCCGGGCTTTCTCAGACATATATCGCACGCGAGACCGGGATCCCCCAGCGCAGGCTTTCTCACTTCGAGAAACTGACGCGCTTTCCGTCCCATCAGGAAATCACCAGGCTGGTCGAGTTCGGCCTGGTCAGCCGACCGACCTCAGACGAAGGTCGAGCCATCAGGTCCTACCCCACCCGCTGGAGGCTGAAGCCGCTGACCGTTCGACGAACCTCGGAACGGTCGCTGAAGTCGCGAATCTACGCCGCCAGGAAGACCTACGGTTCGGAAGTCTCGGTTCGTCTGCGGGCCCTGGGGTCGCGGGAGGATCGGAAGCCCAAGGTAGAGTTCCTGGCCCAGGCCGGGTTGGAGTCGGGAATCGAGGCGTTTGCCCTGCTCTCCTTGCTGGCTGAAGGCGCGAGGGTCCTCTGGGCCGCCCCTTGCCGGGCTGGATTCCGCCGGCTTCCCATCATCGACCCCAAGAGCAAGGACGTGATCTCGGACGCGAAGTTCCCCGCGCTCGAATTGACGGTCGCGGGCGTGCCCGCGATCCTGTTTCCGCAACTGACGGTGATGGTTCAAGGCGCGGTGTACCGGTTGGACGGACTGCTCGGGCTAAAACTCGACAAAAAGCGGGCCTGGCTGAATCTGGAGATTGATGGAGGCGGGCACATCTCGCGCTTCGACGAGGAGCGAGAAGATCGACTCGACATGCTGACCATTCGCCTCACCGAGAGCGACCTTCGAGGCTCGGTGACCGAGAGGATCGGCCAGAAGGCACGCCTGCTCCCCCTCGCTATCCCCGCAGGCTAGACGCGATGACGGGGCTTTAGCTCAAAGAACGGCCGGCTCGAGCCCGCCGTTCTATGAGCTAGCCCCCCAGCCCAGCGGTCCCAGCCCGTCAAGCTAACTTTTAGGGGTGCTAGAGCTCGCCGAAAAGTGAGCTAGCCCGCCAGCCCAGCGGTCCAACCCGCCTAGCTCACCTTTCGGCGAGCTAGAGCCCTTCGTTTCTTGAGCTAGCCCGCCAGCCCAGCGAGCCCAGCCCGCCT
>JAEXNA010000151.1 GCA_023447635.1 Vulcanimicrobiota bacterium | reverse complement strand
CGGACCGCTGACGGTGACGGGGAAGGTGACGGGGAATGGCGCCATTGTGGGCAGGGGGCCGGTGACGGTGACCGGGCAGATGAATCTGGAGTCCGATCTCGTGGCGCTGGTGGCTGAGGGGGATGTTGTTGTCCAGGGGCGGGGCCAGGAGGGCTCTGATGGCACCCGGGTCCAGGGGCTGGTCTACACGAAGGGGAGTTTCAAGGCGCAGGATTCGACGATTGTCGGCGCGGTGGTGAGTGCGCGGGTGGATGGGACGACGGAGTTGGACCGGGTCAACATGGTCCAGGTTCCGGGGGTTACCGACTTTGAGGTGGTGGTGGATAAGGAGCTGGAAATTGTCGCCAGACAACCTACGAGGATTGAACGAGCTGGTTGGGTTGTCGGCTTAGAATATCAGAGCCGTTTTATACAATTCGTGCCATCCAACGTGCCGTTGCTTCGAGAGTTGTCGAAAACCCTTGCAACTTTGCCGGAGGATCAACGTGGGTCTTTTGTAATTCGTGGGAATGATGGCTCCATCGTCCCAAAGAGCCAATGGGGTTCGTGCGAACAAGATGTTGACCATAAACTATCGACATGGAATGGCTACCTGCAGAATGTTCGCGATAACACTGTGGAGCAGAACGAAATCTTCAAATTGGATCTGAACAGTTTCTTATCGATACAGGGTGAGCTCGAGGTGCTCCTGTGGAAAAATTATCGTCAGCCGGTCGCGGAACAACAATAAAAGGTGTGCTTTCCACCAATGCGCGTATAGGGTCGCGACGGCGGCCTATGCGTGGGACGGGATTTCCGCCGTGTTTTCCGGCGGCGGTTTAGGTGGCGCGACAGCTTCCCGGGCTTGGGTCAGCTTGTACGTCCAGGGCAGCCAATCTGCGGGAGCGAGCTTGGCCGCCTCGTAATGCAGCTGCAGCTCGGTTAAGTAATCCCAGGGATTGATGCCGTTGCGCTGGCAAGTCTGGATCAATGTCATGTAGATGTCGCCGGTCTTGGCGCCGGCGGCCGTGCGGTAGAACAGCGAGTTTTTGCGGTGCAGCACCACTCCCTTGAGCAGCCTCTCGGCAACATTGTTATCGAGCGGCGCGCCGGGCACGTGCAAGAACAGGGTTAGCGCCTTCCAGTGAGACCGCATATAGGCAATAGCCTTGCCGAGCTTCGAGTTTGGCTCGGTTTTCTTGGCCGTGACTTGCTCGTCCAGCCAGGCCTTGAGTTCCGCCATAATGGGAGCGCTGCGCTCTTGATGGTAAGCCAGCCGCTGTTCGTCGGTGTAGTCCTTCGTGAAGCCGTCGTTATAGTAGGCTTCCCCAATCGCCTCGATGACCTTTTGGCAATCCTTCGGAAAGTCGTCGATGATTTTCACGAAGTTTCGACGGCCGTGAGCCATGCAGTTGGCGACAAGCTCATCGTCGTCGAGTCCGACGAAGTTACAAGCCAGAGCGTCGCTCATCAAAATCATCGCGTTCAGGTCGGGACTCCGCTGCGCCATCAGCTTGGCCCGGTTCTCGCCCGCGTGCTCGCGGCCTGTGAACAGCAACGCTATCTCCCGTTCATCGGTCTCCGCAACGACGCCAGTCGTGAATAGACCGGTACGCTCGTCACCTTCGGGTCGCACGAAGTCGAGAATCTTCATCGAGGTGTCGTCGAAGTACATCACTTTGCCCTGCGCGGCAAGCCAGACCAGATGGTCGTAGACAGGCAGCAGCTTGGGGACAGCGCCCGACACGATTTTATACTGCGACGATGACGAGATGGGCGTGCCCATGATCTCGAGCTGCTTGGCTTGGCGGTAGAAGGGCAGACCAACACCATACCGGTTCATTCCGATAGTGCTCACCGCCGAGGGGTGATAAGGCTCGGGACCGACCCCCTCCGGCAACTCGGCAACGTACACCGCTCCGCATCCGTTGCTGCGCATCTGCTTAAGCTCGTAGAGAGTGACGCGAATCGGGGCCTGGCCTACGAAGTGGCGGAAGTGGGAAACCCGACTATAGTCATAAAGCTTGCCACCGCAGCCGCACGGACAAGGCTGTCCCGACCTGTAATCGGTCACCGGCACCACGACCGTACTGGCCGCCTTGAAGTCGCTGCGAGGCCTTCTTCCTCCGTTCTTCTCCGGCGGTTTCCGAGGTGGCTTTTCCTTGGCCTCGGGCTTCTCGGCACCTTTGAGAGCCGTGGAGGTCTCGCTCTGCAAGTCTGGCAAAATGAGGTCAGCAAGAAGCTGGTGGCTGTCCATCAGCTTCTTGTGCTCCTCTTCGGTCAGCACACGCTTGGAGGTTGCGCTCACGATGGCCTGCAGCTCGCCGAAGTCTACGTCGACCTTGCGAGATTTGTATGTCTTTTTGCGAGACTTGGCCACCAGTGCTGGCCTTCTCCATCGACACACAATATCATGCCGGCACGCCGAGATTTTTGGCTGGTGTCACTGCTCGCCAGATAGGCGCACCTTTGGCGCTGTCGGGGTTGCCCGCAGCCAGCAAGACGTGCACCTGGTGGGGCTCAAGCAGATACTCGGCCTGGTCGCCCTTAGGCCAAGCTCTGAAGCGGCCTTGGGAGAGGCGCTTCTGAGCGAGCCAGAAACCTCGACCGTCATAGGTGAGCAATCGCACCGACGTTCCGGCGCGGTTGCGAAAGACGAAAATGGCACCCGAGAACGGATCTTCGGACAGCCGTTCCCGACACAGCTGCGCCAATCCATCAATGCCTTTGCGACCGTCGACCGGCTCGACCGCGACGAGAATCCTCATCTGAGGTGCAAGCTGAAGCATCAGATCAGCTCCTTCAGCAGTGCCGTTAACTCAGCCGTCCCAATGTCAACAAGGTCAACACGGACACGAACGCCCTGCGGAGACTCGATACGCAGCACGCAGCGCTCGATAGTGGTCGTAGGCGGGGCGGGAATTGCCGCCGTCCCGAATAGCTCGACAAATGTCGGCGCAATTGGTCGCAGCGCAGCGTCTCCTACGTTGCTGCCGATTGCGGCAGCGAGCTTAGCCTTGAGCTTGGCGTAATCCAGCTTGAGACCGGCCGCGACTGGACCGACGCCGTAGCGCTTGGCCAGCGACACGGCTTCGCTCCAAATCGGCGCTGGGATCGGCTTTGGCGGCTTCTCCCGCCGACGCCAATCGTCGAGCGCCTGCTTGACTCCAGCCAACTCCAGCTCCAGCGGTCTTTGCTCCAGTTGATTTCCCATCGTCGCACCTCCGTTGTTTGGTGCTTCGACCATACTGGGTCGGGCCGCGCGGAACTAGGTGAGATTGTGGAAAGCACACAATAAAAGAGGCTCCCCTGTAGGGAGCCTCTTTCATTGAGCAGACTCTTTCAGTTGCTGAAGTCAAATGTTCCGTTCGGAACTTCGACGGGTGGTGCCGAAAGCGGCCCATCAGAAATGTCAACGGTACCAGTATTGCCCGCTCCTCCAGGCTTAGGCTGTATTAACACTGAAAGCTGTTCGATCTCAAGAACAGCTCCAGAATTGGATCTAAAAATCCCGTATTCGTTGTCGTTCGCGTTATCCTCTAGGTCAAGTCGGAAGGACGACGTGTCAGTGGCGGAAATTTCCACTGTGAGTCCGTTGCCAGACATGTCGTTCCCAACAATTTGGACTAATACGTCAGCGTTATCATCCGAAAACATCCCGATGGCGTTGAATTGGCTACCAGTAATTTCATTGTCATTGATAATATAGGTGGCAGAATTGGTCCCCGCCGTATCAGCGATGATCCCCGCTGAACCTGCGTCGCTGATGATGTTGCCTGTGATGACCCACCGACCGAAGGCTGGCTCGAGTTGGATACCATCGCCGGCCGGATTGACGATCTCACAATTGGTAATAGTACCACCATTACGATTGTCGCCCTGAACGCCATCGTCAGCGGAATTCTCGATGCGCAGGAAGTCGAGCGTGTTGCCGTCGGCCAGCAGTACGGGTCCGGTCAACTGGGGTCTTACGACGCCTTGCGCGTTGACCAGCGCCGAACCCGAGCCTAGCAGGCGTTGGCCGTTCTTCAGCGTGACCGAGCCAGTGTAGTTACCCGGACGGACCACGATGTCGGAGTTGACGGGTGCGGCCAAGACGGCGGCCTGGATGGTGGCGTACGGAGCGCCGGTGTCGAAGTCGGCGGTGGTGTCGTTGCCGTTGGCCGAATCGACGAAGTAGCCCTGAGCCACCACGGCGGCGTCGACCTCGATGGTCACGGTGGCGGTGTCGCTGGCGACGCTGTTGGTCAGCGTGTACGTGAAGCTGTCCGTCCCAGCAAAGCCCAGCGCGGGGGTGTAGGTGAAGGCGCCGGTGTTGGCGCTCTGGGTGATGGTTCCGCCCTGGGCCGTGGTCGTCGGGAACGCCACCGTCACGTTGGCCGCCTGGTCGTTGACCTGGTCGTTGGCCAACACGCCCTGAGCGGCCGTCAGGGTGATGGCGTCGTCTTCATCTGTGGCGTACACGTCGTTGACGGCCACAGGCGGCGTTGGCGTGACCGGGTTGGGGTTGCCCTGCTGGCCGCTGACCTGGTTGTAGTCGTTCGAGTCGCCACACCCGCTAAGGATGGCGCTGCCCGCAAGCAGCAATATCGGGATCATTTTCTTCATAGTTACCCTCCAGGGCCCTGGTTGGGCCTGTCCCGTTTCGTTCTTGAGGATGGTTCGTCCGCCTGCTGTTTTCTTTGCAAGTATCCCCTGACCCAACCTAGAGACCTGAAGTTGGACTCGGGGCTGCTCTATGTCAACAGGCCGCTGACGGTGACGGGGAAGGTGAATCTGGAGTCGGATCTGGTGGCTTTGGTGGCGGATGGGGATGTTGTTGTCCAGGGGAAAGGCCAGGAGGATGGGACTCGGGTCCAGGGGCTGGTTTACACGAAGGGCAGTTTTAAGGCGCAGGATTCGACGATTGTTGGGGCCGTGGTCAGCGCGCGGGTGGATGGGACCACGGAGTTGGACCGGGTGAACATGGTCCAGGTCCCGGGGGTTACGGACTTTGAGGTGGTGGTGGATGAGCAGTTGAATCTTGTCGCCTCTCAACCTGGTCGGATATCGCGGCTGGGGCTAGTCGTGGGTTGGGAATTTCAGGGTCGATTCGTGCCATTCACTGAGTCTTCTCTCCCAGAACTGCGCTCCTTGGCCAAAGTCCTATCCAAACTTCCTATCAATGGGAGAGGAGCCGTTCAAGTTCGCTACAAGAATCAGGACGGCTCGCCGGGGGCGGTAGCCAGTGGCAGGGAATTCGACTCCATCAGCGCCCCAGTCTAACTAAGTCGGACGAGTGGACCAATTACCTCAGCGCCTTCAGTGACGGGTCCCTGGAACAAAGCGAGATCTTCAAGTTAGACCTAAACAGCTTCCTGTCAATCCAAAGTGAGCTTGAGTGTTTGATGTGGAAGAGCTATCGCCAGCGCATTGAGGACTGAACCAGTCGACAGAGCAAAACTTGGCTCACACCCAGGGTTTACTCTGTCGACTTGGTCTTTTTAGTCGTTGAAATTGAAAGTACCGTCTGGCACTTCAGTAGGTTGAGATGAGCCTGAAGTGAGCACAATGTCGACGTTGCCCGTATTCCCGGCGCCGGAGGGCTTTGCCTGAGTTAGCGTTGACAACTGCTCTACCTCAATTGTAGCCCCCGTATTCGCTTGGAATAAAACGTAGTCCCCGTCATTCATATTGTCTTCTAGGTCCAACCTCAAGCTCGCCTGCTGGGTCACTGTTATCTCGACTGTAAGTCCGTTTTCGGACATTTCGTTTCTGTTAACTTGTGCCAATAGGCTACCCGTTTGGTTAACAAACATTCCGATAGCGTTAAATGCGCTATTTTCGATTACATTGTCGTTAATTATGTACGTGGAGGCTAGAGCCTCATCGCCGTCAGCAATTATTCCCGCAGCGCCAGCATCCACAATGACATTCTCAGTAATGACCCATCGACCGAAGGCTGGCTCGAGCTGGATGCCATCCCCAGCGGGATTGATGATCTCGCAATTCGTGATCGTCCCACCGTCGCGGTTGTCACCCTGAACACCGTCATCCGCAGAGTTCTCAATCCTTAAGAAATCGAGCGTGTTGCCGTCGGCCAGCAGTACGGGTCCGGTCAATTGAGGTCTTACCGTGCCCTGCGCGTTGACCAGCGCCGAGCCCGAACCAAGCAGGCGCTGGCCGTTCTTCAGCGTGACCGAGCCGGTGTGGTTGCCGGGGCGGACTACGATGTCCGAGTTCACCGGGGCCGCTAGGACGGCGGCTTGGATGGTGGCGTAAGGAGCGCCGGTGTCGAAGTCGGCGGTGGTGTCGTTGCCGTTGGCCGAATCGACGAAGTAGCCCTGAGCCACCACGGCGGCGTCGACCTCGATGGTCACGGTCGCGGTGTCGCTGGCGACGCTGTTGGTCAGCGTGTACGTGAAGCTATCCGTCCCTGTGAAGCCTAGAGCAGGGGTGTAGGTGAAGGCGCCAGTGTTGGCGCTCTGGGTGATGGTTCCGCCCTGCGCGGTGGTCGTCGGAAACGCCACGGTCACGTTGGCCGCCTGGTCGTTGACCTGGTCGTTGGCCAGCACGCCTTGAGCTGCGGTCAGGGTGATGGCATCGTCTTCATCCGTCGCGTAGACGTCATTGACGGCCACAGGCGGCGTTGGCGTGAACGGGTTGGGATTGCCCTGCTGACCGCTGACCTGGTTGTAGTCGTTCGAATCGCCACACCCGCTAAGAATGGCGCTGCCCGCAAGCAGCAATATCGGAATCATTTTCTTCATAGTTACCCTCCAGCGAGCCTCTCCGGCTCCACCCGCCCGTTTCTGCCTCCAACCGCCCCGGCCTCCCACCGAAATCCCCAGTGGGGAATCTCGACACCTTGTCGTAGAAGTCTCAACGAAATAGTGAACAAAATTTCACACAGAAGAAAGGTGTCTGCAGCGAACTCGAGAAGTCCTGGGAAAGTTCAACAAAAACGTGTCGGGGGGCATCGATGTCTTTGTGTCTGAAAAGATCGTTGAGAAAGCTGAAGCGGTTGGCGCCGCAGAAGCTGCACGGGGTGAACCTACGGATCCGGAACGACCTGGGAGCTTCCGAGTGGAAGATGGGTGTTTGTCTGCTGGCCACGGCGCGTAACAAGCGCTACCTGGACCTGGGCTACGCTTCACTCAACGAGTATGCCGAGAAGTCGCTGAAGCTGTCGGGCAAAAAGGCGTATCTGCTGATGTTGACCGCGCGGGCGTTGGAACATCTGCCGCTGTTCTCGGCCGCCTATCAGGAAGGGCTGCTCTGCTGGGGTAAGCTTCGCGCTCTACAGTCGGTAGTCACGCCAGAGACCGAAAAGACCTGGTTGGCTTACTCGCTCGAGCACAACTCGACGCGGGTGGTCAGCGCCGTCGCGATGAGTCCTCGGGCCTGGAAAAAGCAACAGGGACTGAACGCTTCGCTCAAGCAGAAGCCGTTCGTTCAGCCGCCCGATGTCCAGGAGGTGTTCGACCAGGTGGCTGCAGAGCAGACTCGCATCAAGGAGGCGGAGTCGTCAAAGGTTCCTGCAGCGGAGTCCGAGTCTTCGGCAAGCCCGGCGTCACTGTCCGCCGAAGACGCTCCCCGTCGAGTCCCCAGTGGGGAGTCGCCTGCTGCCAAACCGCCTGTCGAGAGAGCCGATCCGGAAAAGCTGGACGTGTCGGGCGAGAGGGCCGACCCGGTAGAACCAGGCGGACCCCTTGCGGAGGAAAACCTGGGCAGGGAGCGTCCTCTGGCCCCGCCGTCGCTGGCCGATATGGCGGCGAAAAAGATTCGGGTAACGGTCGAGTTCACGCCGGACCAGTACGCCTTCTTCGAGATGTCCGAGCGCTGCGCGAAGGCTCAGATCGGCGGGCGCGTGGACCGGGCGGCGGCGGTAGTGCGGATGTGCGAAGCGCACCTGGCTTCGACGACCTCGCGAACTCGGCTGAAGTATCAGGTCGTAGTGCACACCTCGGCCGACGGCGAGCAGGGTTGGTACGAGACGGCGCAAGGGCCTCTGCCCGCTTCGGCCGAGGCAGTTCGGCAAGCGACACAGGACGCCGGTACTAAGAGGGCTTCGAAGCCGGGGCGAGCTGCCAGGCCGACAGGTCCGTACCCGGGGTCTACCTCTAATTCTGGAGCTGGCTCGCCGTCGGTCGCGGAGGCGACCTCTTCAGCGACCGTAGAGTCGCCAGGCAAAGATATCGAGGAGGCCGATCTGCAGCAGGCAGCTGGAGGCGCCAGCAAGAGACGGCGCGAGGCGGTGCCGGCGGCGACCTTGCGGGCACTCTACCTGCGCGCGGGGCGAAAGTGCGAGCGCTGTGGATGTGCTAACGCGGGACTTCATGTGCATCACCGACGGCCGGTTTGCGAGGGCGGCTCGAACGACCTGGAATCGCTGGAACTGCTCTGCGGGCCGTGCCACAGCGGTCATCACCAGAGCGATTACCTGGCCAAGCCGCACTGGCAGGCCGCGCGCAGCAAAGCGCTGACTCGAGAGCCGCGGGGGCCGACTCTCCCACGTTCGGGATTTGACTCTGGGCTGACCAGGGGTGGCGACGAGAGCCGCCCCCGACAAGCGCAACCAGAACCGAGCGGCTGACCTGGTCCCGCGCGGGGTGGAGCCTACAAGGGTTTGGTCCCGCGCGGGGACGGCTCCGTCCTCCCCGCTCTCCTCTCTCCAACAAAAAGGGCCCACTGTTTCCAGTGGGCCGGGACGAGGTGTTCCTTAGTAGAAGAACTTTTATCGAAGAGCCGAGATAAGGCTAGCCTTTCATCTGAGCGGTCTTGTTGGTGAGGTAGGCGTTGGCGAAGGCGCCGGCGGCGACCAGGCCTCCAGCGGCTGCCATTCCGGGGGTCAGGCTGCCGGCGATCCCTTTGGCGACCATGGCGGCGGTGATGGCGGTGCCGGCGGCCCCGTAGGCGACGGCCAGTCCGCTCCAGGCGGCTTTGGGCAGACCGGGTTCCGCGGTGGAGCCCAGGGTGGGGGCTCCCACAGAAACGGGGCGATCGTTGGTGCCTTTGGAGGCGACGATGGCTCCACCTACGGCTCCGAAGAAGGCTCCCAGAGTGGCTCCGGCTACCACTCCGACAGCGGGAGAGGCCAGCATTCCGAAGGCCGAGGTGGCCCAGGTGACGCCGGTTCCGGCGAGCGCTCCGAGGGCGTAGGCTGCGGGCGGCTCGGCCTTTTTCTGGAACGCTTTGCCCAGGGCGACGGCTCCGAGTCCGCCTCCCACCAGGATCCCTCCAGCGTGCACGGCGGTGGCGGTCATCAGGTCGGTGCCGCTGTAGAGGGCGTTGGTGCTTCCTCCAACCAGGGCGCCGTAGGCGGCTCCAACCACGGCCGATTTCAGGGCGGTGCCGAGCACGCTGGACTCGGACGGGGCGAAGCTTTCGGCGGGAAGCGCGGGAGCGGCTTCGGCAACGGCGGGACGGGCGGCGGGGGTCAGGGACGAGGTGCGTACGAGGGTGTTAGGGGCGGTGGAGGTGAGGATGTTCATGATTTTAGGGGCCTTTCGGATTTTTGGAAGTTTTTGAGTTTATGAGGGGAGTGGGAGAGGTGGAGGCTCTAGCGTTCCTGGGTGAGGGCGAAGAGCGCCTGGGTGCCGGCGCCGACCACGGCGGCGACAGCGGCGGCGGGGACTCCGAAGCCGACGGAGGCTCCGAGGAAGCCGATGTAGGCGGCGGCGCCTCCGGTTACGGCGCCGGTGGCGGCGAAGATGCCGGCCTGGCTGCCGCTCTGCAAGTGCGTGGCGGCTCCAATTCCGGCTCCGATGGCGGCTCCGGGGAGGACTCCGTTGATCCCCATGGTGGCTCCAGCCAGGGCGGGCAGGCCGTACAGTGCGGCTCCGTAGACGGCGCGTCCGAGGGGGCCTTTGAGCAGTCCTTCGTCGGCGGCGGGGCTGGGGAGGAAGCTTTCGACGGGCGCGGGCGCGGGCTCGGCGGCTTCCGGGGCCTTGGCGGCGGGTGCGGCGGCGGCGAGGGTGGGACGGAAGCTGTGGCTGGTTTGAATGTTCATGGGGATCTCCTTGGAGTATGTAAAGTTAGTTTTTGGGCAGGGTGAACCAGAGGTGGTTCGGTGGAAGGGGGTTGGAGGGCGCGAGCAGGCTAGCGTGCCTGGCGGAACGGTCGGCCAGAGAAGGCCCGACTGCGCGGTGCGCGGGGTGTGAGTAGGAAAGGTTAGGAAGCTCGTTGGAGCCGGGAGTGCTTAGGAGTGGCTACGAGTGCTTGAGGGCGACCTGTACGGCGGTCGCGGCGCCCATTCCCCGGTAGAGCGGGATGGTGAAGAGGGCGTTGGAGGTCATCTGAGCTCCGGCCAGGCAGGCGCCGTGGATGGCGGTGGTGGCGGCCATCGCTTTGCCTTTAGCGTCTTTGGCGTTCACGAACGCCTGCACGCCGAGGCCGACTTCCATCGCGCCGTGGGCTCCCATCAGGACAGAAGAGGCGGTGTGGAGTGCTCCGCTGCCGGTGGCCATCGCGGCGGCCATGGCTCCGCTTCCGGCTCCCATCAGGATATGGTTGACGCCGTGGGCGATGTGTCCGTGCTGCAGATGCTGCACGCCGTGGTAGGTGGCGCCAGCGGCGGCGGCGGCGCTGAGCAGGGTCATTCCCTGGTGGCCGATGCTGCCGTTGGTGAAGGCATCAAAAGTTCCGGGTTTAGGAGGCGTGCCGCAGATGTCGCCCATCATGGCGTCGTGGCCGGCGTGGCCGCCGTGCATTCCGTGAGCGCCGTGTCCGCCACCGAGGGGGAGGCTCATGCCGATCATGGCGACGTCGTGGGCGATGTGAACGGCTTCCATCGGGATCAGGGGAGAGCCGTGAGCGGGGGCGTGGTCGTGCTCGCCGTGCGCCTTAGGGGCAGCGGCGGGTGTGGCGGGGCGGTGAAGGGCCGAGCAAGCGGCTCCGTTTTGAATCAGCATCGGGGGAATCTCCTCGTTTATGGGTAGCTCGGGGGCATCATGGGGAGCGCGAGGCTCCGGCGGTTGGAGCGGCTGCGGGAGCGACTCCAAAGGGGATGCGGGCGCACGTCGGCATCGGGGCCGACGTGTCAAGAGCTACGAACGAGGAGGGCGGGTGGGGACGGATTCAGCGAAAAGGGTGGCGATGGGGAGTTGCTCGGTCTGAGGCAACACGAGGCAGCGACGCGCGGGGCGAGGGAGCTTGATGATGGCGACCGAGCGGGTCACTTCCTTGAGCTGCATCTCGGCCTGGCTGGCTTTGCTTTTCAGGTAGCAGACACAGGTGCTGGCCGAGGTTTTCGGGCAGCGGATCTCCTGCTTGGCGGGACCACAGAACTCTTCGTTGGCCATGGCGCTGTCTTGCTGGGCGAAAGCCGCTCCGCAAGCCAGCAGCCAGAAGAGGGCCAGCAGAAGGATATGTCGAGCCGTGGTGTTCACGAGTTCAATGTAGGTCGGGAGCGTTATGGAAGCGTTAAAAGCCTGTGAACGCGGAGACGTATTACCGAAACGGAGTGTTGGAGAGGCGCGCGGGGGCTTGGCTTGGAGCGGGTGGGCGCCGCGTTACGCCGAGTTTCGCGGTTTGACGCCGGCGATTGCGGGTTTGACGCCGGGATTGGCGGGCTTGCACGCCGGAATTCGTCGGTTTGATGCCGGGAATCGCTGGTTTGACGCCGCGCGGTTCGGTTTGGAGCGGGGGCCCAAGCTGGGTGCAGCGTCACGCCGAGTTTCGCGGTTTGACGCCGTCGATTGCGGGTTTGACGCCAGGGTTGGCGGGCTTACACGCCGGAAATCATTGGTTTGATGCCGGGAATCGCTGGTTTGACGCCGCGCGGTTTGGTTTGGAGCGGGGGCCGATGGGGGGCCAAGCTGGGCGGGGCGGGGACTTGATGGGTGGATTTATCGGGGATTTCCCTGAGGGACGGGTCGTTGAGGTCTGCGAAGTGGGATGCGTTTGGTAAGTGAGTGGGCTGTGGCTTCGGCTGTGGCCCACTTATTTTTATATCGCGCGTTCGCCGCGGGTCAGGTCGGCTCCGGGCCGAGGAAGTCGACCATTGGACAGGGCGGCCCTGCTAGAAGAAGAGGAGCGATGCTGTCGTTTGGCCCGTAAGCTTGATGGCCGAGGTAACCGAAGCTCTCCCCTACCGCTGCCGGTTCGCGGTAGACCTCGACGCGGCGGTTTACCGTGTCGATAACCCAGTACTCCGGGACCCCGGCACGGGCGTAGAGCGCGAGCTTCTCTTTCTTGTCGAAGGCCAGCGAGGAGTAGGAGACCTCGATGATAAGATCCGCCGTGGTGGCGATCTGGCCACGAGGGACCGACCCTACGGGGATGAGCGCGAAGTCCGGCTGAGGTTCGCTGATCTGGCCCAAGTCCAGGGGGAGCTGGACGGCCACGTCGTGCGTCTCGCCGTAGAGCTTGACCAGGGTTTTAGTGCCGTATTTGATCGGGTCGGTGTGTTCGGGGCCTGCGGGCGCCATGACGACAATCTCTCCTTCGATCAACTCGACACGTTCCTCTGGCCCGAAGAAGCCGCTATCGTAGAGACGATGGAACTCTTCGCGGGACCACAGCTTAGTGCGCGCGTTAGTGATCAGCATAGGATTTGACTTCGACGGCGACGTCGAGACTCCCCGCCTTGTCTCTGGCCGCTACTCGCTGGGGTGTTCGAGCAGCCATTCGCGGATCTCTTTCAGCCAGAGACGAGTGTTGCTGGACTCCAGGCCTTTTGCGATAAACTCGGCGATGACGGTTGGAGGCAGGAAGGGTAAGAAGCGGCTGTGGGTCACCTCCCTGTACCCTCCTCCCTCCAGAATCAGGACGACGACGGTGTCCTGGCTGGTGTAGCGCCAAACCTCTGGCACGCCGAAGGCGGCGAAGATATCCAAACGGTTGAGGGCGCTAGCGCTGACCTCGACCTCGATGACCAGATCAGGGCGGGGAGTTTCTGGCCCCTGAAGCCCGTCGAGTTCCTCGAGTCTGGGAGAGAAGAAGTACCACTCGTCCGGCTCGAAGCCGCGCTCGATCGTCTGGTCGTGATAATTCCTGGAACCAAGGTCCCAAAAGTCGACCTCTCTCTCGAAGCAAACAAAGTTCACCATCTGGTGAAAAAGCGTTCTGACTCTCTCGTGCTTATAGGACGTGTTCCGAAGCTCAACCCGACCACGATCGAAGGTCACCCTAACGCGAGGCCCCTGGAGAGCCTCGAGGAGGGAGAGGTATCCGCTCCAATCCGTCGCGCCGATAAAATGGTCTACTTGGGTGTACGACGTGTTCACCTCTTCATTGAACGTCCCGCGGCGGGACCTGTCAAACGCTAGTGAACGGCCTCCACACTCCAGGCCGGCCAGGGGTCGGCCAGTCCTTGCCAGGCGTCCCAGCCCAGGGCCATCTCGTCGTCGGTCAGAAGCGCCTTGTCCAGCCAGCGGCAGATGAGGTCGCGGTCCATCTGCTGGCCGATGAAGACGAGTTCCTGGCGGCGGTCGCCCCAGGGCTCCTCCCACACCGCCTGCAGGCGCTCCCTCTCCTCCCCGTCCGTCAACTGCTCGGGCCGGGCCACATCCTCGGCCCACCAACCTCCGGCCGGCTCCACGCTCAGGCTCTGCCCTACCTGCGCCCACACTCCCACCATCCCAGGCCGACTGGCCAGCCAGAGGAACCCTTTGCCGCGCAGAACTCCACTCCAGGAGCGGTGCAGCGCGGCCCAGAGGCGCTGGGGATGGAACGGGCGCCGAGCGCGGTAGACGAAACTCGAGATGCCGTACTCTTCGGTCTCCGGGGTGTGATGGCCGGAGGCGGCCTCGACCTGCCAGGCCAGGCTGTCCTGGGCCTGCTCCAGGTCGAACAGGCCGGTGCCCAGGAGCAGGGTCGAGTCCAGATGGCCGCGCTCGCAGCAGTGCAGGCGAGCCTGAGGGTTCAGGCGGTGGAGCAGGCTTTTGAGTCGCTCTAACTGCTCGGTCGTGACCGTATCCGTCTTGTTCAGCACGATGACGTTGGCGAATTCGACCTGCTCGACCAGCAGATCGGCCACCGTACGTTCGTCCTGCTCGTCGACCTCCATCTTCAGTTCGCTGAGGGTAGGAGCGGTTTCATACTGCTGTAGGAAGGTGGAGGCGTCGACCACCGTGGCCATAGTGTCCAGGCGCGCCAGGTCCCCCAGGGTAAGGTCATCGGCGCCGGTCATGCCAAAGGTCATGGCGACCGGGAGCGGTTCGGAGATACCGCTGGACTCGATCAAGAGGTAGTCGAAGCGACCTTCCCGGGCCAGCCTGGAGATCTCGAGGAGAAGGTCTTCCCTCAGGGTGCAGCAGATGCAGCCGTTGCTCATCTCGACCAGGGTCTCTTTGGTCCGGGTCAGCCGCGCATCGATGTTCACTTCGCTCATGTCGTTGACGATCACGGCGACCTTCAGACCGTGCTGCTGGGAGAGAAGATGGTTGAGAAGCGTGGTTTTGCCGGCGCCGAGGAAACCGGAGAGGACGGTGACGGGCAGGGTGGAGGGACGGGAGGTGGAGGATGCGAGGGCGTTTTGGATGGACATTATGATAATTGATTATCATTTACCAGATTTGCCGTCAAGCCCAGGAAACTGAGTCTGAGAGTCGAGTATAAGATTAGAAACCTCTCATCAAGGAAATACCCCTCCTCAGAAATGCCCTCTCGATTCCGCCGCGCCGCTGCCTCGGCCATGCTCGCCCTGACGCTGGCCGTCACCCCCTCGACCCTGGCCTTTTCCAGCCTCGACTTTTTCGGCGGCGCCTACCACACCCGGATCACGGAGAACGCCTTGCGCCCCGTGGGGTTCTCGAAAGAGAGTCTGCACTGGATCGCTCTGGGCAATGTCTCCATGGACAAGTTCTACACGGACGAGTTCTCCGACGACCGGCGTCACTTTACGGACAACACTTTTGACGAGTCGGAAGATTTTATGGAAGACAAATTCGAGGAGATCGTGGAGGGGGCGGGCCGGGCTCGGGAAGACTACCAGGTCTACCGGCAGACGCTGATCGACTTCGGCGAGTTCTTGCACACGGTCCAGGACTTCTACGCTCATACCAACTGGATCGAGAAGAGCCTGACGATGAACCCGGACGCTCCGGTCGAGTTGGCCCCGGAAGAGTTCGACGACTTTCCCTTCTCGGTGCTGAGCCCGTATACGCTGAACAACTATCTGCCGCCCGGTGAGGTGACCAACCCGGAGCGTTACGAGCGCGCCTTTGGTCACGGCTTCTACTCGGTGGAAGAGTTGGCCGCCATGGCTCCTCGGGAGCGTATCGAGGCGGCGGCCAATCCCAGCAAGGGGATGAGCCACCTGAATCTGGCCAAGGACAACCCGGAGTATGCGGCGGGGGCTTTACGCTGGGTGGAGGGGGGGCCGACCTTGTTCGAGATGGCGGTTTCGCTGGCGACGCGGGATACGGCGCGCCAGTGGGGGCTGATCGAGGACGAGTTGGAAGACGAGTTCAAGGGGCAGGGGAAGGCGCTTGCCAGGCTTTTGAAAGAGGGCTGGGCTTCGAGTTTTCCCGCTGACCCCAAGGACGCGGGGCCGGTGACGATCGTGCTGGAGGATGGAGAGTTACGGCTTTCCAACTCTTTGGAGTTGACGGTCCGCTTGACCATGCGCCCGTCGCGCTGGAGCCAGCGCGGTGCTCGCGAGGCGGTGGCGCTGTTCACCCGACTGACCCAGCCGGAGGCCAGGGGGCACCGCTTTAACTCGGAGGGTGTGAGCGAGTTGAAGATGGAGCGCGACGACGGCAGCAAAACCTTCCGCGTCTCTTTTCAAGCCAACCTGTACGGCAGTTCGCGAACTCTGGTCAAGCTGAAGCCGCTGGGCGATGCCAGCGGCAAGGGGCAGTGGGAGGCGGTGGTCACGATTCCGCACGAGTTAGAAAACGTGCGCCGTCTGCTGTTCCACTCGCGGGGCGACGTGCGTCTGACCGAGCAGTCGGCGATCGCTGTCCCGACGGGCACCAACCTGGCTCCGCGTTTGCGTGCCGGCGGTCAGTTGCGGTTGGTGCTGGATGTGCCGAGGGGCGGATGGTCGCCGCCGAAGTGGCTGCGGGAGTACTTGCAGGGCGACGGATCTCGGCCGGCCCGCGCTCGACGGCGGTAGTTTTTAGCGTTGCGCTGGGGAGACGGGCAAGATTGCTGCTGGCGAGGGTAGCAACGTCGCGTTGTCACCCTCGCCAGCGCTCGCCGGTACTAGTCGGCGACTTTGACGAAGACGGTGTCGATGCCGAACTCCCGGCCGGCGTAGCGAGCGGTGCCTTCGAACTGGCCGTTCGGCTGCTTCTCTAGCACAAACTCGCCCACCGAGGTGGGACCCCAGTCCTCTTTGAAAGTCCAGACGCCGTTGGCGTAAGCGTGGTCGTAGGAGCGGTACGGCTTCTGAGGGTAGGTGTCGGGCGAGAACTCGACCGGCGTAGCCAGGTAGCCGTCGCCCTGTCGGGTCATCTGAAGTCGGGCCATGAACTGGCGCTTGTCGCCTTCGATGCTGTATTGCTCCCAGACGCCTTCGATCTGGTGCTCGCGCGAGTCGACTACCTGGATCGTCTCGTCGGCCAGTCGCTCCTGAGGTAGCGGCGCGGGAGTGGCCGCGACGGCGACCGCGACCGGAGGCGGCGCAGGCTGCTGATCCGGGGCGAAGTGCTGGTCGACCTGTTTCCATACCGCCAGGCTGGAAAGCAGAAGAGCTAAAGACAGAATCAGGGGGGCGCTTCGTTTACTCATATTCCTACAATACCCGAAGACAGGGCTCGCTTATGCACTTTAAGCAAAGTCTATCCGGGGGCCATCCTCTGGTGTCTGCTGTAGGCCGGCAGGAGGGATAAAGGCAACCAGGGTTCCTCGGCGGGCGCGAGTAAGGGAGGTCGAAACTTCGAGAGGATACTCGCGATCAAGACCGCCGGCTTATTTCTGTGCCATCTGCGCAGCCCGAAAATTCAGGCTCACTTCGAGCGGCTGCAGGCAGAGACCCGGGGCCTGGTGCAGTGGCACGAGTGCTACAATCCGGGCAACGGTTGCGAGCCGAAGTTGGACTTTGCCTACACCCCGGCGCGCCAGAGCATGAAGGCTCGCCATCGCGAATTCCGCTACAACGGCGGGGTGCAGATGGGGCTGATGGATGTGGCCATCTTTCCAGCTGCCGAGGCGCTGAAGGCCGACTTTGTCTGGGCGATCGAGTACGATGTCGACTTCACCGGGTCGTGGGCTCGCTTCTTCGATCAGTTCGTCGACAACCGCGCCGACCTGCTGAGCACCACTCTGCTGCCGTTCGAGCAGTCGTCTCGATGGTGGCACTGGCAACACGCCCGCCCCCCTTCCGACGTCCCCCGAACGTTCTGGCATCGCGCTTTTCACCCGGTGATGCGGCTCTCTCGCCCCTTCCTTCTCTGGTACATCGACGAGATGAACCGGCGGCGCTGGCACGGGCACTACGAGTACACCGTACCGACTTCGGCGTTGTGGGGTGGGTTTCAGGTCGAGGACCTGGGTGGGACGGGGCCACTGTGTCCTGCGGCTCGGCTGGGGAAGAACTATCACAAGGCGCCTCATCAAAGCGATGAGGGCGACGGGAGCATGGTCTGGCGACCCTCTCGGGGGGCTTACTGGGTCGACGCGCCGGAGACGTTCGCGTTGCCCGACACCTTGTACCATCCTGTGAAAACGGAAGCGCTGGAGTGGGAGAAGCCACGCTCTAGCCCCTCGCTGTGGCAGCTAGGAATACGAGCCTGGAACCGACGGAGGTTCCGAGATTGAACGAAGATCTCAGCGCGTCTTTCACAGCCACGACCTGCTCTGATTCCTACCCGCCAGAACTTGACCGAGAAGCGTTTGCGCCGGCGCTCTAGTAGTCCCAGGCTCGGTCGAAGCGGAAGAAGCCGGACCAGACGCCGAAGCGGCCGATGTGTTGGACGACCGAGGGTCTCGTGGCCAGCATGATGCCACCGACGTCGTTGACCTTGCGGCAGAGTTCAGAGTCCCATTGCAGATTGATGAGGCAGGGCTCGACGTGGTCTTTCCAGGTCTCCAGGTCGAAGAGCATGTTCAGCCCCCCCATACTCTTCTTGACCCGGAACGTCGACTTGGTGCCGAGAGTACGATGATTTGGCGAGTGGAATCCCGTGACCAGCATAGGGCTATCGACGGTCAGACGATTCTGGTCGTACACATCGACCACCCGCTTCACCCAACCACGCTTGACCAGGGTGTCGGAATCCAGAGACATCAATAGCGGGCACCCGTAGGCCTCGGCCAGCAGTCGCCAACCATGAGCCAGGCTGTCAAACATCGAGCCGTGCCGTCGCTTGAAGATCTTCACACAACGCACACCCGGAGGGTTCCAGTTGCGGACGAGGTTGCTGGTCTCGGGGCACGGCCTGGGTTCGAAGCGTTGGGCGAACCATCTCCAATGGGTGGGCACGCGGTCGCTTCGGATGTATAGCGTCAGCCCCGGCGAACGACGGGGTAGAAAGCGCAGTCGGGATTTCAGCCATCCGTTGCTGTTGAAAGCCACGCAGTCGGGCATCTCCAAGGCGTGGGCCGCGATCTCGGGAACGGTCTTGCCCTGCAGTGGACCCAGGTCTCCTCCGGGAGAGTCGAGACCGGACAGGGCTTCGAATCCCGGAAAATCGGGGGGGCTGAGGTCGGAGACCGATTCGTCCACCAGACAGACAATGCAATCCCGAAGGTCGCTGCCCGCCAGGCTCTCGAGACATCGTCGGACGTATTGGGGACGCCCGAATACCGGCACCACGATTCCGACTCGAGCTGGGGCGGCTTCGCCTTGGACTTCGACCTCGCCGTAGCTGCTCGGAATCCATCTGGCGAACTGCTCGCTCTGTGCCGGGTTCAACATCTTTTCTTTTTAGGTCTTCTGCAAAGGCATCCTGCCGGTCGCCATTGAGGATGACGGGTATCCTTGGAATGGAAACCTTCGCCGACGCCGCAGGGCGGCGCGACCCCCGCGAGCCAGGGCGACGGCCTTGATGGTGTCGACCTCCTGGACTATGAGTTGGTCCTTGCGAACTTTGATCGACCTGCGAAGCGCCAAATAGGGCGTGGCTGTTTTCGTCGCTGTCGAGTCCCCACTGGGGAATCTCGGACCTTTAGGGGGTAGCGGGGGAGATCTACTCTCGCAGAAGAAGGTTGAGGTCTTATTCTTTTCGGGGGTCCCTCCTTATGTTGTCTCACCGGTTCTTACTTATCTTGCTGTCGCTGTTCTCGCTGGTCTTAGCCGGCTGTGGCGATTCGGGGGACTAGGTCTTTACCCTGTCTCCCCCGCCCGCTTCGGGGCAGACGGCTACGGTTCAGTTGCGCAGCGTGCTGGAGCAGGCGGCGGTTCCGTCGCAGGTGGTCCGTCTTCGGGCAAGCGGGATTGATGCTTCTGGTGAGATTCGCTTCGGGCCGGTGACGGTGGCGAAGGCGGCCCAGGTGGAGTGGGACGAAGTGCCGGTCGAGGTGACCGAGTTCCTGGTCGAGTATCTCGACGCCCAACTCAAGCGATCGTCACGGGCGGCGCAGGTGGCGACGGCCGGGGAGGCGGGGCCGGTGGGAGCGCGTGGGTCCTCGGCCAGCAGTTACAATACGATTCTCCTGGCAGCTCTGACACAAGGCGGTCGTGGCGGAGATGGGCTTGGCGGCTCGTCCGGAGGCCAGGGTGGAGACGCCGACGTTTCCGGAGAAGATTCGGGCACGACCTTACCCGGCGCCAACGGCTCTTCCATCCCTGGGCCATAGTCTGTCCCATTCGAGCAGGTCTGAGGTCCGGGAATAGCCTTAAGGTTTAAGGGTATTTTCCTCGAGCTGTCGTAGTCTGGGAGGGCTATGATGATTCGATCCGCGCTGTCCTCCCCGGCCCTCCCCTCCTCCAACCGGGCCTCGAAAACTCCACCTGCCGCCTCCCACCCTGAAGGACCTGTGGACGGCCTGGACTGGGCTGCGAAAAGGGAGCTCGAGCGGTGGCACGGGCGTCTGCGCAGCGAGATGGGTGTGCTGACCACTCCACCCCTGGGTGAGGTCGACCCGGCCATGAAGCAGGCCCACAGCCACCTGGTGGCTCTGGTGGAACGCCTGGCCGGGCCCGATATCGCGGCCAAGGGCGTCGAACTGCGTCTCGAACTGTTCAGCGGGGACATGCCTCAGGCGGCGATCGAGGACAGCAAGAAGATGGAGGACGCCTGGAAATCGGCCCAGGGTCCTCGGAGATGGCCGGTGCGCGACTGGCTGGGGATTCCCGAAGCTCACGACAACAAGGCGATCTACCGCCTGGCGGTCGACGTGGGGATGCTGCGAACTCTGGAGACGGAAGACGAGTTGGCGTTCGTCCTGGCCCAACAGATCGAGCGCGCGCTGGACTTTGACAAGCAAGACCCGCAGAACGAAGAGAACGAGAGTCCGAGCACTCGGACGTTCGTGGACTCGCGCGATATGCAGGTGGCCGCCGACCAGGCCGCCATCAAGCGCATAGCTGACGCCGGGTTCAATCCGCGCGCGGCGTTCCACGCCCTGAACAGGCTTTATTCGGCGAACCCGGTGGAGTACCCCGAAGCCGATCTGGACCGCGCCCTGACCGCCGCCGCGCACAACCAGGAGGCGGAGGGGATCCGGATCGGAGCGGTGGAGACGGAGGTGGAGGCCTACGTGCGCCGGGGCGAGACCTCGGTGACGCGCGAGATGACGCCGATGCCCGAGGCGCTCAAGATCGAAGCGCGGCCCCAGTACAACAAGCCGGTCGACGACATCGCGAAGTTCAAGGCGAACTACCAGAGCCTGGCCGAGCGCCTGGCCACCGACACGACGCCGGACTGGATGTTCCCCGGATGGAACGGCGAGCCGCCCGACTACGAGGCGATCACCATCGCTGACGGCGACCGTCTGGACAAAGAGGTAGCCCTGCTGGCGGCGGCCGAGCATCTGGACGGGTTGAGCGGGAAGACGTCTCAGCAGAAGGTCGACGGGATGCTTCGCTTGCTGGTCAGCCTGCGCCGGTCGGCGCTTCCGGCGGAGGGGTTCAGCGGCGAAGCGAAGGCGAAGCTGCAGGGCTTTATGGCGAAGTACGGCCCGGAGTGGAAGGCCGACACCTTCATCGACAGCCTGAAGCCGCGCCAAATCGGCTATGAGAAAGAAGAGACGCTGCACTACAGCTTCCTCGACGGAGTCCTCTTCAAGGCCAACTTCCAGGACATGGCGGCGGGCAATCTGCCGGGGCTGGCGACGGCCGCCACGCGGGGCTACCTGTACAAGAACGAGGACGAGCCGAACCCCTACAATCTGCAGGGTCTGATCGGGATGAACCACGAGGGCGACCGGGAGACCTGGCCGCTGGCGAACGAGATGAACGAGGCTGCGCTGGCGGCACTGGGCGGGCTGGATTTCACGGCGATGGCGCAGGAGACCACCTACTCCGGGCACTCGCGAGCGACCGAGTACGCCACCCGTCTGTTCGGTATGAAAGAGCCCGACAAGGCGTTTATGACCAGGGTAAGACAGGTTGGAGGCAAGCTGGCCGACCTGGCGGCCGAGGCTCGGGAGCAGCGGGCGCGCGTCCGCCTGCAACTGCCCCTGCAGGAGCCTCGGAAGCTGAACAACTTCCTGGTCTCGCTGGGCGAGTCCGAGGCGTGGCAGCCGTTCACCCCGGAGTTTGACGAATCGCTGAAGCGGCAGTTGGTCGACATCGCCAACATCTCGACCCATCAACCGAATTTTGCCGACAGCGACCGGGAGTCGAGACTTCTGCCCGAGGGGATCGAGCGACGCTTCGTCGAGGGGATGGCGAGTTCCGGGCAGACCACGGAGGGGATCACTCACCTGGTACGCCACATGCCGCCGTCTCGTCGCGTGCGCTCGACGGGCGACCGCAAGAGTTGGCTGGGCGAGGCCGCTCGCACCCTCGCCCAATCGGGGATCGAGTCAATAGCGGAGAGCCTCAAATCTCCGGACCGCAGCCAGAACGCCGCCGGGATGCGGGACGCTCTGGTGTACGCCTACCAACTGAAACCCGAGGAACTTCCGGACACGGAAACCTCCACCCTGAAGGTCCTCAACGAAAGGGTGAAGGCCGAGGAGTTCATCCCCAAGCGCAAAGACTACAAATACCAGGTCGACTACGAGAAGGCCCGATCGCGTTATTACGACGGTCAGCGCCGTCTGCGCGAGGTGGTGATGCCGCTGTCGTCCATCGAGAGCCGAGACGTGCTGAGCCGAATGGCGCTGCTGGGGCACGACGCCGAGGTGAGCCAGAGCCTGGTCAAGGGGATGCCGGTGGCCACCTTCGGAAAGATTCTCGAAGGCGCCGAGGGGGCGCTGGAGCGCTACAAGGTGACGACCTCGCTATACAACTCGGAAGAGAAGCAGCGAGTAGGGACCGATGCGGGCGCGTTTCTGATGGACGGTCTGGTGGCCGTGCAGGACGGTGTGGAATCGCTGGAGACCTGGTACGATCTGTTCGACCGTTCCTACGAGTTTTCCGAAGGCTCGCTGCAAGCTCGCGACGACACCCGGAAGAAGCTGGGAGATAACCTTTACGCCCGTCTCGACGGTCTGGATAGCGAGTCGCTGAGGGACTGGCTGGGCAAGGAGCACGCGCTGGACCTGCTGAGCGCGGAGCAGAGTTCTTCTCTTCTGCTGAAGCTTCTGGGCGACCAGTGTTCTCCGACGACAGCGCCTGCGGATCTGGCCGTGGCCGCCAACTGGATCGAGGACCGCTACGGCCTGATCGACGACTATCCGCTGGCCTACGTCGAGTTCCGCGACAAGGTGGCCGAGAAAGCCAAGCTTCAGCCGGACACGGTCGACACGGTGTTCCCCAAACTGGTGCGCGGGGTGACCGACACCACGGACGTCTATCGCCGCAACGCAGCAGCGCTGTCGGGATTGGTGGCCGTGGCGCGAGAGAAATCGCCCGCCGAGCAGATCGCTACTATCGAGTACCTGATGGGGCGGCGCGACGAGATGCCGGCTTACCTGGAGACAGCCTCGGAGGAGCAGGATTACGCCCCCCTGCAGGAGGCGATCCAGACCACGCGTCTGGACCTGTTGGAGGCCGACGGCAACACCCGGGTGCTGGTGGCCAACAGTTTCCTGGCCGGCCCTTCGGGACTGCTGCGGAGCGACGAGGGAAGAGAGGCGGTCATCGGCCATTTCCTCAAAGACCTCTCTCCGGAGAACCGCGACCTGGGCGATAAGATCGCTCGCGGCGTGCTGTACTCTCACGGGGAGGCGGACACCCTGGCGGTCGCTTACATCCTGGGGCAAAAGCCGTCGGAGCCTTCCGGCGATGACGATAAGGACAAGGGGAAACTCGACGAAGCGGCCATCCTGACCCGTCTGTTCGATGCCTACGGCGTGCCCGGCATCAAGATGAAGCAGTACCTTGCCTTCACCAGCGAGTTCAAAGACTTCAAGGACGCTTTCGAGAGCGCTCAGGACGCCTCGATGCCGCTGAATTATTACGAGGTATTAAAACTGGTGCAGAACCGGTTCGGCGACGAGTGGCCGGCCGACCTGAAGATCGATCGAGTGCTGGGCAGCGGGTCGGTGAACGTGGCGATCCGCTACACCAACGGCGAGACCGGGAAGCGCGAGGTGGTCTCGCTGGGTCGTCAGGATATCGAAGAGTCGACCCGCTACGACTTTGGCCGTTTCGACAAGCTGATCGGCTTTATGACGGAGACGCCGGAGGACCGCGAGAAGTACGGCTACATCCTGGGCTTGCTGGGTCTTATCCGCGAGTCGGTGGCTCTAGAGTTCCAGAAAGAGCAGGCGATGGCGGTGCAGAAGCAGGCCTTCGACACCTATCGCCACGACACCAACGGCTGGCACGTTCGCAGCATCGACGCCTTCAAGGTGCAGAACCTGGGGCTGTTCATGGAAGAGGCGAAGGGTAAGACGGCTCGCAAGATCTACAAAGAGGACAAAGAGCTTTACAACAGCGCGATGGACGCTATGGGGGCGGCGGAGTTCGGGGTGCTGCGCGGCGTCGACTCTAGCGGCAACGCCAAGCCTCGCCCGCTCTTTGCCAACCCGGATTTCCACGACGGTCAGGTGCTGATCGATAAGGACACGAAGAGCGTGACCATTCTGGACTTCGGCCAGGCGGTGCCGATTTCGAACGAAGACCGGGTGGGCGGGCTGGACCTGCTTACGGTGATCGGCAAGGGCGACTGGGCCTGGCTTGCGGCGCGTCGGATGAACGGCCGCTACTTCGATGGGAAGTCGGTGATCACGTCCGAGATGCTGAAGCCGATTCTGGCTCGCGAGGACCGGATGGACTGCTTCATTCATCTGCTGTCCTTGCTCTCGCGCAACGGGGCGGAGGTGCCGATCTCGAGCGTGCACTGGGTGCTGGGGTTGAACCGTCAGATGGCGCTGGCCGAGAAGATCGGCGACCCGATCGACGGCGCGGTCAAGAACATGGTGCTCAACCATAAGGCGGGGCTGCCGCTGGCGACCTTCAACGCCGCCTACGGGACGGGAGCGAAGGTGACGGCTATGGGCGAGCAGGGGCTGCAGGCGGTTGGAGCGGCCACGCAGGCGGTGGTGGGAGTTCCGGTGGGAGTTGCGGTCGCTGGAGCGATGGCTTAGGGCTTGCTTTTTAGGCGCGGGCTCGTCGGGTGCCCGCGTGTGGGCTTGCTGTGCTGGTTGGGCTGGCAGCATTTCTCGCTTCCCTCGTCGCCTTGAGTAGCTGAACCTCTCCTTTCGTTTTAGGCGGGGCTGGTGTTGCTCGGGTCATGGTTGCTCCGGTCGTTGCCGCCCGGGTCGATGGTCAAATGGGAGGTCTGGCCTTTGCCCAACAGCAGGTAGAAGGCCGGGAGAAGGAAGAGGCTGAGCAGGGTGGAGGAGATCATGCCGCCCAGGATGACCAGCGCCATCGGGTATTCGATCTCGTAGCCTGGCAGGTTGCCTCCCAAAGCGATCGGGAGGAGCGCTAGAATCTGGGTCAACGCGGTCATCAGGATCGGCACGACACGTTCACTGGAGCCTCGCAGAACCAACTCTAATCCGAACGGGACTCCTTCCTCGAACTGCAGGTGGCGGTAGTGGCTGACCATCATAATGCCGTTGCGGGCGGCGATACCCAACACGGCCACGAACCCGACCAGCGAGCCCAGCGAGATTATCCCTCCACCCAGAGCGATCCCGGCCACGCCTCCGATCAAGGAGAACGGGAGGGAGAGAAAGACCACCGCTACCATGCGCGGCGACTCGAAGTCGGACTGCAGAAGGACCAGGATGACCAGAACGGCCAGGCCAGCGGTGACGGCCAGGCGTTGCATCGCCTCTTGCTGGGCGGCGAACTCTCCGAGAACCTCGGGGTAATAGCCGGCCTCGAACTCGACCGTGTCCAGGGTCTGACGGATCTCGGCGGCCACGCTGCCCAGGTCGCGCCCCTTCACGTTGCAGGTCACGTCGATGCGCCGGGTGGCCGCCTCGCGGACGATCGCGTTTGGAGCAGGCACCATCGTGATCTCGGCCACCTCTCCCATTGGCACCCGATCCCCCGAAGGGGTCTCTAACAGCAGTTCCTGTAGGGCGGAGATGTCATCTCGTACGGGACCGTCGCTCCACACCACCACATCCTGGATGGCCTGGCCTTCATACACTTCTCCTACCTTCAGGCCGCTCAGAAACACGCTCTCGGCCCGGCGCAGGTCCTGCTCGGTCAGGCCGTACAGAGCCGCTTGCTCCGGGCGCAAGCGGATGGAGATCTGAGGCACCAGCACCTGCGCCTCGACCTTGAGGTCGGTGACGCCGGCGATGTCGTGCAGTTTCTTCGCCACCGACTCGGCCGAGGTCCGGAGGCCACGCAGTTCGGGGCCAGAAATTCGTACCACGATGGAAGCGTCGGCGCCGCTGAGCACCTCTTTGATCCGTTCACGGAGATAGGTCAGAACGTCGCGGTGCAGCCCGGGGTAGCCGTCGACCACCTCCTGGATGCTGGCCACCGTGCTGTCGTAGTCGACCTCGGGCGAGATGCTTACCCAGAGTTCCGTGAAGTTCGGACCGACCACCTCGTCGGCGGCTTCGGCTCGCCCGATGTGTGCTCCGAAATTGCGCACGCCAGGAATGGTCAGCAACTCTTCACTGGCCTTGATGGTGATGCGCCGCATCGCCTCTAATGAGGTTCCGGGCTTTTCCACCCAGTGCATCAGGAAGTCGTTCTCTTTGAAGTAAGGAAGAAACTCCTGGCCGAAGCGCGGCACGGCCATCATGGTTCCCGCCATACAGAGCAGCAAGAGCACGGTGGCGAGACCAGGACGGTGGATCGTCCCGCCCAACAGACGGCTGTAGATGCGCTGAAGCCAGCGGGCCAGCATGCCGGACTCGCTGTGGTCGGCGTCGACCTTGAGCAGCATATAGCAGAGCGCCGGGGTCACGGTCAGAGCGACTAGCAGCGAGACCAGGATGGCCAGCGTGTACGAGAACGCCAGCGGTCGGAAGAACGCTCCGGCCAGGCCGTCGAGGAAGAAGACCGGGACGATGGTCACGATCACGATCGCACTGGCGTAAACGATGGCCGACCTGACCTCGAGCGAAGCGTCGAGAATCACTTTGGTGATCGGCTCGGGACGGTCGAGTTGGGCGTTGATACGTAGGCGGCGGGTGATGTTCTCGACGTCGATGATGGCGTCGTCGACCACGGAGCCCAGGGCGATGGCCAGCCCCGCGATCACCATGGTGTTGACCGATTGCCCCAGAGCCACCAGGACCAGAATCGCCCCCAACAGCGAAATCGGAATCGCCACGGCGCTGATCACGGCGGTCCGGAAGTCGGCCAGGAACACAAGCAGAACCACCACGACCATGGCGCAGCCCAGCCCCAGCGCCCAGGATAGGTTGTCCAGAGCGGTTTCGATGAAGGTCGCGGGCCGGAAGATGGTGGTGTCGATCTCCATCCCGGGAAGGCCGGGTTTAAGCGATTCCAGCGCCTCTTCCACCCCTCGGGTCACCTCTAACGTGTTGCCCCACGGATACTTCTCGACAATCAGGAGCAGGCCGGGCTGGCTGTTGATGACGGCGTCTCCGATGGCAGGTGGAGCGCCGATCCTTACCGTGCTGACATCGCCCACGGTCACGGCCGCGACACCGGCGGTAGGCGCTGGGGCGCTTGCGCCGGGAGCCGAGGGTAAAGGAGCCCCGCCCCCCGGCCGTGGCGCGGCGCCGGACAGGGGAGCCGGTGCGCCGCTCGAGGTCGAAAGCACGGCCCGCTCCAGGTCTTCGGGTTTCTGAACCCAGCTTTGATGACGGATCGGAATCCGCTGGTTCGGAGTGTCGATAAACCCTCCCCCACCCTGGGAGACGGCGTTGGCCACCGAGGTGATCACCTGCTGCAGGGTGACGTTCTGCTGAGTCAACTCGCGAGGGTCGACCAGCACCTGGTACTGACGGTTGTTCTGACCCCAGATGGCGACGTTGGCCACGCCGGGAACCGCCATCAAGCGCGGTCGCATGACCCAGCGAGCCGACTCGGACATCTCCATCTGACTCAGCGTCTTGGAATGGATCCCCACCTTGAGCACCCGGCTGGTCGAGGAAAGCGGAGGCAGAATCACCGGCGGCCGCGCCGATAGGGGCAGCCGCGAGGCGGCTTGAGCCAGCCGTTCCTGGACGTTCTGACGAGCGACTTCCAGGTCGGCCCCGCGCTCGAGGATGAGCACGACGGAGGACAGCCCCAGCACCGATTTCGAGCGCAGAGTCTCGACAAACGGCGTGCTGGTCAGGGCGTTTTCAATCGGGATGGAGACCAGTTGCTCGACCTCTTCGGTAGAGAGGCCGGGCGCCTCGGTCTGCACCTCGACTTTGGGAGGGGCGAACTCGGGGAAGACGTCCATCTGGGACTGGCCCAGGGAGTAGATCCCGAGTCCCACCAGGACCAGCGCGGTGGAAAGCACCAGGAGCCGGAAGCGAAGGGACATTTCAATCAGAGAAGCTAACATTTTTAGTCGTTTCCAAACTCGAATCCAAAGATTTCGGCGGCCCCGTCGACCACCACCTGAACGCCCGGTTCGGGCCCCTGAGCCAGTACCGCCCGGCCGTCTTGACCGACCCGGTCTACCACCACGCGGACGCGGTGGTACTCGTGCGGTTTGGTGCAAACGTAGACCCAGGCGCCGCCGTGGATGTCGTGCAGGATGGCGCCCGAAGGAACGACCAGGTGCTCGCCCGACCCTT
Organism: Vulcanimicrobiota bacterium; assembly: GCA_023447635.1. Classification (GTDB taxonomy): domain Bacteria; phylum Vulcanimicrobiota; class Xenobia; order Xenobiales; family JADMJV01; genus JAEXNA01. The sequence continues at coordinate 7,409 of JAEXNA010000151.1, read as the reverse complement.
TGAGGGGGAGCGAGACGTTCACTCGCTGGTCGGGACTGAGCTGCCCCAAGGTGTTGTCGAGTTCGTAATACAGGTCCACGGTCGAGGTCGTGGCGTCGGCGGTGGGAGGCCCCTTGACGGACCGAGCGAGAAGCTGCCGGCCCAGCGTGGACACTTCGATGCTCTCGCCCGGCTCGACGGCGGCGCCTTCGGCCAGCGGGATCCGCACCCGGAGCCAGACCCGGTTAAGGTCGACCAGTTCGAGCATCGGCTGCCCCTGGGAGACGGTCTGCCCCGAAGAGACCAGCACTCGTAAGATGGAACCGCTGAGCGGTGCGTACTGCGCTACCGCCGAGGGTGCCCAGTTACGCTGCGGGATCTGATCGACCTTACGCAGCGTTTTGCTCTCTCGCCGGGTGGCTTCCAGGGTCTCCCGCGCGATGTTCATCTGGATGGTGGCCTCGTCGACCCGTTTGCGGCTTCCGACCTTTGCCTCGAACAGTTCCCGCGAACGGTCCAACTCGATCTGGGCTCCCTTGACCTGGGCTTCGGCCACCGCGATCCGGGTTGCGATCGCCGCCGCACTTTGCTCGACGGCGATACGGGACGCGTTCAGCTGATCGAGCTGAGCCGGCCCCATGACGAAGTCGCCCTGAGTCTGGGTGGGAGTCAGGGAAAACAGCGGCTCGCCTTTGCGCACGGCGGTGCCCACGACCAGCGGACCAGAGCCGGTATACTGCACTTCACCCGCCACGGGGGCGAGAAGCTGGGTCTGGCTTTGGGGAGGGACGACGGCGACAGCGGGATAGGGGCGCTGCTTCGAGACCTTCTCTCGCTTGACGGGCGCGACCGTCACGCCCAGGCGCTTTTCGGCCTTTTCGGTGAGCTTGATGTTGGCCAGTTCAAGCTCGTCCGAGACCTGCACGGCGGTGGCCGGCGGGGTGGGCTGCGGTTGGGGGAAGGCGGCGGTATCGCTCTTGAAGCCGCATCCGGCAAGAAGGAGAGCTGCCAGGGGCAGGCTCGAGATGAGAAGACGGTTCACGGTAGACCTCCGGTGAGCGGGACGTTGATGGCGAGTTCCAGCTCGCCCAGCGCTCGATGAAATTGGGCCACGTCGGCCAGAAAAATTTGCCGCTGTCGCTGCACGGATTGACCCGCCAGCAGCACCTCGGTGATGTCGCCCTGGCCCAGCTCGAACGTCTTCTGAGCCAGCTCCAGAACCTGGTCGGCCTGCGGCTGCAGCAGCGCCAGGTCGTGCAGAAGCTGCTCGCGAGCGTTCTGCAGGTTGGTCCAGGCCAGCGAAACGGCCAGGTCGGCCGATTGCAAAGTCGACTCGTTACGGGCTATGGCCTCTGCCTCGCGCGCTCGGGCCTGCTTGACCTCACCACTCCGGTCGCTGCCCCAGGGCAGCTCTAACTGGACCCCCGCCTGATAGGTGAGGCCGGGGAACTGAGGGTCGTACATCATGGTGGCCTGCAGGGAGACATCCGGCGATTGGTAGGCGCGCGCCATATCGACCCGATGTTTGGCCGTCTCTAACTGCTGAGCCGCCAGCGCCAGATCGGGACGGCGTTCCCGAGCCATCTGCTGCAGTTCGGGAAGCGGCGGCAGCTCCCAGGTCGTCCCGCGAAGCGTGGCTTCGTTGGGAAACAGCAGCCCGTCGTCGACCACGCCGATCGAGGTCGCCAGAGGCTGACCCAGCAGCCGGTTGAGCGTTAGCACGGCCGAGCCTCGACGGTTTTCGGCCGGGTACAGCAGACGCGCGTTCTGGTCGCGTTCGAAGACGCTTCGCACCACGTCGGCTTCAGGGATGTCGCCCGCCTGAAAACGAGACCTCGCGGCCTGAACGAGACGGTCGTAGAACTCGAGGTCGACCTGGCTTTGCCGCACGGTGGCTTCGGCGACGGCGAGTTCGATGAAGGCGTTGCGAGCCTGGTTGGCGACCACCAGTCGAGACTGAGCCAGGGTCAGCTCGGCCTCTTTCACGCCGTCTTCGGCCACCGTCAGTCGGGCTTGACGACGCCCGCCCAGTTCCAGCGGTACGTTGAACATCACGCGCTGTTTCCGTTCGGCCGGGCCAAACGGGGACGACATGTTGACGTAGGGGTTAGGCCGCTGCTCGGCGATGGCGATGCCGGTTCGCGCGACTTCCACGCCTTGTTCGACCACGCGAAGGTCGGGGTTGCGACGAGCTGCGATATCCAGGACCTGGCCCAGAGTCAAGCTCATCGATTCTGGAGCCGACACGGCGGAAGCGGGCGCTGGGGCCGACGACTCTGAAGCGGGCGGCGCTGGAGCCAGCGGCGCCTGAGCCGCTGCGGGGCAGGCGCAACCGCCTGCCAGAATCAGGAAGAAAAGTAAGAACCTCACGGCGTCATCTTGAGCGCTGAAGATTACGGGAACTTTGCGGGACCATTGCCCTGCCCCGAAAACACGGGGAAGGACAGGTCGACCAGCAGCCCGGGCTGGTTGTCGGCCAGGGCGATGGCGCCGCCGTGAAGGTCCATGGTCGCCTTGACCATCGCCAACCCCAGGCCGTTGCCGGGGGTCGAGCGCGCTTCTTCCAGACGGGAGAACCGCTCGAGCACAAACTCGTACTGCTCAGCGGGTATACCCGGCCCCCGGTCGCCAACGCCAAGATGAACGGTAGCGCCCTCCCGATAGGCGCGGACCGTGATCGCTTCATGAGAAGGAGAGAACTTGATGGCGTTCTCGATCAGGTTGCTCAGCGCCTGACGCAGCAGATGAGGGTCGCCAAGAGTGAGCAGCCCCGGCTCGCACGAGGTCTCGATCGGTTGAGCCACCTCTTCGTAAAGCTCGGCCAACTCCACGACCAGCGCCCCGAGTTCGACTTCCACCCGCTGTCGGGGGCCCGCCCCCGATTCGACCCGAGCGATCTGCAGTAGCGAGTTGAAGGTCGCGATCACGGTCTCGATCTGGACCACGGTGTCTTCGATCGCCTCGCGATACCCTTCCGGAGAGCGCGGTTCGAGCAGGGTGACCTCTAATCCACTGAGGATATGGGAGAGCGGTTTTCTGAGATCGTGAGCGACGTTGTCGCTGACCCGACGCATGCCAGAGATCAGCCGCTCGGTCTTTCCCAGCATACCGTTGAAGTGGGAGCGCAGTTCATCGAACTCGTCGCCGCTGCCGTCCTGGACAAACCGCTGGCTGAGGTCCCCGGCCGTGATGGCGCGGGCGGTGGCGTTGACCTCGTCGACTTTCAGCAGCAGGTCGCGCCCGATCACTCCCCCGACACTGAGCATCCCGACCACCAGCAGGACGTCGAGCAGGATGAAGCCCGGTAGAACCTGGTGGCGCAGCGCTTCGTTGATCTGGGAGTGGATAGAGATCAGCAGCCGACAGCCGTCGTCGAGCCGAACCACGGCGGCGGGCCAGTAACCCCATTCGTCCCGCGAGAGTCCAGAGATAAAGTGGTCGTCGACCCACAGGTTGAACAGTTCCCCATCGTCGCGCTGTATCTTCAGCGGTTCGGGGAAACGGTCGCCGGCCCTGACCAGCATGCAGAGCTGTTCATCGGCCAGACTGCGACGACGAAGGTCGGCGATTTCAGCGGTGAAGGCGCCGTGCGACTCGGTCTTGTGCAGGTGAACCAGGCGACGCAGTTCGTGGTGCAGCCCCCGCGCAACGTCGTGATCGATGTAGCGCATCTGGGCGTAAAAGGTCGCCGCGATGCACAGCCCCAGAACGGCGGTAAAGACGACGGTTAGCCGAAAGGCCGTCCGACCGGCCGTGGTTCGCAGCAGTCGCGACCAACTGCGAAATCTATCCAAGACGATAGCCGCCGCCTCGGATCGTCCTTAGAAGCGGGGTTGGTCGACCCCGATCGATTTTGCCTCGAAGCCGGCAGACCTGGGTGTCGACCACGTTGCTCTGAGGGTCGAAATGCAGATCCCAGACCTTCTCTAACAGCATGGTCCGGGTCAGCACTCGGCCGGCGTTGCGCATCAGCACCTCTAACAGCTTCAGCTCTCTCGGCAGCAAGCTCAGCGGCTGCCCGGCGCGGCTGGCGGTTTGCCCGGCGACGTCGAGTTCCAGGTCTTCGAAGACCAGCAGGCTGGAGTTTTCCGCCGGCCCCTTGCGACGGGAGATCACCTCGAGTCGCGCTTGAAGTTCGGCGAAGGCGTACGGCTTCACCAGGTAGTCGTCGCTGCCCGCGCGCAGCCCCTCGACTCGATCGTCGACCTCGCCCAGCGCCGTCAGCAGCATGACCGGCGTGTCGTTGCCATCAGCCCGAAGCATCTTGAGCAGGGTCAGGCCGTCTCGTTTGGGTAGCATCCGGTCGAGCACCATGGCGTCGTAGCTGCCGCTGAGCGCCATATGCAAACCGTCGTCGCCGTCGGCGGAATGATCCACCACGTGACCGCTCTCTGTCAGCCCTTTGAGCAGGTAGGCGGCCGCCTCACGATCGTCTTCGACCACTAAAATCCGCATCAGCGTCCTCCCATCCGAAAGGCCAGAAAGCCCAGCCAGGACCAGATCAAGAGCCACCAGAACAGCGTCCAGCGCTCGAAGTAGAGGGCGCTGTCGAGGCAGAACTGCCCTCCCCCCTGAACCCAGCCTTTCAGATTGGGGATAAGGCGGGGAACCGAAATTTTATAGCTCTGATACTGTTCACCGTGCACCAGAGCCAGATACTCTTCTTCCAGCGGAATGATGGTTCCGTAGACCAGAGCAAACGCCGTCGCGGAAAAGAGCATCAGCGCCCCCGCCATGGTCGGGGTGCAGCGTCCTATCGCGGCGATGGTCACCCCGAGCGAGTTCAGAGCGTTGCCCAGGTAAAGGGGGTGACGACTGCGCGAGTACGGCCCTCCGGTGGCCAGGAACGGCGCTTCGACCTCTAGCCCCCGGGTGTGGCCTCGACTAAAACCGATGGCCCAGAAGCGGATGGTCTCGCCGGCTACCGCCGCGGTCAGCCCCAACAAGAAAGTGAGAGGCGACGGCCTGGCGCAGACCAGCACGGCCAGGGCGACCGCGGCCATCAGCCCGCCTCGCCAGCGAAAGACGGCTTGCCGCATCCTCACGATCCCCTCCGTCGAAGAACGACCATCAGGCTGGTGGCGCCGGAACGCCGCACCCAGTTAGCGTCCTGTTCCTTCAGGCTACGGGCCAGAGCGGCTAGCAAAAATCGGTACATCGGCCGCAACAGCCGATTCTTCGTGACCTGCCCGGTGAGCCAGTCGGGGCCCGGTCCGCCCTGTTTGAAGTTCAGGCTTTCGAACAGCGAGGCAACCGTCATACCGAGTTGGGAAAAGAACGGGCGGACGGTAACGACCTCCCACTCCTCTCCTGCGGCCTGTTCCCACCAGCCGCAGTCCCGCACCAGGTTCTGTTGGCTGCTGACGAGTTTGTCCTGAATCAGTCGCTGGGCCAACGCTTCGCGTCCTAGCGCCCGAGCCAGGCGGACCGTCCATACGGCGTCGACCCCCCCACGGTGTTGTCCGTCACCTGAAGCAGCCCTCCGGGTCGTAGGACTCTGGCGGCCTCTTGCAGCACCTGATATCTCTGCTCGGTCTGGTGGATGACGTTGTTGAGTCGATACCGATCCAGGGAGGCCGACCCTAGCGGAAGGCTGCTGGCTTGCCACGGCTGCAGAGTGAGGGCAGTCTGGTCTTCGTAGGGCCCGGACAGTCCAATGTCGAGCCGGCTCTCGAACCGGTCTCCGGCCTCGGCCTGGTAGGCGTTGGCCTGAAGCAACACGGAGAGGGTTGGGTAGAGGCTGGTGGGATAAGCTGTGACCAGGTCGTCGAGAGCAGAGGCGTCGAGATCGGCGCTGGACTGCGCCGACCGCGGCTGGAACAGGCGGGCGACCCCGCTACAGGCCAGCGCCACCGCGTAGAGCGGTAGCATCAGCAGCACGGAGAAGTTCTTGCAGAACCAGGCTCCCATCAGCGGCATCTGTAACGGGCGCCGGGTGTCGAAGGGGTAGGCGGTGAGGGGTTGAGACGTAGGCACTAGAGCAGGTTGCCATAGGCGGTGTGAGCGCTCGGTGAGCCGGGGATGAGAGCCTTCTCAGAAAGGCGGGTGCGCTGTCATCTTCCTGTGAAATGGCTGCAATCTTGGTCGTCTAACGTAGGGCTATGATCGGCCTTTCGCGCGATGACAAGAGAAGATTTCTACAGCGGGTGCTTCCCTGGACGGTTCGTCGGAGGGCTCCCGCAGGCGGGGCGGAAGGTTGGAGTATGAGTACGTTCCGGCACCGATTGACCGCCGCCCTGGCCGGCTCTTCCGCTGCCTTCTTGTCGATCTTCTGCGTGGTACTCTTCTTCTGGTGTCGAGCGGCGTTTCTGGCTGATCTCGACGGCGATCTCGAGGCTATCTTCCGAGCGGATTTTGCGGCCGCGACCGAGCGCGGAGGGTCTCACTGGACGGCGCTGCCCAAGGAATCGGACGAGTCGCACGTGTTCAAGATGCTGCTCGAGTCCGACGGCGCCCTGGTGCAGCCAACCAGCAGTTCGGCGGTGCCACGCCTGGAGTGGAACCGAGAGTCGCTGCAGGCCGTCCTGGAGGGCGGTGGAGTGTATTCGGATGTGGAGTTCCGGGGGAACCTCTACCGCACGCTCAGTAATCCGGTTCAGGTGGGGTCGCGGACCCTGATCGAGGTTCTGGGGATTTCCCAGGAGCCGATGGAAGAAGCGCTTCTAGAGCTGGGGCGTGGCTTGCTTCTTTCGCTTCTGATCGGCATCGTTCTGGTGGCGATGGTCTCCTACCGGGTGGCCGCCTACCTGACCTCTCCGCTGGAGCAGATCCTGGCTCAGTTGGAATCCGTCACCTCGCGCGGCGACCCGGCCCTGCGTTTGACTGGAAGCTATCAGGACAGTGAGATGGTCAGCCTCCAAGAGCAAGTCAACGCGATGCTCGAGCGACTCGAGGCCAGCTTTCAGGCGCAGCGGCAGTTCATTTCCAACGCTTCGCACGAACTCAGGGCGCCGCTGGCCAATCTGACGCTGGCGCTCGATGTCTGCCTGCGCCGCCCTCGTGAGGCTCAGGAGTATCGCGAGACTCTAGAGACCTGCCTGGGAGAGACCCAGCGCCTGACCGAGATGTCCAATCAGCTTCTGCAGTTGAGTAAGGCCGACGAGGGGGCGTTGGAGGTGCGAGCCGAGGCGACCGATATCGTCGACCTGATCCAGCAAAGCCTGGCTCGCAAAGAGGTGGCGGCGCGGGCTAAAGAGGTCGAACTGAAGCTGGAAGGCGAGGAGCAGAATCTGCTGGTCGACCCGCTGATGATCGGGCAGGTCGTCGACAACCTGCTCGATAACGCGGTTCGCTACTCTCCCCCGGGCGGCAGCGTTCTGGTCAAGGTGCAGAACCGCGATGAGGTCGTCGAAGTGTCGGTCAGCGATGCCGGCCCCGGGATGACGCGCGAGCAGCTCGAACACGTCTTCGACCGCTTCTACCGCGCCGAC
>JAEXNA010000132.1 GCA_023447635.1 Vulcanimicrobiota bacterium | reverse complement strand
CCCTCCCACCGCGACCCCATGAACCTCATCATCGGAGGCATCACCACCGCCCTCCCCGTGGTCGGAACCTTCGGCCACATCAGCCTCGAGATCGACTCCAAAGGAAGCAGCGCCGTCTCCACCCCCGCCAAAATCGGAATGGCCGCCAACCTGCTGGGCACCGTGGCCCTGGCCGCCAACTTCACCTTCCTCCCCTCCACCGCCCTGACCGTCGCCTCCATCGCCTGCCTGGCCGCCTCCGGAGTGGCCGGCGCTGTAGCCACCGCCAACCTCCCCACCTCCCCCCTCCAAGCCTAACAAACCCCAGGACTTCCAAAGGGAAAGACCTCGCCGCGTCAAACCGGCCGTCGAGCGCGCCCGACCAGCCAGTCGGCGTCGAGAGTCCCCGATTCTAGGAGTCCACATGAACGTCCGTTATCTTGGCCACTCATCCTTTTGGGTCGCTTCCAGCAAAGGAAGCTCGGCCATCCTCGACCCCTTCAGCCAGCGCATCCCGTATCCGCTGCCGCCCCTGGAGCCGGATGTCGTCCTGGTCTCGCACGAGCACCACGACCATAACGCCTACTACCGCTTCACCAACAACCCCATGTTGCTCAAGCGGTCCCACGATTTCGCTATGGAAAGCGAAATCAACATCGAGCACACCGGCGAAAAGCTGACCTTTTACGGCATGCCCACCTTCCACGACGACCAGGGCGGTCGCAAGCGCGGCCCCAACACCGTCTGGCACTGGTTCTGGGAAGGGATCCACTTCGCCCACTTCGGCGACATCGGCCATCTGCTGACCGACGAACAGCTCAAAGAGCTGGGCAAAGTCGACGTCATCTTCTTGCCCGTCGGCGGCAAAGAAACGCTCGACCCGTCGACCGCCACCATCTTTATCAACCAGCTTGATCCGCGCATCGTCTTCCCGATGCACTACCAGACCGACGAGATGGGAGAGAACCCGCTCTGCGAGTACCCCCTGTCCGCCTTCACCGACAAGATGAGCAACGTCGACGATGCCCAGACCATGGCCGTCGAAATCGAGCTTGCCCGTCTGCCCGCGCAAACGAAAGTGATCTGCTTAAAACATGGCTAAAAACGTTCGCTACATCTTCGTCACCGGGGGCGTCGTCAGCTCCCTCGGCAAGGGGATCGTGGCCGCCTCCCTTGGAACCCTGCTGAAGAACCGTGGCTACAACGTCACCGTCCAGAAGCTCGACCCTTACATCAACGTCGACGCCGGCACCATGAACCCTTACCAGCACGGTGAGGTGTACGTGACCGACGACGGCGCCGAAACCGACCTGGACCTGGGCCACTACGAACGCTACGTCGACGTCGCCCTGACCGCCGAAAACAACGTCACCACCGGCAAAGTGTACAGCTCGGTGATCGAAAAAGAGCGTCGCGGCGACTACCTGGGCGACACCGTTCGCGTCATTCCTCACATCACCGACCAGATCAAAGCCATGATCCGCTCCGTCTCCCGCAAAGGCGACACCGACGTGGCCATCGTCGAAGTCGGCGGCACCGTCGGTGACATCGAGGGCCTGCCGTTCCTGGAAGCCATCCGCCAGGTCAAGTTCGACGTCGAACCCGGCCACGCGCTGTACCTGCACGTCACCCTGGTGCCCCATCTGGGCGCCGCCGGCGAGATGAAAACCAAGCCCACCCAGCACTCCGTCAAGGAACTGCGGGCCATCGGCATCGCCCCCGACGTCATCGTCTGCCGCACCGAACGCCCCATGGCCGACGAGCACCTGAAAAAGATCGCCCTCTACTCTGACGTCAAAGCCAACGCCGTGTTCAGCTGCCCCGACGTCCCCAGCATCTACGAAGTGCCGCTCAAGCTCGAAGAGCAAGGGCTGGGCAACTACGTGCTCGAGCGCCTGGGCCTGCCCGCCGCCTCCGTCGACCTGTCGGCCTGGCGCGAAATCGTGCACAAGAAGCACTCTCCCGAACGCACCGTGCGCATCGCCCTGGTCGGCAAGTACGTCGAAATCAAAGACGCCTACCTGTCCATCGCCGAAGCGCTGGAACACGCAGGCATCGCCAACAACGTCAAAGTCAACATCGAGCGCATCGACTCGTCGCAGGTCAACCGGGACAACGTGCACGAGGTCCTTGGAAAAGCGGACGGCGTCCTGGTCCCCGGCGGGTTCGGCTCGCGCGGCCACGAAGGCAAACTCGAAGCGATCCGCTACGCCCGCGAAAACAAGGTGCCGTACTTCGGCATCTGCTACGGCCTGCAGTGGGCCGTGGTCGAATTCGCCCGGGCCATCTGTGGCTGGGCCAAAGCGCACTCGACCGAAGTCGAACCCGAGACCGAAAAGCCCGTGATCACCCACATGCCCGACCAGCGCGCGCTGGAACAGATGGGCGGAAGCATGCGCCTCGGCGCCTTCCCCTGCCGCCTGAAAGAAGGCACCAAAGCGCACGCCGCCTACGGTCAGGTCGACATCATCGAGCGCCATCGTCACCGCTTCGAGGTCAGCAACCTCTACCGCCCCGAAATCGAGGCCGCCGGCCTGATCATCAGCGGCATCAACCCCGAACGCGACCTGGTCGAAGTGGTCGAACTGCCCGACGCGGACCACCCCTGGTTCCTGGCCTGCCAGTACCACCCCGAATTCCTCTCGCGCCCCTACCGCGCTCACCCTCTGTTCCGCGAGTTCATCGCCGCCTCCAAGGCCGGCCAGGGATCCGTGCGATCCGATCAGGTCGAACTGCTGGCCGGGGTCTCGGATCCCGGATGAAAGCGGCGTTCATCGCGCTTCTGCTAGTAGGCGCGGCGCAAGCCGCGCCTTATTCGTGGAAGGGCCAACTGCCCGCACCGCTGCGCGCTCCCACCGACAAAGTCGAAGGCAACGTCCTCAGCGGCGCTTTGCTGCAGGGCGGCCTGGTCGACCTGCGCTACGGCCAGGTCTCCATCGACCTGGGCGGGGTCTCCGAGGTGCTGGACCTGGTCCCCGCCTCGGTGATCACCCTCGACGGCGCCCCGACCACCGCCGAAGCGCTGCTCAAAGCCGTTCCTCAAGGCCTCACCGCGACCGTTCGCTACGACCCCGGCGTGGGCACCATCGGCTGGCTCGACGCCTTCAGTCGCGGAACCTCTCAGCCCCGGGCCGGCAGCGGCCGCCAGCCGGTCAAAGGGCCCGCCTACGGGGCCGGAGACGCGGTGGCGATCACCCTGTCCGAGGCCGAGGCCCGGAGGTTAGGTGGAGGGGAAAAACTGCGCCTCACCATCCCCGGTGTCGCCCACGAACTGCCTCTCACCCCGGCCACCCGCGGCGGCTGGAAGGCCACCGTCAAGATCCTGCCCGGCTGGGACCTGGTCGAGGTTCCGGTCTTCCTGACCACGCCGACCGGCGTGCACCGTGCGGGCCGCCTGGACGCCTGGACCACTCCCCCCGAGATCGTAGGCTTCGGCCCGCACCTGGCCCCCTCCAGCCTGCCCAAAGTCCCCGGCTGGGTCGACCTGCGCTCGGCCTCGCGCCAGATCGATCCCGACAGTATTCAGGTGACCGCCTCGCCGGGCGTCCGCGTGGTCGACCTGCAGCGCCGGGTCGACCGCACCACCTTCAGCCTGATCCCGGACGGCCCCGGAGAGGTCTGGTTAGAGGTGACGGCGGCCGACCGGATGGGACGAACCGTCCGCCAGCGCTGGCCGCTGCGCTTCCAACCTTGACCACCTACGTCGCCCTGATTCGAGGGATCAACGTGGGAGGCCGCAGTCGCCTACCCATGGCCGAACTGCGGGATCTTTGTGGGGAGATCGGACTGCAGAACCCGCGCACGCTGCTGGCCAGCGGGAACCTGCTGTTCGACTCACCCTCCTCGGACCCGGCCGGGCTGTCGCAGCAGTTGGAGGAGGCGGTGGCCGGACGGTTTGGCCTGAAGAAGCGCATCTTCGTCCTCTCTCCAGAGGAGTTCCGCGCCATCCTGCAGGCCGACCCGATCGATCCCGCCGGCAAGGACGGCGCCAAATGGGCCGTGATGTTCCTCGACGAAGCGCCCTCGGCAGCCGACGTCAAAGCCTTCCAGGAACGCCACACAGGCCCTGAGGAGGTCCATTTCCAGGAGCGCGCGGTCTACCTTTACTACCCGGACGGCCAGGGCCGCTCGAAGCTGGACCTGGGCCGCTGCGTGAGGTCGGAGACCACCGTGCGCAACCAGAACACCCTGCAGAAAATCCTGGACTTATTAGAGAGCTAAAAAGCCCGCCCGAACATGTCGCGAGACCAATTGACACCAAAGGGCACCCTCATTATACTGACCCTCTGTGTTGGACCGCCCCGCCTGCGGGTCGGCCATGTCAAAGCTTTAGGAACCGCCGATGTTTGTCCAAATCAAAGAGATACTAGGGGGCGCCGGGCTTTGGAAGGAGTACACCAACTCAGAACCGCTGGCGTGTCCCGACCTTGCAACGCAGGGCCCGGTCACGCTAAAGTTGCGCCTGACCAACGCTGGCACCAGGATTCTGGTGCAGGGCCAAACTCAGGCCAACGTCATGGTGGAATGCGCTCGCTGCGGCGAGAGCTACCCCCTGCCGATGGACATCGAGGTCGAAGAGTACTTCGTCCCCTCGGACAGTCCTGAGGCGGAAGTCAAAGGGCTCGATATCCTGGAGGTTCTTACCTATCAGGAGGATCGAATCGTCCTTGATGAAATGCTTCGCCAGAATTTTCTGGCTGCGGTTCCGATGCAGGCCGTCTGTCGTGACGGCGCCTGCAAGGGGCTGTGCGATCAGTGCGGTGCCGACCTGAATCAGGGCGACTGCGACTGTGACAAAGAAGAGATCGATCCTCGCTGGGCTGGGCTTAGCGAGCTGCAGAAGAGGAAGGCCTCCGGGCCGAGCCTCAACTAGAACAGACGGAGCCTACGGGCTCTTGGAGGAACCACTAAGATGGCTGAACCGAAATACAAGATGTCTCGCTCGCGCTCTCGCAAGCGTCGCTCGCACCTCGCTCTGAAGGCGCCGAACGTGATCGCTTGCGCCACCTGCGGAGCTCCCACCCTGCCCCACCGGGTATGCCGTTCTTGCTACACCTATAAGGGTCGCAAGATCTGGTCCGACAAAGAAGAAGAATAGATGATTCCTGTCGGCATTCTGGCCGTCTCTCACTACGCCCCCGAGCGAGTGGTTACCAACAAGGACCTCGAGAGCAAGCTAGATACCACCGACGAATGGATCAGAAGCCGCACCGGTATCCGTGAGCGGCGTATCGCCGACGACGACGAGACCTCCTCGACCCTGGGCGCGAAAGCGGCCTTGCTCGCCTTGAGCAAAGCCGGTATCGCCCCGGAAGAGTTGGACCTCGTCGTTGCGGCGACTATGACTCCCGACACCGTTCTTCCCGCCGTGGCCTGCCGTATCCAGGCAGCCATCGGCGCGAAGAACGCGGGAGCTTTTGACGTTTCCGTCGCCTGCTCGGGCTACGCCTACGCGCTGTCCATGGGGATGAGCTACATCTCCTCGGGACTGGCCAAAAAGGTGCTGGTGGTGGGCGCCGACGTCATGAGCCGGGTCATGAACTGGAACGACCGGGGCACCTGCGTGCTCTTCGGCGACGGCGCCGGAGCGGCGGTCCTGGGCCCCGTTCAAGACGGCTACGGCTTGCTGGGCCAGGACCTTGGCGCCGACGGTAGCGGCGGCGACCACCTGACCATCCCAGCGGGTGCCGGCGCGCGCCCGCCCGCCGAAGGCGCCCTCGAAGGCGAAGAGTTCACCCTGCAGATGAATGGACCCGAAGTGTTCCGCTTCGCCGTTCACGCCATGGGTCGCTCGGCCGTTCGCGCCACCGAAAAGGCCGGACTCAAATCCGAAGACATCGCCCTCTTCGTCCCTCATCAGGCCAACTTCCGCATCATCGAATCGGCCGCCAAACGCCTGGGCGTGAGCATGGACCGCGTGATGGTGAACCTGGACCGCTACGGCAACACCTCTTGCGGCTCGATCCCGATCGCCCTTTCCGAGGCGCTCGACGCGGGACGGGTCAAGGACGGCGACTACCTGGTGATCGTCGGTTTTGGAGGCGGACTGGCCTGGGCTTCGCTGGTCCTCCGCTGGGGAGGATTGCTCCCTTCCGCTGCAAAGCAGGTGCCTGCATGAACCGTTCAACCACTCCCCTTAGCGGACAGACCGCTCTGATCACCGGCGCCGGTCGCGGCATCGGCCGCGCCATCGCGGAAGAACTCGCTCTGTTGGGCGCCAAAGTCCATCTGGTCGCCCGTTCGGCCGACCAACTCGCCGAAGTGCAGGCCGCCATCGTCGAAGCCGGCGGGCAGGCCGACCTGACCGCCGCCGACCTGGGCAGCCCCGAAGGCCTCGAAGCCGTGGTCGCCGTGATCGAGAGCGAAAGGCCGGCCATCCTGGTCAACAACGCCGGCATCACCAGGGACACCATCCTGCTCCGCATGAAAGACGAGCAGTGGGATGAAGTGATCAACCTGAACCTGCGCTCCGCCTTCGTGCTGGCTCGCGCCGCCTCGAAAATGATGCTCAAGGCGCGATATGGACGCATCATCAACCTGACTTCGGTGATCGGCATTCGTGGGAATGCCGGGCAGGCCAATTATGCCGCCAGCAAAGCCGGACTCATCGGGTTTACCCGTTCGGCTGCCCGGGAATTAGGAGCCAGAAATATCACCGTCAACGCGGTCGCTCCCGGTTATATCGGGACGGAAATGACCGAAGGTCTCTCGGACTCCGTCAAAGAGGGAATTCTCGCTCAGATCCCCCTCGGACGGATGGGAAAACCGCATGATATCTCGCGCATGGTGGCCTTCCTGGCCCACCCTGACAGCGATTATATTACAGGGCAGGTTTTCAACGTCGACGGTGGAATGTTGTGAGCCTTTGGAGGAGAGTATGTCAGATATTCAAGAACGCGTGAAGAAAATTATCATCGACCAGCTGAACGTTGAAGAAGAGCAGGTCACCCCTACCGCCCATTTCGTTGAAGACCTGGGCGCGGATTCCCTGGACAACGTCGAGATGGTCATGGCCTTCGAAACCGAGTTCGAACTCGAAATCCCGGACGAAGACACGGAAAAAATCACCAACATGAAAGACGCCGTGACCTACATTCAAGAGCGCCTGGTCGAAGCCGGCGCCTAACCCGCCCTCTTCCCCAATCGATTGAAAAAGCACCTCTCCACCACGTGGGAGGTGCTTTTGCGTTAGGCGCGTCTGTCTCCGGGGAAACGACCACTCCAAGATGAGCCGCGAAAGGGAACTCGTCGATCCCTCCCCTCAGGTCCTCCCCTCAGGTCCTCCCCTCAGGTCCTTCCCTCAGATCCGAAACAGCGCGCCTTCCTTACGGATACTGAAGTAACGCGAGTTGTGCTCCTCGATCAGCCTGGCTGCCTCGGGATTCAGCCCGGCCGCCTCGTACACAGCGGGATTGATCGGAACCAGCAGCTCGGCGCGGTCGTCCACCACCGAATAGCCCAGATTCTTGGCAACTTCGGACCAGGCCGCTCCCCCGGGAGCCTTAAGACCCAGAGTGTCGAGGTCGCCCAGAGCGGCCGGCGGTTTACCGTGGCGGACTCGGTAGGCACAGACGCCCCCCATCGCGGACAGCCCCGTCATTTTGGCCATATGCACGGTCAGCCGGGCGACCTGACGCTGATAGTCGACGACTAGCAAGCGCAGCCCCGGACCGCTCTTCCCGCTCAGCGTATCGAACAGCGTCGCTCCGGGAGGACCTACGGCAATCCGCATCGTGGCCACTCCCGGCAGCACCTCGGCCATATAGTTCTGATAGATCCTCAGCTCTCGAGCGCGCGCGCCGGGCAGCAGAAACAGCCCTCGCAACGGCTTCGCATCGCCCTCGTACGAGCCGCGGGGGCGATTCAGAAATTCGGTTCCGAAGGCCAGATCGTTCTCGATCGACTGCCCGACCGTCACCGGGGTCGGGCAGGAAGCTGCCACGACGGCAGACATCCCGATCCACTCCTTCTCGCTGAGCTTGGCGTCCGGCCCCAGGTAGGCCACCATGGACTGGAAGGTGAGTCCTTGCAGCGACACCGCGCGCATCAACTGCGGAAGCCCGACGTTCTGGTAAGTTTTCTGACCTTCCATGAAGCCCAACTGGTAGAACAGCGCCGCCCGACCGGGCTGCCCCTGGGCAAACAGCGACTCGGCCGAGACGTTCAGTGCCAGCGTCAGCGAGGTAAAGGCCGACTCCTGAAGCTGAGCGGAAGGGTCGATCATGTCGGCGACCACGGGCTGGAAAATCGGTTTGCTAAAGGCGTGGACCAGGTCAGGCACATACGCTTCGAAACCGGCCCGAGCCGCCGCGTAGGCGGGGTCCTTCGAGACCAGCAGCGGATGATGCTGGACCGGCTTGTTCTGCTCCTGGTAGCTGTAGGCGGTCCAGGCCTTGATCGCATCCTTCACCGGACCGGCGTTGTCCCAGCCACGGCCCCAGTACGGCTCTAACGTGGGCTGCAAGAAGCCGTTCTGAGCCGGGTCTTTCAGGCGGGACGCGATCGACTCGGTCCGCTGCCTGGCCTTCGCCAGCGCTTCCTCGACCTGGGCTCCGTCCCGGCGTACGGGCAACGACACCACGACTCCGTAGCCGATCAAAAGGAGCAAGAGTAGCCCCAGACATCCCCCACGGACTAGACGCACGGCAAGAACCTTCGCATGGGCCAGAGCGTTCGAAGTTGTCTACGTGTGAACCTTTTGCGAAGCCCCATCACTCCAGGGCGCTCGAAACGAGAAGAGGTCGCCTCGACGGCGACCTCTCTGCAAAACCTTGGAGTTGAAAGCGACTAGGGCGTCGCCTTAGCGGCGGGAGCCTGGCCTGTCGGCGCCCCTTCGAGCTTGAAGCTCGAGACCATCGACTGGAAGTGCTTGACCTCGGAACTGTAGTCCTTCGACGGCATCAGCATCGAAAGGGTCCAGTGAGTGCCGTCTTTGGTGAAGTGAACCTGTTGGCCCTTCATCCGCTGCTCGGGCTTGCCCAGTTCGAACTCCATGTGAAAAGCGTTGGTGCCCGCCACCGGAATGTACTCTTGCTTGGTGATCTCACCGTCGCGCTTGACCACCCAGTAGGCCAGCACGTCCAGGGTGTCCTGGTCGTTCTCTAACTCGATGAGTTCGCGCTTGATCTCTTTGCCGTTCTTGTCGGTCTCGACCTTGGCGTTCTGCGGCATGGTGCCAACCGAGAAGAACCCGGTGCTCTCGGGCTTCTGAAACGAGACGCCGGCGGTGCGCTTGATGTCGCGCATGCTGCCGTCGGTCGGAGCAGGAAGCTCCTCGATCAGGTCCTTCTCCGCCCAGGGCGAGGGCGGAGCCACGAACGCCACTTTGTAGCCCTCGATATCGTAGGTTTTCGAATCGCCGGAAGCGCCTCCGCCGCCGGGATTGCAGCCGCTGAGAACGAGAAGGGTACTGAGAAGCAGGAGAATCTTTTTCACGCGGTCCCGTTCTCTATCTGGGAGACGGACCCTGCAGGAGTCCGAGGGTGACTTGAAAATTTATCGGCTTATGATCTCTAGCCTTGGCGACCTTCATCCCTCTCTCGACCCTCGCGCCTGGGTCGCCCATAGTGCCGACGTGATCGGCCAGGTTCGCCTGGAAGCCGAGACCTCGGTCTGGTTCGGAGCCGTGCTGCGCGGCGACAACGACACCATCACCATCGGGCGCGGCAGCAACCTGCAGGACGGAGTGGTCGTGCACGTCGACCCCGGTTTCCCCTGCGAGGTTGGAGAGCACTGCGTGATCGGTCATCGCGCTGTTCTGCACGGCTGCCGCATCGGCAACGAGGTCTTGATCGGCATCGGAGCCATCGTGCTCAACGGGGCTGTGGTGCCGGACGGATGCCTGGTTGGAGCCGGAGCGCTGGTGCCGGAAGGGAAGGTGTTGGAGGCGGACTCGCTCTACGTTGGAGTCCCCGCCCGCCGCGTGCGCGCCCTGACCCTCGACGACCGCGCCAAAATCCGCCGCAACGCCGAAGGCTACATCGCCCGGGCCACCCGCTTCGCCGAAGAACTCGTCGAGCAGACCGCCCCCAGCGCCGTCGGCCACTAGAGCATCGCCGATCCGCGAGCTAATCCTCAAAGCCGGCCCGCCAAGCCCGCCTAGCTCAAAAAACGGCGAGCTATAGCCCGCCGTCTTTTGAGCTAACCCCGGGAGCTTGCTCGGGCTTAAAGTCTATCGAGTGGCCGCGACAGCGTCGCTGGCCGGACCGTGCAGCACCACGCGCTCGCCCTGCAAGTTCAGCGCCGATACGGTCACGATCTCATCCGGCTCGATGCCGGCGGGCAAGAGCAGATAGTTGTTGCGCAGTTCCGGCTCGACGATCCCGCCCGCCTCGCGAGCGGCGATGGTCACGGTATCCAAACGCACCGTCTGGTCAAAAGCGATCGCGGTGCGACCCTGTCCCGCGTCCGCCACCACGCCCGGCTGGCGCTCCTCGGCGGCAGCGACGGTGATGTTCAGGTCGCGCTCGGCCAGCGGCAACACGCGGCGTTCCGCGTCATACAGCTTGACCTGAGGACGGAACTGCTGCCCGGCCATACTGGGCAGAATCGCGAACGAGCCTTCCCAACGACCGTTCCCCTTATCATAAAGGCGCAGACCGTGAATCTCCGGGGTCAGACCGAAAGAGGCAAACTTGGTGTCGGCCGGAGCGTCTTCAACCGCGATCGTGATCAAGCGACCGGGCTGCACCACCTCGGGCGAGTCGACCACCACGCGTGGGCCGGTCTCGGCGGCGACGCGGGCCTCGGCGGCCAGAGCGGGAGCCGAAGACGGCGCAGCGGGCACGGCGGAACGGACGGCGGGGTCGTTCGGAAGGGCCACGGCCCAGAGGGTCAGGCAGAACAGAAAGGGCACGATGATACTTCTCATAGCCCAACTCTACGACTCCCGCCCTGAACCCGTAGGACCCGATCGAAGCCAGACCCCCCTACCACCAGGGGCATCCCACCGGACCAGGGATCGCGGCGACGCGCAGCACACTCCCCCCTATGTCCGAACATCGCCCGCTCGCCCAGTTTCTCACCCTGACCCCTCACCACGACAGCGGCTACTCCGCCCAGACCGCTCCCAACTGGTCCCAGGGGCGCACGCTCTACGGCGGCGCCAGCGCCGCGCTCTGCCTCAGCGCCGTCCTGGCCGGCCTGGATACCCCGCCCGCTCCGCTACGCTCGGCTCAGTTCGCCTTCGTCGGACCGTCCAGCGGATCACTGCAGTTGACCCCCACCCTGCTCCGCCAGGGCAAAGCCTCCGCCATCTACGGCGTCGACCTGTTCACCGCTGAAGGGCTGGCCGCCCGGGCCACCCTGGCCTTCGGGCAGAGCCGCGAAAGCGCGCTGGACTACTCGGCCCTCCCCGCCCCCGAGGTGCTCGACCCTGAAGACTGCCCCCCGTTCTTCGAAGGCCCCGGCGCCCCGTCGTTCACGCAGAACTTCGAGTTCCGCAAAGCCGGCGGCCACTCGCTGGTCACCGGCGCCCCCGAAGCCGACGTCCTGGTCTGGGTGCGCCACAGGGACGCCGCCGCCGTCGACAGCGCCGTCGCCCTGCTGGCTCTGGCCGACGCCCTTCCGCCTGCCGTCATGGCCATGTTCCGAAACCTCGCCCCCGTCAGCAGCCTGACCTGGACCGTGGACATGCTGGGCGAAACCTTGCCCGGCCCGGAAGAGTGGTTCCTCCTCTCGTCCCAGGCCGAAGCCAGCCAGCACGGCTACTCGCCCCAGAACATGAGAATCTGGAACCGCCAGCGCCGCCCCGTCGCCGTGGGCCGCCAGCAGGTCACCACCTTCTACTGACCACTCCTCCTCCCCAAAAGCTTCGGTGCTCCATTTGGACACCATGGTGTCCAAACCAAGCACCAAAATCCTCAAACCCCGGCCCCAAAACCCTCGGTGCTCCATTTGGACACCACGGTGTCCAAACCAGGCACCAAACCCAAAGCTCCCCCAACGCAAAGAGGGCCCCGCCGAAGCGAGGCCCTCTTCTCGAGATAGCCCGAAACGAAAAGCTAGAACGGGTAGCGGCCCAGGTCGATGGCCCGCGCCGCCAGACGCCGCAGCGGCTCGCCCGTCGCGGACGGCAGATGGCTCAGCAGCGCATCCACCGCGCGAAGGTTGCCCTTCAACTCCTTGGCGTCGCTGATCACGTCGGCCAGCAAAGTGCGCGCCGACGTGCGCACCCGGTCCGCCGACTGCTGAACGAACACGCGCACCACGTCCTGCTCCAGAGCCGTCTTATCCGCCCCGCGGTCCTCGATCAGCTTCTGAGCCCGCAGCAGCGCGCTGTCCTGAGCAAACACCTCCATCACCATATCGGCGATAGCCATCATCTGCTCCTGATGGTTCTCCTCCGGCTTGTTGGCGCCGATAGCGTTGACCGCCAGACCCGCCGCCAGCAAGGTCGCCTTGCGGCACTGGTTGGCCACGTGCTGCTCGGCCGCGATCGGGCCTTCGCCCGCCGCGCCAAAGTTGCCCGTCCCCAACTCTTCTTGCAGAGAAATCAAACGGTCCATCAGCGGCAGACGACCCGCCATCGCGCGCTTGAGCATCTGGCCCGTGATGGTCAGACGGTTGATCTCGTTGGTGCCCTCGAAAATCCGGTTGATACGCGAGTCGCGATAGTGACGCTCGGCCGGATACTCGCGCGAGAAACCGTAGCCGCCCAGAATCTGCACCGCCTCGTCGACCACGAAGTCTAACTGCTCGGAACACTTGACCTTCAGGATCGAGCACTCGATGACGAACTCTTCGATAGCCGCCAACTTGGCCGTCGCGTCGCCGTCGGCCACGCCCTTGATCGACTCGTGGATCATGCCGGCCGTGCGGTAGTTCATCGCGTCGCCCACCCAGGTCTCGGCCACCATCTGGCCGACCTTCTGCTGGATCGCACCAAACTCGACCAACTTCTTGCCGAACTGGCTGCGCTCCTTAGCGTAGTTCAGCGCATCGTTCAAGGCGAACTTCGAAGCCGCCGTACACCAGGCGCCCAGCTTAAAACGACCCAGGTTTAGCACGTTCAGCGCTACCTTGTGGCCGCGCCCGATCTCGCCGATCAGGTTCTCGACCGGCACCTTCACGTTGTCCAACGACAGCGCCGTGGTCGACGAGCCGTTCAGGCCCAACTTCTTCTCTTCCGGAGCCGACGAGAACCCTTCCCAGGCCGTCTCGACCAGGAAGCAGCTGAACTTGTCGCCGTCGACCTTGGCAAACACCATGGCGATGTCGGCAAAGCCGCCGTTGGTGATCCACATCTTGGAACCGTTCAGAATGTAGTGCTTGCCGTCTTCGCTCAGCACCGCCTTGGTGCGCGCGGCCAGCGCGTCCGAACCCGAGTGGTTCTCGGTCAGCGCATAGGACGAAAGCAGCTCGCCCGTGACCATACGGGGCAGGTACTTCGCCTTCAACTCTTCGCTACCGAAGTACAGCAGCGGCGCGGTCCCGATGCCCGTATGAGCGCCGTAGGTCACCGACCATGAGGCCAGCTGAGCGATCTGCTCGCCGATTAGCATCAGCGAGAGCAGGTCCAACTCCATCCCGCCGTACTGCTCCGGAATCTCGGCGCCCAGAAGGCCCAGTTCGGCCGCCTCCAGCAGCGTCTGCTTGAGATAGGCCGTGTCCTTATTCTCGAGTCGCTCCAGGTTCGGCATGACCTTGTCGGCCATAAACGAAGCCACCGTCTCGCGAATCATACGATGCTCTTCGGACAGATTGTCCGGGGTGAAGATACCCTCGGTAGAGGACTCCCCGATCAGAAAAGATCCGCCGCTAGGCTTGCTGGTGAGTGTGTCTGAGCTCAAAATTTCCCCGTTTCTAAGCGCCCAGCCGCAGCCAAGGGACCCCCTATGTGGGCAGTGACGCTTTTTGGTTTACTTGTAAATCTTCTCTGGAGAAATCTCGATTCCCTTTGCATTCCCGAACAGAAGACATTGACCCCAGCAGAGAGAAAGGCGCGCTATGCCGTTAAAGATCTCGTCTCTCCTACTGGCCCTTTTGATGCTGGCACCCTGCCTGGCCCAGGACACCCTCCTGGTGGGAGGCGAGCGCGCGGGCCCCTTTACTCTAGGAAGCCCCTTCGCCAGCGTAGTCAAGCGGCTGGGCCAACCGAGCGACCGCTTCAACTCGACCTCTGATCCCGGAACCTCGACCCGAATGTTCCAGAAGCAGAAGCTCGGATTTCTGGTCGGCCGCGACGACAAGGTCCTCGGCATCACCGTGGCCCACTCCAACTGGAAGACCAAAGGCGGACTGGGCGTCGGCTCGACCCTGGCGGCCTTCCAGCAGGTCTACGGCAAAGGTCTCAAACGTAGCGCCACCGACGTCGCCTTCGCCCAGCACGGGCTGGCCGTCTCTCACGCCAACGGCAAAGTGACCATCGTCTACATCGTCAAGAAGGACAAACTGGTCGCCGCCCAGGGCGACTACCTTTTGGTTGGAGGTAACCGCGCCGGCCAGCTCAGGTTAGGAACCTCGAGCAAAGACCTCAAAGCGCTGCTGGGCCCGCCCGCCAAAACCGAAGGGGCCGGCGACGCCATCTGGGTCTACCCCGACCTCGGTGTGAAGCTAGCCTTCGTCAAAGGCCGCCTCTACCTGATCGGCGTCACCTCGGGCGACTGGGTCACCCCCTCGGGTGTGAAAGTCGGCCGACCGTTCTCGGAAATGAAAAAGGACCTCGGCAAAGATTATCGCATCGAAAACAGCTCGGTTTTCTACGACAAGTGGGGAATCGGCGCACGTCTGGAAGGACAGCTGATCGTCGAGATCCTGATCTTCCAGCCCAAAATGCCGCGCGGTGACTCGGCCAGGAATTCGGGCGTGGAGGCGCCGTCCTGTCAAGGCGCGCCGAGCGCGGTGAATTCGACATTCATAAGTGAGGCGGAACGCCGACAGGGCGGATGGATCCGCGGCCGAAACCTGGCCGCGTTACCGCGCGTCATTTCCACGCCAGGAGGCCAGGGGTAAGCCATGAGAAAACTGTTAACCATCGGACTGCACATCCGACACAAAGCGCGTCTGCACGGACGGCTCAAAGACGTCGAGTTCCGCTCGGCCAACGACCGCAACGAGGCGCTGGCCATTCTCGAAGCCGAGAAGATGGACATGCTGGTGGTCGACGAAGCCCTCGAGCAGGCCACCGAGTTCCTGGAGATGGTCAAGAAGATGGAAATCCCGACCATCTTCTGCGCCGAAAGCCAGAAGAGCACCACCTACCTGCGCTCGCTGGTCGTCGACCTGGGCGTCGACGTGGTGCTGGTCAAACCGATCGACCCCGACGAACTCGTGCGCCGCGCCGGCGAACTGATGCTGGCCACCCGCACCAAAGATCAAGAGGCCGACCCGATCCTGGCCGAAATGGCCAACCGGCTGGCCCAGATGTGGGAAAAGTTCGCCCCCGCCAACCGCGAGCGGGTCGAGTGGCTCAAGGGCAAAGTGCTGGACCTGTTCGACGGCGAGGAGCTGGACGAAGCCGCCCGCCGCGAAATGGAGCGCGAAGCCCACAAGCTGGTCGGCGCCCTGGGCACCTTCGGCTTCCCCCGCGCCTCCATCGTGGCGCGCGAGATCGAAATGCACGTCTCGCCCACCAAGGGCAAACCGATGCTCGACCCGCCCCAGCTGTTGGAATGGATCCAGGCCATCGCCCGCGAGATCGAAAAAGACCCGCAGGCCCCCAATTCGAACCAGTCGCGCAAGCACGACGGCCCCGCCGCCCTGGTCATCTCCGAAGACACCGAACTGCTGGAAACCCTGCAGAAGATCGAAGTCAACGGACAGAGCCTGGCCGTAGAAAACGTCGCCTCCTGGAGTCGCGCGCGCGAAAGCTGGTTCTTGCACGCCCCCGACCTGGTCATGGTCGACCTGTGCGGGGAAATGGCCGAAGAGCGGCAGACCCTGCTGCGCGCCCTGGGCGGTCGCCTGTCGACCATCCCCGTGCTGACCCTGCTGCCCCGCGAAATCTGGAGTGAGCCCGAAGCGCTGGCCCGCTTCGCCGGCATGCCCGTGCTGTTCCACCCCTTCGACGAACATCTCTTGTCCTCGGCCGTCAACAAACTGATGAACCAGGAAAAGCGCATGAAGCCGCGGGTCCTGGCCGTCGACGACGACCCCCAGATCCTGGCCGCCGTCGAATCGCTGCTACAGCCGCTGAAGCTGGACATCAAAACCCTGTCCGACCCGCTAGAGTTCTGGGACACCCTGGACGCCACCCAGCCCGACCTCCTGATCCTGGACCTGGACATGCCGTTCCTCAGCGGACTGGAACTGTGCCGCGGCGTGCGTTCATCGACCCGCTGGTGCGAACTGCCGATCCTGTTCCTGTCCGCCTCCTCCGACAGTGAGACCATCCATCGCCTGTTCTCGGTGGGCGCTGACGACTTCGTGAAAAAGCCGTTCACCGGCCCCGAGCTTGCCACCCGCGTGGTCAACCGCCTGGTCCGCTCGGCCTCGCCGCGCACCGAAAAAGAAGGCGACGTGCGCGTGTCGTCGGGCCTGGACGCCCTGCGCAGCATTCTGGCCGAAGAGCGCGCTCGCGGCCGCGAAGTCGCGCTAGCGCTGCTGCGGGTTCGCAACGAAGACGCCTTGCGCGACGCCCACGGCAACGCCGCCATCTCGGTGCTGAACCGCCAGTTCGGCGTGCGCCTGGCCGAACGGCTGCGCGACCTCGGAGCGATCACCCGCTGGCGCTCGGGCGAATACCTGGTGGCGCTGCCCGGTCAGACCCTGGAAACCGCCAAGCACCAGCTGGAACTGATCCTCAAAGCGCCCGAACTGCGCCAGTTCATGGTTGGAGAGTCGCTGACCGTCACCCTGCATTTCGGGGTCGGCCTGACCCTGCTTCGCACCGACGAAACCACCCTGGAAGTCGCCCTGCGCCACTGTCAGCGCAGCTTGAACAAAGCCGAACAGAGCGACACCCTGATCGTGGCCGCCGAACACGCCGCCGTCGACGCCGGCCGCGACGTGGTCACCTGCGAACTGCTGATCCTGGAGCCCGCCGAAAAAACCGGCAAAGCGGTGGAAAACCTGATGAAAGAGCGCGGCTTCGCCTCTCGCTGGGACCCCTCGACCGAGCAGGCGATCACCGCCCTCACCTGCGAGCCTCCGACCCTGGAAACCCAGGTGATCTTCATCTCCTCGGGCGGCCTGGAACTGCTCAAGAAGCTGGGGCCGATCACCCGTCTGGTCAACGTGGTGGTGGCCGTCTCTAGCGAGGACGAACTGTCCGCCGCCTTCGACAACGGCGCTTTCGACTGCGTGGAAAAGCCGTGTAAGGTCGCTACCCTGGTCAAACGGCTGGAGCGTGCGTTCGAGTTCTAGAGCTCGAACGACCCTGCGCATGGCCAACTGGAAACTGCCCTACTTCGAAGCGAGCGAGCAGAAGCCGTTCCTGTTTTATGTCGCCTTCGGCGATGGAGATCTGGTGGAGAAGGCCCAGGAGTGGAGTGGAGCCCTGCACGAGGGGCTAGAACTGTCCGCCATGGAGTCCGACGCCTTCCTCAGCGGGGCGCCCTGGGAGATGCTGAACATCCAGCAGCCCGGGCTGGCCCGTATGATTGGACCGACCTCTCGGGCTGTCGTGGTGCGGGGAGAGATCTCCGGACATCGCAGCCTGGACTACCTGCGCGACGTGGTCGAACTGCTTAGCCACCTGGTCGAAAACGGCGCCCACGGCGTTTACGACCCGTTCTCGCACGCCTGGTACAACGCCGACACCTGGGAAAGCCTGGCCGTGCACGGCGGCATCTTCAACCCGTTCGATCACATCGCCCTGCAGGCCAGCCCCGAAGAGGGCGGAACCACCTGGCTGCGCACTCGCGGCCTGCGGAAATTCGGCCGACCCGACCTTTCGGTTCGAGGGGTGGCGACCGAAGAGATAGAGGCCGTGAAAAAAATGCTCGACCGCTTCATCAACCATCAGGCCCTGGGTGGCCTGGTCGAGGCAGGTCGAGAGGTCAGCATGCAGGGGCTTGCCCGGCGCTACCGCCCCGGTCGCCCGCAGGGCAGCGTGGACGACCCCGACTTCGTCAACCTCTACATCGAGTTCTCACCCCTCCCCCCGACCTGACCCTCCGTCCAAGATGAAGATTTGATGAAAGGTCTCCGCCCCGCCCTCAAGGAAAGATTCCCTCTTCATCTATGACCTGCGCCCTACCCTCCACGCCCCCATGCTCCGTGAGGCTCCTCTGGTAGCGGCTCACTACCGCGTTCTGGTGGTAGGAGCCGGCCCCTGCGGTAGCGCCCTCTCGCTGGTCCTGGCCCGGGCCGGCGTATCGACCCTCATGGTCGAAGGCAGCGGGTTCGAATCCACCCGGGTCGGCGAACTGCTCTCGCCCGACGGCGTGCACGTCTTAAGCCAGATGCTGCCCGGGGTGGGCGAAGAGCATCTGAAGTACCCCCTCTCCGTGGTCAGCGCCTGGAGCACGGGCGACCTGGTCACCGACCAGGACGGCACCGAACTGCCCTGGCGCGCCGTTGATCGGGTCGGCCTGGACCTGAAACTCGCCCGCGAGGCCCAAGCCCAGGGCGCCGTGCTGAAACTTCGCTCGCGAGTGCGCAACCCGCGCCGCGAAAACGGCCGTTGGAGCGTCGAGGTCGACAGCGAGGACGGCCTCGAAACCGTCAGCGCCGACATGCTGGTCGACGCCACCGGACGCGCCTCGTCGCTGGCCAAAGGGTTTGGAGCCGTGCGCGTGCGCCAGAGCGGCCAGATCGCGGTGGTCGGCTTCCTCGAGTGCGACCCTGACCGGGACCTCGACCCTCCCATCCCCAAAGAGATGGTGCTCGAGACCACCCCCGACGGATGGTGGTACGCCGCCCCCATTATGGCCGGATCGGCCGTGGCCGTCTTCGTCACCGACAACGACCTCGACCGGGGCCAACCCGACGACGCCTGGCAGCGAGCGTTCGCCGCCAGCGTGCACGTCCAGCGCCGCTTCGCCGCCTACCGCCTCAGGGAAAAACCGCGCCGCGTCGCAGCCGACAGTTCGCTCCTGCTGCCGTCCTACGGCGAAGGGTGGATGGCCGTCGGCGACGCCGCCTCCTGCTTCGACCCACTCTCGATCCACGGCCTGGGGCGCGCCTTGATGGAAGGCGCCAAGATGGGCCAGTTCTTAGTCGATGCGCTGGCCGGCTCTGAGGTGCCCAACCCCGTCAAAGAGGTCGAGCAGAACGGGGAAGAGTTCCTCAAAGAGACCATGGCGCTCTCTGTCTGGTACCGCCAGGTCCAACAGTGGCCCGAGTCGCTGTTCTGGCAGCGCCGCGACCAGGGCTACCCCAGCGCCGAAACCAGCCGTCTGCAGCGCCGCCCCCGCTCGAGCAGCCCCACCCTGCTGTTCACCAGCGGGCAGCGCTTCGAGTGCAGCGGGTGCGGACGCTGCCAGCGCGCCGCCTGGCCCGAACTGCGCCAGACCAACCACGGCTCCCCAACGCTCGATCCGATCGACTTCCCCGCCACCGGCCACGCCGACGCCAACAAAGCCCGCCCGGACTTCTGCCGCCGAGACACCAGCGACGACCCTCGCACCTGTGGCCAGTTCCCGTTCCTCCTGCGAGAAACGCCCGACGGCATCGTGGTCGGCGTCTCTCCCCTCTGCCGCTCCGTGCAAGAAGGCCAGGGGCAGCCGCTGGAACATTACGCCGACTGGGTGCGCGGCCTGATCGAAGAGCGTCCCCCCGCGACCCTCCCCCGTAAAGTCCCGGTCACCTGGGGCCGAGGGGTCGACTGGTCGCACTACCGCCAGTTCGAAAACGACCTGCTGCAGGCCGACGACCTCGACGCCGCCCTACGCTCGCTGCGCTGGCGCCTATCGCTGTGGGCCTGCCGACCGGACGAACGAGACCCGGCCGGACGCAACCTGGCCGGATCCGATCCGACGCCGCCCGAAAAGTTCTTGCTCTGGCTGGACAACCTGCTGGTCGGGGCGCTGCTCTGCTGCTTGGAACACGACCCGTCGGCCCACTCCAGCGAACTGTTCGGCAACCTGATCGACGACAAACCCGTGCGCTTCGCCCGGGTCGGCTGGAGGGGTCGCTTCTCGACCCTGGCGCTCAGCCCCCGGCTCAAAGACGTCGCCTGGATCAAGGACGAAGCGCGACGCTACCAGCGCCTCCTGATCGAGCGCAAGTTCCCCGCCATCCGCACCCCGCTGCTGCACAACCTGTGCCTGCTTTCGGTGCTGCCCAACCTGCTGCTGACCTACGCCCTGCTGCTCTCCATGCACCGCGGCGCCGAAAGGATCGAGCGAGAAGACTACTTCCGCGCCCTGGAACTGGCCGAAATGGAACTCGTCACCTACGGCCGACTGGACCAACTGCCGCACATCATCGCCTCGTTCCATCTGGACAAAGCGCGCGAGCAGCTGCAAACCCAACCTCAGCCTAACTAAGCGCCTCGAAGCGGGCCAGGTCGCCCTCCAACAGCCGCCAGGCGTCCCCTCCACCTTCCCAGGCCTTGTAGAACTCTACGCACATCCCCAGCGACGCCTCCAGGTCCAGACGCGGCGCCCAGCCCAGCCCCGCCCGCGCCTTGCGCGAATCCAGATGCAGCCGCGACGCCTCGTGAGGGTGCTCGCCCTCCGGCGCCTCGAACCGGGCCCCATCACCCCAGCCAGAGACCAGACGCTGCACCACCTCTCCCACCGAGTGCTCCTCGGCCGGACCAAAGTTGAACGCCTCCGCGTAAGCGCTCTCGCCCCGCAGCAGCCGCTGAGCCAGCAGCAGATAGCCGTGCAGGGGGTCCAGAACGTGCTGCCAGGGGCGGGTCGCTCCCGGACTGCGAATCTCTAAAGCCTGCCCCGCACAGAAGGCGCGCACCGCGTCTGGCACCAGCCGGTCCTCAGCCATGTCGCCCCCTCCAATCACATTCCCGGCCCGCGCCGTGGCCACCAGCTTCCCCCCGGCCTGCAGGTAAGAGCTGCGGTAGGCCTGAGTTACCAACTCCGCGCAGGCTTTACTGTTAGAGTAGGGATCGTGCCCGCCCAGAACATCGTTCTCGCGGTAAGGCCACAGCCACTCCTGGTTCTCGTAGCACTTGTCGGTCGTCACGATCACCGCCGCCTGCAAACTCTCGACCTGGCGCATCACGTCCAGCGCGTGCACCGTCCCCATCACGTTGCTGGCGTAGGTCCCGACCGGATCGTCATAACTCTTGCGCACCAGCGCCTGGGCCGCCAGATGCAGCATCACCTCGGGCTGAAACTCCCGGGCCAGGGCCAATAACTGGGGCAGGTCCAGCAGATCGCCGTAGTGCGACTCCATCCGCCCTTCCAGTCCAGAGTCCCGGAACAGCCGGTAAGTCGGCCCCTCCGGAGCCTGCGAGTAGCCCACCACCTGAGCCCCCATCCGCACCAGCCAGGCGGCCAGCCAGCTGCCCTTGAAACCCGTGTGGCCGGTCAGCAGAACCCGCCGCCCCTTCCACAGGTTAGAGTCGAGATTACAAGCAGTAGGGACGATCATGCGCGCGTACTTCCCGCCTCCTTACGGTGGCCCTTCAGAAGCGCCCGCGATTTGGCGAAAAGCGAAAAGCCGTTTGCTTTGGAGCCCTCATGCATGATAGGTTGGCGCCAGAACGCGCTTGCGGCTCTGGAACGATATGGATAACACGCTAGTACTGGTCGGTCTCAATCACAAGACGGCCCCCGTGGAAGTGCGGGAGCGTGTTTCCTTTTCCCCGGAACAGGTTCCCCATCTGCTGGGCGAACTGCGCGCCCTGCCCGGCCTGCAAGAATGCGCCCTGCTGTCGACCTGTAACCGCACCGAATTCTACGCCGTGGCCGCCGACGGCACCGCCAACCAGACCTTCGGCGAACTCAGCGCCTTCCTGGAACGCCAGTCGCTGACCGAAGGGGTCCCGCTGGGCAACCACCTGTACCGCTCCGAAGGCTCGCTGGCTATCAACCATCTGTTTGCCGTCTCTAGCGGGCTCGACTCGCTGGTGCTGGGCGAAAACCAGATCCTTGGCCAGGTGCGCCGCGCCTACACCCAGGCTCAGGAAGCGCGCTCGACCGGGCCCGTCTTAGAACGCCTCTTCCCCTGGGCCCTGCGAGTAGGCAAAAAAGCCCGCTCGGAAACCTCCATCGCCCGCGGCGCCTCCTCCGTCTCGGCCGCCGCCGTCGACCTGGCGCAGAACATCTTCGGCGACATGAGCGGACGCAAAGTGCTGCTGCTGGGCGCTGGCAAGATGAGCACCAAGGCGCTGAAACTGCTGAGCAAGACCGGCGTCAAAGAAGTCCAGGTGGTCAACCGCACCTTCCAGAAAGCCGCCGAACTCGCCGAACAGTGCGGCGGCGTCGCCGTCCCGTTCGAAGCGCTCGACGACTCGCTGACCCAGGTCGACATCCTGATCTCCTCGACCGGGGCGCCCCACTACATCGTCACCAAAGAACGCATGGCCGACGTCATGCGCCGCCGTCGCGGACGCCCGCTGTTCTTAGTCGACATCGCCATGCCGCGCGACTTCGACCCCGTCTGCGGCGAAGTCGACAACGTCTACCTTTACAACATCGACGACCTGCAGGGCGTGGTCGACAAAAACCTGGCCCGCCGCCACGCCGAAACCCAGTCCGTGCTGACCATCATCGAGTCGGCCACCAAAGACTTCTGCCGCTACCTGGACTCGCGCCAGGCCAGCACCGCCATCGTCACCCTGCGCAGTTCGTTCGACTCCATGCGGCTGTCCGAACTCGAACACTACCGCGCCAAAAAAGGCCTCGACCCCGACCAGGTCGCCCTGCTCGAAGGGTTCAGCCGCCGCCTGCTGGCCAAACTGCTGCACTCGCCCACCGAAAAGCTGCGCCAACTGTCCGAAGGCGGCGCCACCCCGGACGAGCTGATGCAGTCGCTGGAACTGCTGGGACTGGTGCCCGGAGACGACGCGTGACCGCCTCCATCGCCCTGCTGCTCGTCGCCTTCCTGGGCTACCTGGCCGCCGGATTCGGCATCTTCCGCGGCATCTATCTGGAAAATCAGAAAACCTTCCCCCGCTGGCGCGTGGTGCTGTGGGTGGCCTTTGCCCTGCACAGCCTGGCCCTGCTGGTCTACACCGGGCAGACCGGCCAACTGCCGATCTTCCGCCTGCAGGAAACCTTTGCCCCGCTGGCCTGGACCGTCATGCTGATGTATCTGGTAGTGGGAGAGCGCTGGGGTGTCGAAGTCACCGGCGCCGTAGCCGCACCCGCCGCCTCGGCTATGACCCTGTTCTCGGCCTTTGCCCTCTGGCAAGGCCAGGGCACCACCGAGGCCGGACCCGGTCTGGTGCTGCACATCATGTCCATGGTGATCGGCTTCGCCTCGCTGTTCCTGGCCTCGTTCTGCGCCATGCTGTACTTCGTGCAGGCCAAGCTGCTCAAAGAGAAGCGCCTGGACGGCATCTACCGCGCCATGCCGCCGCTGGGCACCCTGGACAAAGTCGTCTACCGCCTGATCTGGGCCGGCTTCCCCGCCCTCTTAGTGGGCATCCTTTCCGGAATCTTCAATTCGGACGGCCACTGGACGTGGCGTATCCAGGAGATCGTGGTGGTGGCCACCTCCGTGGTCTACACCATCTATCTGCATGCCAGGGTGGCGGGCTGGCAAGGGAAGAAGCTCAACGCGATGCTTCTCCTCGCCTCGCTGTTCGCCGCCGTGAGTTTTCTACTGCCGAGTGGACATCAATGAGCAACCTGAAATTAGGAACCCGCGGAAGCGAACTGGCGCTGACCCAGTCGCAGTGGGTGGCCGACCGCCTGATGGAGGCGCACCCCAGCCTGGTGGTGGAACTCAAGGTCATCAAGACCTCGGGCGACCGCGACCAGAACTCTGCCCTGAACCAATTCGGCGGCAAAGGCATCTTCACCAAAGAGATCGAGGACGCGCTGCTGGCCGGAGAGATCGACCTGGCCGTCCACTCCCTCAAAGACCTTCCCACCGCCCTGCCCCAAGGGCTGACCCTGGCGCTGCCCCCCAAACGCGAAGACGCCCGCGACCTGCTGGTCTCGAAAGTGCCGCTGCGCGACCTGCCGCCCGGCGCCCTCGTCGGCACCGGCAGCGCCCGCCGTCGCGAGCAGCTGCGCCACATCCGCCCTGACCTGACCTTCGGAGAGATCCGCGGCAACGTCGGCACCCGGGTGCGCAAGTGGCGGGAAGGCCAGTACCAGGCTACCGTGCTGGCCTGCGCCGGAGTCGCCCGCCTGGGCCTCGAGGTCGCCGGCCTGGCCGAGGAAGAGTGTTTCCCCCTGCCCTACGACGACTGCCTGCCCGCGCCTAACCAGGGGCTGCTGGGCATCGAGTATCGCGAAGGCGATGCTGAAACCGCTCTGCTGCTGCAGGCGATCGCCGACGACGAGGCTGCCGTGGCGTTCGCCGCCGAACGCGCCTTCCTGGCCGAACTCGACGGCGGCTGCCACATCCCGGCTGGCGCGATCACCGAAGTTCGGGGACAGACCGCCGTTGTCCGCGCGTTCTTGAGTGAAGAGGGTGGAGCGCCCCACATCGTCGAGCTCAGTGGCCCCCTCGAGGACGCAGCTCAGCTGGGACGCGACGCGGCGGCCAGATTAAAAGCCGGACCGACGGCTCTGAACAGCTGATGGCCGGGGACGAGCACTGCCTGTGGAGGGCCGCGCTCGACCTGGGGATGTCGGCCAGCGACAGCCTGGTCCTGGTCACCACCCCGCCTACGCGCTGGGACGAACTGCTCGACACCCGGCTGCCCGTCCTGATCGCTGAGAGCGTTTGTGAGTGGGAGGCGCTAGGCGCGGATCTGTGGGAGGCCGGATGCCCCGCCGGCCTGCCTCTGCGCCTGGTCGAGGCCAACGGTCGGGTAACTTCCCTGGCCTGGGAGGGGGAAAGGTTGAGGCCCTCGCCTGCAGCCCCCGGCTGGACCCTGTCTTTAGGGTGGAGCCATGAACGGGAAGGTTGGAGGTCGCGCCTGCCGCTCTTCGGCCAGCGCTTCGCCGTGACCCGAGCCGCCGAACAGGCCGCTCCCCTCGTCGAGCGACTCAAGACGCTGGGCGCTGAAGCGTTCGCCGCTCCCACCATCGCCTTCACCGACCCGGACGACTTCGGCCCCTGGGTCCAAGCCGTGGGACGCATGGCCGAGTGGGACTGGATCCTGCTCACCTCTCCCAAAGGCGTCGACTCGTTCATCGAGCGCCTCTGCGGGAGCGGGTTGGACCTGCGCGTGTTGGGAGCGGCCAGGTTCGCCTGTATCGGCCCCTCCACCGCCAAAGCGCTGGCCCGGCACAGTCTGAAAGCCGACCTGGTCCCGGAAGAGTACGTCGCCGAAGGCCTCCTGGCCGCCCTCTTCTCCGAACTCGGCCCGGATCTGAGCGGCCACCGCTTCCTCCTCCCCCGAGCCCAGGTCGCCCGCACCGTCCTGCCCGAGGCCCTCGCCGCCGCCGGCGGAGATGTCCTGGTCGCCCCCGTCTACAAAACCGTCGCACCCGAGCTCGGCGAGGTGAGCGAAGGCGAAGCCACCCTCCTTTTCACCTCGTCTTCCACCGTCACCAACTGGGTCGAAGCCTCCACCAACACCCCCGCCGCGGAGTGGCCCTGCTACTGCATCGGCCCCATCACCGCCGCCACCGCCACGGAGCACGGCCTCAAAGTCCTAGGCGTAGCAGAAACCTACACCGTCGACGGACTGGTGGAGATGCTGGTGCGGGCAGGCTGAATTACGGTTCTGCGGACGGTTACGACGAGCAGCTGTAGTGGGACGTTCCACCGGCTTCAAAGAATTGCGGCGGTTTGAGCCTGCTGAATCTTTCCTCGATCTCTTTCGACTGCTCGGCGTAAGGTTGCGTCATCACGTCTTGTAGCTCACGAACTAAAGCGTAGTCTCCTGCCGCAGCTTCTTTGTAAGCTGGCACGACAAGCCACTCTCGCAAACTGTACTTGGGATTGACGCTTCTCATCTGCCTGGAGATCTCTTCGCGAGACCGGGCGGGCGCGCCGTGGTTGAGTTCCGTTTTCCACGCTGCGAGCCAGGCCGACCAACGCTCGTCCAACTTACCAGAATCTGCATAGAAGCTGGTTTTCAGCGCACCAATATCGTCAGGTAGAGCTGAGAGCTCGCGGAAGAAGATGGTGAAATCGACAGACGTTTGCACCATCAGCGTTATCAGCTCGTCGAATAGAACCTCGTTGAAGGTTGGGAGCCCAAGCTTGGCAGCCCACATTTTGTCCATCTCGGTCTGCATCTCGTGAGCAAAACCGCTTTGGATTTCCTCAAGCTGGCGCAAAGCCGCTTGGTCCGAGCTTAGTAAGGGCCTCAAGGCAGAACAGAAACTGGCGAAGTTGTGTTCTGCTGCCACCGGCTGGTTCCAGAAGCAGTAGTGCTCTCCCCCGCCAGTCCAGGGCTGGAAGTAGGGGTCGAACATGTCGCAGAACCCGTACGGTCCGTAGTCCAGCGTGAAGCCGCCCGCTGCGCAGTTGTCGCTGTTGAAGTTGCCCTGGCAGTAGCCGACCCGGATCCAGTTGGCGACAAGCGTGGTGAGACGACGGCGAAACTCACGCGCGAGCAGCACGACCTTTTCGCCGGTGCTCAGTCGGGGGTCGATCACGTCAGAGTACTCGCGATCGATCAGGTGCAGGACGATCATCTCGAGCTCGGCCATCGCCTGGGGGTGCTGGTTTCCACGCGCGCGACGACCGAACAGTTCCAGTTGGCCAACCCGGAGGAACGACGGAGCGACGCGGGTCGAGATAGCGACGGGATCGGACACCAAAATATCCGGATCTCTGCGCCGCGAACCCTCCGAGTACCAGGGCCGTCGGACCGTCTCCGTTTTGGAGGCGTACAAACTCCAAGAGCGCGACGTAGGAACGCCCAGCGCATGCATGTGTTCCTGCGCCAGAAATTCACGGACGCTCGACCGCAACACCGCGCGACCATCCGCGCCACGAGAGTACGGGGTGCGTCCACTGCCTTTGAGCTGCATCTCCCACCGCTGCCCCTTAATGACGGCCTCCAGCACGGACGTGGCCCTACCGTCGCCGTATCCGTTGCCCGTTTGGAAGGGGCACTGCTGGGTGTACTCGGTGCCATAAATAGAAAGGGCGTACCCGGTCGACCAGCCGACTTTGCGCATCGGCTGGGGAACGTTGGAGAGATCGCCGGAGAACATACGGATGAAGTCAGCCGACTGTGCCAGGCTGTCAGCCAGGCCCAGCTCCCGAAAGAAGATTTTGCTGTGCGTGACGTACTCGGGGTTCTCTATCGGCGTCGGACTGACCGGCACGTAGTGGCCCGAGAAGACCTGACGCGGCGTGTGGTTGGCTCCGTTCGACTGGGCATCAGGATCGCCGTTGAGCGAGTCCAAGAACGAGTAGTCCGCCAAACTTGCGAGGTCGCTGAGCGTCTCCACGAGAGGACCTTGCAAGTTCTCAGCGCCTACGTGCGACTCGGGTGGTACGGCTTTGGGGTCAACAGTTGGCAAAACGAAGCTTCTTTCTTCAGTTTCTCTCCGGTTCGCAACGCCACTGTCCTGGGTGACTTCGACGCGGAGCGGACCATCGCGGCCTTCAACCCTCGACGAGGCGACCAGTTTCGGGCGAAGGAGAGTCCCCAGCGGCGGACGGGTCCTGGGACGACATCGGCCCCATCGCCACCAGCCACCACGAAGTCAAGGTGCTAGGGCCTCGTCGAGATGCTCGTCAGCAAGCCGTCGCAGATGAGCCCTCCCAGAACACGCCGGGCTCCGTCGATCAGTCCGTTCCCCGGACTGATATCTGTTCGCACAGCGGACTGATCGCAGAATATGAAGCCCTCAGCTTCGCTCTATCCCCTCATAGTCGGCGCCACCCGAGTAGCGAGCAGCTCCAGCGTCTTGGCGTCGACGGGCGGCCGCGCCATCAGCAGGAAGTCGCCCACGCCCATCTCCACGAACGGGCGCAGACGCTCCACCATATCCTCGGGTGTGCCCACGATGGCGTGCTCGCCGAACGCCACCTGAGTCGCACTGTCCGAACGAGGCGCCCTGTCCTGAGCCTTGCTGCGATCCTCGTCGAGGATCGCCTGGAAAATCAGACCCTTACGAATGTCGCTCGCGTCACGCTCGAAGCTGCGGCAGTGCTCCTCCAACACCTCGAGCTTGCGCCGATACTCCTCCGGGGCGCCCAGGAAGAAGTTCCAGCCATCGGCGTGCTGGGCCACGATCTTGAGCGTGCGCTTCTCCCCTCCCCCTCCGATCCAGATCGGCACCCCGCCCGGCTGCAGCGGCTTGGGCTCGCAGCGAGCGTCTCGCACCTGATAGTGGCGACCCTCGAAGGTGGTGGTCGGCTGGGTGAGCAGCGACTTCACGATCGGCACCGCCTCTTCCAGCATGTCCATCCTCTCGCCCACCTTGGGGAACGGAATCCCGTACTGCTGGTGCTCCAGCTCGTACCACGCCGCCCCCATCCCCAGCTCGAACCGCCCTCCAGAGACGTGGTCTAAGGTCGCCGCGATATTGGCCAGCAAGGTCGGATGCCGATAGGTCACCCCCGTCACGATAATCCCGCATCGCAGCTTCGAGGTCGAAGCCGCCAGCGCCGCCAACACCGTCGGCCCCTCGAAGCACGGCCCGTCCGGATCCGTCTGGATCGGCAAGAAATGATCGAACACCGAAGCCCAGTCGTAGCCCAAATCCTCCGCCTCCTTCCAAAGGCGCAGGTACGAAGGGTAGTCGGTGTGCTGCTGCCCGGGATGGATCCCGAACCGAAGAGTATCGCCGAAGATCTGCATCCTGACCAATGCGAGCCTGATCCGATAGCCCCTTTTGACAGCCATTGATCCGCGAGCGCCTGGACTGTAGCATCAGCCCTATGAACGCAAGCCCAATCCACAGCAGGTGGTCTTCAACCCGACCTATCTGGGTCGCAAGGCCGACTCCTTAACCGAGGCAGAGCGGAAGACGCCTCTCATCATCGAGAAAGAAATCCGACCCACAGGCGACGTCGTGATCTGTGACTACAACGGCGACGTGCGGCGCCTGGCTCCGGCCGAACTGAGCGCGACGAACCTTCCCTCCGACGTTCGGGCCGAACTGACCGGAGTTCTACCGAAAGAGCCATAAGACGCACCCCTCGGGCACGCCCACTCCAGCAAGGCCTACCGTCCCCATCGGGGACTCACGCGTAGGCGCTTCCCGAGGGTGACGAGGGTAGTGGCCGATTATCTCGAGCAATACGACGACTATCCGGCGTCACCGTTTGACGTTCCTGAGACGACAGCTTGTTAAGCTGTATCAAGAAGAAGCCGAGAGGTCCAGGAGCCGAGATGAATATCAACACAGCGACCAGATATAGCCCCGCCCGACGTTACAGCGGCGCGCCTGCCAACTCGGTTTCCTACTCCTCGCCCGTCGGCGACCGGGTCACGCTGAGCAGCACCAGCACCAAAGAGTTGGCCACGATGACGATGCTCGGCTCAATCCCCGTAGCGGGAGTGGTCACCAACCTGCTGGGCATGGTAGAAGCCTCCGGCGAGAGCAAGAACCTCCACGCCGCAGGCAGCCTCGCCGGGATCGGCGCCAACGCCGCCGGAACCGCCGCCGTTGTCTACGGCCTGTCAACTGGAAACTGGACAGCTACCTTCGCGGGTCTCGGACTGCTCGGCGCTTCCGGGATCGCCGCTGGCGCCACGGCTGCAGCCCTCCGCTAGCGCGCTGAAGCTTCGAGTATCGACGATCAGTCCGTTCTCCGGACTGATATCCGTCCGCACAGCGGACTGATCGCGGAATACAGGCCCCTCGACGGCCGCGGCTAGAGCCAATGACAGCTCGACCACTGCCAACCCGAACTCTACTCGGACCTCCGTGAAATCCAACTGTTAAGAAATCCTTGACAGTTCCGACCGAAGCCCAGCGCGAGAACACCCTCGGCCCCGCTCTATCCCCCTCGAAGCCGGCACCAATTCATCCGCCACATCGCACCCCAGTCCGAACTCACACCCACTCCAGCAAGGCGCACGCCCACTCCGGCCAGGCGTGTCGCACCCCCGTGGGGACTCTCGAGCAGGCGACTCCGCTGATCCAGCGACAGCCAGCACGGGCTTCGATGGCTTTTCAGCAGTGGACCCGACGCCAGGCTCTGACGGCGCGGCCCGGAAAGGCGGAGGTCGCTCCTCTGACCTGAACGCTAGCAGCGGTCTATGGCTGCGGCTCTTAAATCGAGGCGACAAATTTTGTCAGTAGGTCTCATCCTTCCGTTCGCAGAACCCCCGCGCACTGCGACTCCAGACACTATGAAGCCGCAAAATTTGGGGGCGCTGTTTTGGGGGTCTCCTCAGTGGAAGAACGTGAACATGACATTCGAACAAAGCCCAACGACGACTCCCCGGTGCCCTAAGGGTCTTATTAGCACTGATGCACAGCCGAGCCTCAGGGCCAGAGTTTCCCGTCGTTCTCTTTTGAAATTCGCCTTATCCTCTTCGGTCCTAATTGGTCTCAGCGGACCGGCACTTGGCAAGCCGCCTGCAGTCGTTGTACCGCCTCTTCAGATCATCGCTCCTGAGTCTGGGGTGTCGGTAGCCGTCGGAGAAAAGTTAGAGATTCAGGTGCTCGTTCGCAAAGACATTCGCCCATCGGCGATTCAGATCTCTTGCGACGGAAAAGGCATCGCCCTACTCAACAAAGCGCCCTTCTCTGCGACCTGGGATACCTCAGGACTGAAGGGCGGGACGTATATCATCGAGGTGTCAGCCTATCTCGATTCAGGAGCAAAACTTTCCGCAATCCCGGTCGAAGTGACTCTCCAGGAGCAGGCTCGTTCGGGGACTTCGGCAGGTGCGATGCTGCTTGAAGGCACGCCGATCTTGTTGGCCACCGAAGAGTTCCTCAAGTCCGGCGATACCAAGACGGGAACGGCCATTCGTTTCAGGGTCGAGCGTGACGTGCTAGGCCCGGACGGAGCGATTCTCATTCCCTACGGCGCTTCGGCAATCGGGGAGGTCTTACAATCTAGGGCTCACGGTTTGTTTGGGAAAGCGGGAAAGCTCGATTTTGCCTTGCGTAGCGTCACTGCGGCTGACGGCACCGAGGTCCCGATTCGCGCGGTGCGCAACCACGCGGCCAACGGGAAGACAGGAACAGTCATTGTCGGAGCGTTGCTACTGACTCCACTAGTGCTGCTGTTCAACGGCCCGAACGTAGAGATTCCCGTGGGCACCGTTATTACAGCCTACATCGACCGTAACACCCCGATCAGCAGCACGCTACCGTCAAGGCTCGACCCGGCGTTGAACATCGAGCGAGCCGTGGCTGTCGTCTCTCCGGCTCCGGGCCAGGTTATCAAAAAAGAGAAGTCCATCCGGTTCGAGGTCGGAATCTCTCCTCCTGATGACGGCGCCTACGTTCGCTTGTACTTGAACGGGCAGATGATCCTCAATGAAAAGCCAATTGCCGGCGCGTTAGAGTGGCGAGGCAGCAAGCAGTTTGACAATGGAACGTACAGCCTTGAGGCTGAAGTGACGTACTCATCTGGTCACGTGGTCAAAGCTGCACCGGTGGAATTCGTTCTCGGACGACTAAAGCGTTGATGCGGTAGGTCCTCTTTGGGGATTAGGACTTGCCTGGTCTTGACACCCGTCCTAGACCAGAAGACGAAAGGTTGAGACTCCCTCCTGGCGCCTCCGGCCGCCTTCGGAGTCAGCAGCAAGGACAGGCTGAATATATTTCCGTAGCGAAACAACGGACCATGGCAATGGAAAAGGTGGGTTTCTACAGCTCGTTCAGGGCTGGATGTGACAAGCTGCGTGGCTGGAGAATGCAGCTGATATGACCGAGTTAGCCCACCCCTCGGCTCACCTTGTCGCCGATCTGAAGGCGCTTATTCAAGACGCGCGGCAGCGGGCCGCGCGTAGAGTGAACGCAGAGCTGAGTCTGCTCTACTGGCAGGTGGGCCTGCGCATCCGAACCGAGATTTTAGCGGAGGAACGGGCAGCCTACGGCCAGCAAATCGTCCGAGGGCTAGCACAGAAGCTTAACTCGGAATTTGGCAGCGGCTGGAGCAAGCGACAACTCGACTACTGCCTTCGCTTCGCGGAGATCTGCCCCGACCCAAACATTGTGCACACACTGTGTGCACAATTGAGTTGGTCGCATATCCGCCAACTCATCTACCTCGAAGATGACCTCAAACGCCAGTTCTACGCCCAGATGTGCCAGGTCGAGAACTGGAGCGTTCGTCAGTTGGCCGAGCGAACCCAGTCGATGCTCTACGAGCGCACCGCCATCTCGAAAATGCCTGAAGAGACCATCCAGCTCGAGCTGGAAAAGCTACGCCAGGACAAGGTCGTCACCCCCGACCTGCTTCTCAAAGACCCTTACGTCTTAGACTTCCTGGGCCTCAACGACCACTATCTAGAAAAGGACCTTGAGGACGCCATCCTGCGCGACCTCGAGCAGTTTCTGCTAGAGATGGGCGCGGGGTTCACTTTCGTGGCCAGGCAGAAGCGGATCCAACTCGACGACGACGACTTCTATCTCGACCTGCTGCTCTACAACCGAAAGCTCAAGCGACTGGTAGTCATCGACCTGAAGATCGGTAACTTCAGGGCCGAGTACAAAGGCCAGATGGAGCTTTACCTGCGCTGGCTGACCAGGCACGAAGTCGAGCCCGGCGAAGAGCCGCCCCTGGGCATCATCCTCTGTTCCGGCAAGAAAGCCCAGCAGATCGAGCTGCTGGAGTTAGACAAGAGCGGAATTCATGTCGCCGAGTACCTCACTGTCCTGCCTCCGCGCCAGGAGTTGGAGGCTAAGCTCCAGCAGTCGCTGCTCAACGCCCGTCAAAGGCTCGGACCTCACGAGGACGGGAAAGAGTGAGCAGCTGAAGGTAGAGGAAGTCTCCCAGGCCGAGCCCGTCAGAAGATAGTGCACCCCGTGCCACGACTTCTCGAACCCGTGCCCCTCGTCGTCGACCA
Organism: Vulcanimicrobiota bacterium; assembly: GCA_023447635.1. Taxonomy (GTDB): domain Bacteria; phylum Vulcanimicrobiota; class Xenobia; order Xenobiales; family JADMJV01; genus JAEXNA01. Next base: position 6,703 of record JAEXNA010000132.1, on the reverse strand, counting down.
ACTCTAGCCCCAGCTCGAACCGCTCGACCTCGGCCGGAGCGATCATCTCCAGGCACAGCTCTGGCCTGGCCAGCATCCTGGTCAGCACCGGCTCGTCGACACTGTACAGCGACATCGAAATCCCCATAGCTCTAGAACGACAGCGTCCCCTCGAAGCACGGCCCGTCCGGATCCGTCTGGATCGGCAAGAAGTGCTCGAACACCGAAGCCCAATCGTAGCCCAACTCCTGCGCCTCCTTCCAAAGGCGCAGGTACGAAGGGTAGTCGGTGTGCTGCTGCCCGGGATGGATTCCGAACCGAAGAGTATCGCCGAAAATCTGCATCCTGACTATTGCGACTCTGCTCTGTCAGCCCCTTTGACAGCCATTGATCCGCAAGCTCCTGAGTGAAGCGACCCCTCGCGAGTTTTGGAAATCTCTGGTAGTCTCGTTGGCATGGCAAGACAAGACCCAACCCTGATAAGCTTTCGCCTGGACCGGGAGGTGATAAGAGAGATCGAATCGCGCTCGGACTGCCCGCCTTCGGCAGGGCCTGGATTCGGCGGTGCTTCACTGTGGGCTCGTCGCCTCGTCCTTCGGGAGCTTGGTCTTGATCCTGACGCGGGAACAAGCGAGGCAACCTGGGGAACGGTAGATGAATACCTTCGAGCCGTCACCGCCTACTGGCGGAGCCACCGTGTCCTGACAGAGCTCCTGGCCGAGCCGGATAAGAAGGCTCGCTCCTGGAAGTCGAAGGTGGGCCGGGCGGAGAGACATTTGGCCGAGATGGAACACAAACTGGAGCGGTTCCCACGAGCCTTCGGGCATGAACTCGGCTGCGATTGTGATGGCTGCCAGAAGGCGGCTAGCGAGCGACCTCTGGGCTAGCTCTCGATCCCCTCGCTCTCGAAAAGATTATTCGTCCCCATCGGGGACTCGGCCGACTGGTAGTAGCCGCTGCGTGGATTCAGCTCGAAGACCGTGATGCGCGGATCGTCTTTCCCCTCGGTGAACCAGGTCTTCAGAATCGGATTCCACAGCTCGTCAATCTTCTGCCGGTCGACCGACACCGTGGCGCTGCACTCCAGGCTCAGAAACTCCGCATGAGCCGAGCCCTGGAAGAACATCCGCACCGTCGGGTCCTGAGCCAGGGCCAGGTTCTTGTGGCTGTCGCTGGCGCTCGAGAACCACAATGGCCCCGGTCGTCCACCGTCTGCACCGCCATCGCCCGGGTCCGGCCATCATGGGTGGAGAAGAACCCGCTGCCGGCCTTGTCGGGGTCAGAGGACAAGTTCTGACCAGTATTTGGGAACTCGTCCCGGACCTAGGGTTATTCTTTTCTACAAGGAAGCCAAATCCCATGAATCGCTATCGAAGGTCAACTGCGAATCGGGAGTATGGCAAACCAGCCTTGGAGGAGTGTGTCATCTACCTTCAGTTTACGCCTGACGAGTTTGACGTAACGAGTCTCTCGACCCTCATGAGCACCAAACTTCCGAGCCCGCTGACCAGGGCTTCTCTTCTGGGTGAATCCTCTCCCAAGACCGAGATGCTCTCCCTGAACCGCGCTGGCGCGTTGGGGGCGAAAGTACGGCTCGAGAACAAAGAGCGAACATACACGGTTCAGTACGGGCCGGGTCTCTTAACCCTTCACGCGTCACAACCCTATTCTGGCTTCAGTGCGTTCCTGGCCCAAAGCCTTCCTACCATCGAAAGCTTGGCCAGCTTGCACGAAGGGTTCCGACCAACCGAGCTTTCCTTGGCCTACCTGGATACCTTCGACCTCGACGACGAGCAACCCGTGCAGCTCTTTAAACTCTTCAACTATGGATTCCATCTTCCTCATCTTCCGTTTCAAGGAGATATGGTTGTCAGGGAGTTCGAGGTGTCCACTCAGTTCGAGCTCCAGCAACGCCAAAGAGTCCTCTCGCTGGACCTCGAGGGGGGCTCTCATGGCATCAGCCTCTTTAGCGCCTGCGAAGCCAGGGGGACAACCCTCCCCGATCTATCCCTCCTGAAGGATTGGCTCACGGAGTCTCACGAAATTCTTGTTGATCTCTTCGAGAGTGTCATCACAGACCAAGCTCGTGAATTGATGAAGGTTCTTGATGCGTAGCTTTCTGGTCGAGGAAGTGCAACACGTGGATTCCGTAGCGTCGAAGACGCTGTACCGGCGTCCTCCACAACAAATCCATCCTGGCTTAACCTACTACCGAAAAGGCTCGCTTGTGAAGACTCCGCTCCTTCACCGTAATCCCAGAGAGCGAGTACTTGCGACCTACACTGGCCGCATAGAAAATGTGGATGGCGACAAAGTCTATCTCACTCTCGCCCAAAACGGTGACCTCTTCGAAGCAGCGTTCTCGAAAAGCACATTCTCCCCGGGGGCGGAGATAGTCGAGGGCCGAGGCACGGTCACCGAACACGTGATTTTGCCTTCTGGCCACGACGGATGGCGCAACCGCGTCCTGAGGCCGAAGGTCATCGAGCCAGAAATTCTAGAGCGAATGAGGACTAGACTGTCTGATGAATTCGATGGCACTGGCCTCTAGCGCAAGCTTTCATTTCTTCGGCAGCGGTAAGGGAGAAAGTATCCTCATCGAAACGCGCGCGGGATGGGGTATGATCGACTGCTTTACCGCCGACCGCAGTGCGCCTTCGCTAAATTACCTCAAGAGTCGGGGCGTAACGGAGTTACAGTTCCTCGCGCTAACCCATCCTCACGACGATCACTTCGGCGGACTCTCCGAGGTGGCTGAATGGTTCATCAACCAGGGAGGCATCAGGCAGTTCTGGCGCTATCCGACCCTCGACGCCAAGCATCTACTGCCCCTCCTGTGCTCACGTGCTGCGCAGCTCGGAGCCCCCTCTGCCCAACAACAGCTCGACGCGATGTCCTCGTTACAAAAATTCTACCAGTTGCTTGCCAAAGAAATCCGTAGCCGTCGCACCACAGTGGTGATGAACACCATCGGGCAAACCTTGCTCTCCGAGGCAACCTTTGGCTTGGAACTCTCCGTGGTCGCACCTACCGGGAACATGGCTTACGAGGCGGAAGAGGCTCTGGCCAAGTCCCTCGAAGCCCAGGCAGCCGGGCGACCCCTTCCCGCCTGGAACCTGAACCGTCTATCAAGTGCCTATCTAGTGCGTTCTGGCGGTCTCGAACTTTTGCTCGGCGGGGACGTTCCTCGCGTCTCGTGGGAGTCGTCGATGTCATCAGGTCTCTTCCCGCAGATGTCCGTGACCTTATTGAAATCATCACATCACGGTTCGAAGGGCGACAATCCGAAGGAACTCCTGGACAGAGTGCTACCGCCCACTGGTGGGGAGCTTGCAGTGGTCACTCGCTACTCTCCGAGTCGGCTGCCTCGAGCTGATGGCGTGCGGGAACTTAAGCAACGGTTCGCAGAAGTCCAGGTCATCGGTCGGCCCATCCATCCCTTGACCAGTGGCGCAGTCCGAAGAAAAAGAGCCTACGAGACACAGCGGCTCGAGGTTCAGGTCTCGTCCTCCGGCTTGATTATATTCCCGCCGGTCGCCTGCTGACTATCCCCACCCAACCTTTAACGATATCGTAAGATAGGATGCGCCTACTCCTTCATTCAGCCTACCGCCGGGCCAGCCCGGGATAAGTCATTGCGCCTCCCTAACCGCTCAGGTCGTCACCACCAGCATCCCCTGGCCCGCCGCAGCCGTCCGCTGCAGACAGCTCCGCATCCCCGGCACGTCCCGCATCAGCCATGCCAGCAGATTGTCCCTCTCCGGATCCCGGTCCCAGAAGCCCGGGTAGATCTGCTGGGCCACCATATCCGCAGCATCGTACCGCGCCCGCAAATCGTCATCCGTGAGCCGAGACAGCGCCTCACTCCACTCCCTCACCTGAGGTGGAGTCAGAGCGCGCGGAGGAACCTCGAACCAGCTCTCCTCCCACTCCAACTCCGTCCCACCTTTGACCAGGTACGCCAGCGAAGGCTCCCCCTCCCAGGCCGAACCCGTCAGAAGATAGTGCACCCCGTGCCACGACTTCTCGAACCCGTGCCCCTCGTCATCGACCAACTCCAGCCCCAGCTCGAACCGCTCCACCTCAGCCGGAGCGATCATCTCCAAGCACAGCTCCGGCCTGGCCAGCATCCTGGTCAGCACCGGCTCGTCGACACTGTACAGCGACATCGAAATCCCCATGGCTCTAGAACGACAGCGTCCCCTCGATAGAGTCGTCCAGGGTCACCCCGATGGCCGCGCCGACCACCGTCTTCACCCCCGCCACCGCCTTGCCGTGCTTGGTGTCCCAGTAGTAGCCGCTGCGTGGAGTCAGCTCGATCACCGTGATGCGCGGATCCTCTTTCCCCTCGGTGAACCAGGTCTTCAAGATAGGCTTCCACAGCTCGTCGATCTTCTGCCGGTCGACCGACACCGTGGCGCTGCACTCCAGGCTCAGAAACTCCGCGTGAGCCGAGCCCTGGAAGAACATCCGCACCGTCGGGTCCTGAGCCAGGGTCAGGTTCTTGTGGCTGTCGCTGGCGCTCAAGAACCACAGATGGCCCCGATCGTCCACCGTCTGCACCGCCATCGGCCGGGTCCGGCCGTCGTGGGTGGTGAAGAACCCGCTCCCCGCCTTCTCGACCAGCTTCTGCACCTTCTCGACCGCCTCGCTGCCGACCAGGTCGGCGCGGTTCTGCTCGGGCTGCTCTCTGTTGATGGAATCCATAGTCTCTGCTCCTCCTCGGAAGTTCGGGTATCCTCGCCAGGTTAAGCCCAACGCCGGTCGCTGTCGTACCACCCGCAGCACTGCCGCCCGCATCCCACAGGCTCGTGGCCGTACCAGGCAACATCGCCTCGCCGTCCGCGGTTCCACCCACCATGCACAGCCCACTGGTCATAACCCTCGACCTCGACGAAGCCACCATGGCCCGCTTCCAGGCCGAGCGAGCCGAGCTATTCCCCCCGCACCGGACCCAGGTCGGAGCGCACCTCACGCTGTTCCACGCCGTCCCTGGACGGTTGGAGGCGCAGGTGTTACAGGACGTCCAAACCGCCGCCGACCGCCCGCCTTTCGACGTGGCCGTCCGCAAGGTCATCTCCCTGGGCAAAGGCGCCGCCTACCTCCTGGAGGCCCCCGAACTCACCGAACTCCACGCCCGCCTGCGTCAAAGCTGGGCCGCCCACCTCACTCCGCAAGACAGCCAGGGCTTCCGACCCCACGTCACCGTGCAGAACAAGGTAGACCCTGCGACCGCTAGAGAGACAGTGCAGAGACTGCAAGCCGCCCTCGTCCCCTTCATCGCCCGCGCCCAGGCTCTGGTCGTCTGGCGCTACATCGGAGGCCCCTGGGAGCTGGTTCAGCGCGTGCCTTTCGGTGACGGAGATCCTCTACAACGCTAGGTGGCCTTGTATTTGGGAGGGGGAGAGGTTGAGGCCTTGCCTGCAGCCCCCGGCTGGACCCTGTCGTCAGGGTGGAGCCAGAAACGGGAAGGCTGGAGGAGGAGACCAGAGTAGCCGAGAGGGTTGCTCCGCGCCGGACAGACCCTGGGTCAGATAATGTCGTCTTGCAACGGGCTCTGTGACATGCAAATTTTGCACACTGCTACTTCCACCCACCTTGTCGACCTTCGGGTTTAAGCTGGCGAACGTCGGGTAGACCAGGGAGGTTGCCCTCCCCGGCCCCCCTCAGAACCGGACGTGCGGATTTCCCGCATCCGGCTCCTCGAATTACGGGTTCGCTGCGCGTCCAGAATGGATGATTCTCGGTCGGGGTAGCGGCCAGCGGTCACGTAGCCGCCAGAACTGCTCGAGTGTCAGATACGCCTTTTGCGAGCGCCGGCTCAGCCATTTGCGCCAGATACTCTCGACAAGTCGTTCGAATCTGACCAGGGATTGCATATTGCCGACGCGCCCATAGTAAGCGTAGTGCCCTGATATCTGCTTAGAGAGGGCCCGTTGTTGTGCCGGAAGCGGCCAGTGCCGGTGCTTCCGGCACCACTCGGAGATTCTCGTCACAGCTCGTCTCAGACGAGACTTGGCCGTACGCTGTTTGACGGCCCAGCCCCCTTTGAGGGTTTTACTCCAATAGAATGTGAAGCCAAGGAAGTCGAATGTTCCGGGCTTACCCGAACCTCCGCCGCCGGGCTTTCTGAAGTACACCAGTTTGGTTTTCTCCTCATTGAGTTCTAGGCCAAAGCGCGCCAGACGTTTGGGTAGCACTTCGAGCACTCGGCGGGCGTCGTTCTCGTTCGAGAACGCCATGAAACTATCATCAGCGTACCGAATCATGAAAGACCGGCCTTGCAGCCGAGGCTTCACGTCCTCCTCGAACCAAACATCCAGCACTTCGTGCAGATAGATGTTGGCAAGAAGTGGTGAGATGACACCGCCTTGCGGGGTGCCAGAGGTGGCCCGGTGGACCCGGCCCTCCTCCAAGACTCCCGCATTGAGCCACTTTCCTATGAGTCTCCGTATTCCGTGGTCGCGCACCCGTCTGTCCAGGAGGCTCCTCAGATGCGTGTGGTCTAGTGCGTCAAAGAACCCTTTGACGTCTATGTCCAACACCCAACAGCCACCCATGTCCATCACTTGCTTCCAGAGGGAATCCATCGCCTGGTGAGGTGAGCGCCCCGGCCGAAATCCGTAAGAGCAGTCGAGGAAATCCTGTTCGTAAACAGCCTCCAAGACCATTGTCACGGCTCGCTGGAGAACCTTGTCCTCAAACGTCGGAATGCCAATGGGTC
>JAEXNA010000248.1 GCA_023447635.1 Vulcanimicrobiota bacterium | reverse complement strand
GTCGGCTATCGGAGCCGACCCGATCCTGGTGCTCGAGCATCAGGGGCAGCGCCTGGCCGTGGCCTCGCCCGGGGTGGGAGGTCCGCTGGCGGCGGTGGCCTTGGAAGAGATGATCGCCCTGGGCTGTCGTCGTTTCGTGGTGTGTGGAGGCGCCGGAGGGCTGCTGCCGGGACACGAACTGGGGGCGCTGGTGCTGGTCGAAAAGGCGCTGCGCGACGAGGGGGTTTCGCATCACTACCTGAGGCCTGGTCGGGAGGTGGAGACGGAGGCGGGCGCTTTGGAGAAGGCGGCCGAGGTGATGAGCGGGGCGGGCGTTCGCTTTCGCCAGGGGGCGACCTGGACCACCGACGCTTTGTATCGAGAGACGGCGTCGCGTATCGAGCGGCGGCGCGCTTCCGGCGCCCTGACGGTCGAGATGGAAGCGGCAGCGCTGCTGGCGGTGGCGCAGTTCCGCCAGGTTCCGCTGGTGCCGCTGCTTTGCTGCGGCGACGACCTGGGCAGCGAGAGTTGGGACTTCCGCGACTGGACTTCGGCGGTCGACCTGCACGAGCGGGTGTTCTGGCTGGCGGTTCGCCTGGCCCTGGCGCTTTAGGAGCTTTGCGGTCTTTGGGACGGGGAGGGAACTCTAGGTGGTATCCCTGGCGTCTTGAAAAGGACTGGTTTAGAGCACGACAAACGAACCTCGTCACAGGTGGGACCGGGATGAAATTGCCATATAGAAAGCTCAGGAAGCGCGGTTTTCTGCTGCCGATGGCGTTGACTCTACTAACGGTGTTGCTCATCTTGCTCGCGGGACTGTTTACCCTGGCTCAGCGGGCCAATCAGACCGAACTCGACGAAGAGTCGCGACTGGCTCTGCTGCTAGGAAGTCAGGAAGTGCACGCCCAGATGCTGCACGCCCTGGAGACGGGGCAGGGGTCGGCCGGGGTGAGCCCTGGGGCCGATTTCAGCTATCCGGTGCCTCGCTCTCGCCTGACCCTGAGCACGAAGTGGGGCGGGGGCAGCGTGAACAATCCCGTGGCTGGCGGTTGGGGTAGTTTCGAGAACCTGTTGGGGGCACCGACCTCACCGGTTCCAGAGATGGCGTTCTCCGGGAATCAGGCGCGCAAAGCCGGCTCGACCGTGGTGTCGCCGGGCCACACCTTGATGGACCTGCTCTCTTCGGCGGGCAACGACCGGGGCGGTACGCTGTCAAGCTACTCCCAGCTTTTCCCCTACGGCCTCTATGCCCCAAACGGAAGTGTCGTGGCCGACTCGGTTTTCGCTTTCTCTAACCCGGCCTATTCTGCCGAGGCCACGGACGGGAAAGCCTTGTCGTTGTCCAGTGGGCGGCCGGTTGACGTCTGCGCAGGCGCTGCGTTAACCGTATCGGAAAGCTATCCGTCCGGGCGTGCCCTGTCCGTGGCCGGTCCCGTCAAGATCCCGATCGAGGGTGACGGCGCAGGCGCTATTCCCATGAGCGGCTATCCGCACCACTTATCTCGGATGCAGCCCCTGGCTGATCGGTTGCGAGAGTTAGGCGACCAGGTCGCGGCAGACAGCGTCGACAAGACCGAGTTTTTTGACGACGAGCTGTTCACAGCTGAACATCTGCGCCAGCTTTTCAGCGGCAAGACGGACAATCTGATCTCCTTCTTCGGCGTGGGCCAGGCCTGCAAAATTCCGTTCTTTCCCATTCCGGGGATGCAAGACGACGCGCCGTTCTTGATCGTCTTCTACGTGATGTGCCCTTACCCGATCGACTTCTCGGCAGCCGGGCCATCGAGCAGCGAGGGGACCAAGAAGCTCAAGGAGCTGAGCAAAGAGCTCAAGGAGAAGAACGAAGCGCTGCAGGCCGAGCAGCAAGAGCTGCAGGAGGCCAGGTCCGAGCCTAAGCCTGATAAGGCCCGGATCGCTCGCTTAGAAGGCGAGATTCAGGACCTGGAGGGCGACATCGCCTCGCTCAAGGAGCAGATCAAAGAGACCACCGATCAGCTTGACGACGACGCCGGCGACCTGGAATCGAAGCTCAGCGACTCGAAGGTCCCTCAGACCGCCAAAGAAGATGGTGAGCAGAGGGTCAACGGCTGGTCCTATCTCTATATCATGGGCAAACTGCTCGATATCGTCAAAGATCTGGTGACCGGCAAGGACCCGTTTGCAGAGCTGATCACGTCCACACGCGTGGTGCACCTGGGCGACGGAAACCCGAGCTGGACCTGGGGCGATGGGCTGATCGACATGAAGACCACTCTGTCGGTCGCCCCGGGCCGTACGCTGCATTTGGAGAAGCGCGACATCAAGGTGCGGGGTGACGTCTATCTGATGAAGGGCTCGGTGCTGAAGGTCTCTGGCAATCTGACCGTTCGTCGACCCGACGGCTGGACCGACTTCAGCGGCGAGACGATCTCGTCATCGGACCTCTTTGGCTATCCCAAGGGTCGATTGATTATGGAGCCCGGTTCCAGCCTGGTCGTGGACGGCGACCTGACCGTCGAGGGCGGCGACTACAACGAGGGCTCGGTCATGCTCGTCGGCGACTACGGACTCAATCACGGGATCACCGGACTTATCACGGCTACGGGCGATATCTCGATGGCACACGGGATCGCTCCCGGGGTGACGATGGGCGACCTGATCGATCAGCTCGCCGACGGAAATTCGGCCCTGCAAGGGTTCAACGATGACTTTTTTGCGCCCTTGATCAGTGAGGTGGCGCCCCAGGTTGCCAAATTGCCCTACGTGGGCCCGTGGCAGTGGCGCAACAGCTACTTTGCCAAATACGCGACGACGTTCGAGTTTATTCCGCTGCTCGAGGTGATCGGGCTGGGCGGCCCCTGGCCGATCCCGCTGCCGTTCGATAACTGCCTGCGACCGGTGTTCGACTACCTGTCGATCGTCTATTCGACCGAGCTGAACTACTTTACCGGCGACAACTTGTTCACCATGTCGCCCTTCTGGTTCTTTGGACGCGGTGTCACCCCCGTGCTGTTCAAGGTTCGCCCCGAACTGGTCGCCGACGCGGTGGGCGAGCTGAACTGGGAGAAGATCAGCTGGGACGCCTTCCGCTCTCGAGCCGAGAAATTTGTGGTCGAGGTGCTGCCCGAGTTCGCTGTGGGAGTGTTCAAAGACGTGATCATCGTGGTGGTGGAACGGGCGGTAAAATCGGTCATCCCGTTCGAGAACCCGTCCTGCGGCGACCAGAAAAGCACCGAAGCCGAGACTATCAAACAGGAGGCGGAAAAGTTTTTGAAGGAAGCGCTAGGCGAGTTCGAGGGGCTATGCGTGGCCTCGTTCAAGGGCGTCCTGCGTAAAATGAAAAACGAGGTTTACGACCAGCTCGACAGCAACGAGTCGGGTCAGTTTTCCCCCTTGCGCGAACTGCCTGGAGTGGCCGTTTTGGCGGGCAATGAGCTGACCGTGGGCAACGCCGAAGGGGCCAGGATGGCCCTGGGGCTGCTGGTCGCCGAAGGTAACGTCAAGGTCGACTGCCAGAAAACCATCGGGGTGGTCGCTTCGCTGCAGGGCGATGTCGAAGTCCAGGACCTGTACCACTATCCCTATTTTGATCGCGCGTCGCTGTACAGTCCGAAGAAGTTTGCCGCTGGCCTGGGTGGGGTGTTCGAGAGCCAGACCGACCTGCTGCTGCCCCAGGGCAGCCTGGCCGGAGATGCGTCGTTCGCTTACCCGCGTCGTCTAGCCGAGGGGTGGAGATGAGGCGGCAGGGGTTCACCCTTATCGAAGTGCTCGCTACGGTCGCCGTGCTGGTCGTGGGACTGACCGTCGTGCTCGGAAGCTTTGCTATCGACCTTCGGCAGTCGAGTCAGACTCGGGCCGAGATGATGGCCCACGTGGTGATGGAGAGTTTGGTCGAGGAAGCTCAGGCTCATCATTACGGGATTCCAGCCCCCACCACTTGGAATGGGAGCAAGGTCAGTTTCCCCACCGTGGTCGAGGGGCGCCGGGTCGAGACGACGTTCACCACCCGTGTCAGCGTCGATCCGGTGAAGGGAAACGGGTCGGTCATGGGTTCAACCCCGGGTTCACTCGATACCCTGCTCTTGCAGGTCGAATGGGATGAGGCGGCCGGACCTGGCGCGCGGGCGGTCCACCGAGAGCTGAAGATGAACCTGTCGGTGGCTCGAGAGTTATGAGGCGGCGGCACGGATACACCCTGATCGAGCTGCTGGTGGCCTGCGCCTTGGCGATCCTGGTGCTGGTCGCCATCGGGCGGGTGGTCTGGGTGGCGGAGAATTTGCAGCGTGAAGTCAGTTCATCGTATGTGGTTCGTGAAGATGCCGACATCGCTTTCCGCACCATTCAGGACGATCTGCGTCAGACCCGCCTGTCCTCGGTTCGGGTCGACTCGTTGGATCGCGGCGTTTCCATGGCCAGTCCGTTGTCCGCGCGGGACAAGAGAAGCTTCGAAGTCAGCCCGTACGGGGTGGCGGTTTGGAAAAGCTGGGTTCACTATACCGTCGTCGCGGACGGACCCATGACGGGGCATCTGGTTCGCTGGGAGGCGCCCTACACCGCAGGGCTAAGGGACGCCAGACCGTCGCCTCTGGTCGCCTGGCAGCCTACGGGAAGCCTGACCGATAGCCTGTTACCAGATGTGGTGTTGCCGGGGGTCGGTCTGGTGACCGGCCGGCCGCCCGAGAAACTGGAAGAGTTAGGCCCGGTGCCTATGGACGAAGGAGGAGGTGGCTTTCGAGTTCGCTTCTTCCGGGGCGACGGCTCGTTGTCGACCACCAACCCCAGTCAAGCCAGCGACGAGACCCAGCCTGGCTGGAGTCGCGCCGTGACCACGCTGGTCGATTGCCGGCTGCAGGTGGCGCAGCCTTCGGACCAGACCGGGCGATGGAATGTCTATACCCTCGGTTTCCGGGTCTGTCCCAGGAATTGAGAGAGAGGGGTCTGGCGCTTAGCTTTAGTGTTGAATGGAACCGGCCACGGCTGGTTAGCGTCTTGTCCGAATGAGAGAGGAGTCTGGAATGAAGAAGGTACTGAGTGTTCTGATCACCGCCGGAGCTTTGGCGGCCGGCTGTGGTAACAGTGGAGACGACTTCGTGGCTACGGGAGGCTCTGGAGCCGGAGGGACGACCATTCCTGTGGCCGGTGGTCAGGTGGCGCTGCCCCGCCAGGACGGCTTCTCTGGTGTGATGACCTTTGACCCGGGATCGGCCCCGGGTAACGAGATTCGGGTTTCGGGTTCGCTAGCGGCTCCCTCCGGGGCCACTTTGCCGCTGGTGGGGTTGACCTCGCCGCAGGCCACCACTCGGCCCTTCTACTACCTCACCTTCACGGTGGCCCAACCGACGCCGGTTTCGCTGCTCGAGTCGGTGCGCCTGAGTGGGCCGGTGCCCGAGGGGCATGAGCACTACCACGCCGACCTGTTCGCGCTGGGGGATGGATCCACGCTGGGGCAGGGCGCCTCGGCGACCCATCTGCAGGAGATCCCGGGCGAGGCGGACGCCGAAGGCGTGACCTTTGACGAGGTTAGCGACGGCGGGACGCTGCAGCCGGGCGTGCCTTATGTGATGCGTTTCAAGAGCACCGACCAGGAGACGCTGGACCTGAAGATCGTCAACAATTCCGGCCAGTCGCCGTGCTACATCTTCATCAAGGGCGAGAACCCGAATCTCGATGCGGGCGACCGTCGTTTTTATCGGGTCACCCCTCAGGGGCAGTTCGTGCCGATGGACGTCGACGATCTGCGCGACGGGGTCGCCGACTACAATATCCCGGTGCCCGCCGAGGGCCTGACCATGAAGCTGCCGCTGATGAGTTCGGGACGCGTCTACGTGTCCGTGGGCGAGAAGATCAAGACTCAGCTCAACAAGCCGGTACTGCCGACGGACCCTCCCGCGCTGTGGGTGGCTCCGTCGGGCTGGTCCAACAAGGACGAGCCAAACTTCAAGACGCTCTGGGACTGGGTCGAGTACGATTACAAAATTAGCCCGGACAGCGGCCTGCCGGGGATGGGGATCAATAAAACCGAGGTGCAGATGGTGGCCTTGCCGTTCACCATTAGCATGACCGGTTCGACCACGGGCACCCAGACGGTGGGCGCCAAAGAGGGAGCGCGATCGGCCCTGTTTGGGGAGATCGCCGCCGATTTGGATTTCAAGGGTCTGATCGTGCCAGGGACGGCCACGGGCACGACGGTGAGCCCGATTCGCGTGGTCTCTCCCGATAACGGGATCTACAACGTGAAGAACAACATCCCGGGCGTTCCGACCTTCCCGCTGGACTATTACGACAGCTACATCGATCAGGTGTGGGAGAAGTATCGCGACGAGGACCTGACCATGGTGACCTCGGCCTTCGGGACCTTCGTGGGGCGCGTCAACGCTCAGGACCAACTGGTCTTCCGCCAGGACGGCCAGCGCAGCGTGACCATTCCGAAGCCGACCTCGGCCGACGTGATCATCGGGAACGGCGCACTGATCGCCGACGTGGCCAATGCGGCACCGGGGCGGGAGCAAGATATCGTGCGCGAGCACGCGTCGACGCTGAGCGCGAACTTCAACCGCTCGACGCTGCTGATTTCGAGCACGATGTATCGGACCTACGCTCCGGGGATTTTCGACCCGGCGACCTTCTACGCCAACCTTCCCACCAACCTGTACTCGAAGCTGATCCACGCCCACAGTCTGCCGACCGAGAAGGCTCCCTATGGAGCGGCCTACGGCTTTGGTTTCGACGACAATCTGGACCAGAGTTCGTTCATCGCCGACAACCGCGCGCCGGACGAGGTGACGATCACCATCACGGAGTTCTAGAGTCGTTGGCTCCGGAGGTGGAGTTGGTCTATCATGGGACCATGAGCGACCAACTTCCCCTCGGGGTGCGAGTTTTGCAGGCGCCTATGGCCGGTGTATCCACGCCGGCTATGGCGGCCGCCGTGAACAGCGGCGGAGGGCTGGGCGGCCTGGCCGTAGGCCATCTGGACGCGGGGCGGGCGGGCGAGGCGATCGCGGCGACGCGCGCGTTGACCGAACGCCCTTTCAACGTGAACCTGTTCTGCCACGCTCCGGCCCGGGAACGACCGGAGGTCGAGGCGGCCTGGTTGAGGGGTCTGGCGCCCGAATTCGAGCGCTTCGGAGCAAAGGCGCCGGATGGACTTTCCGAAATCTATCGCTCTTTTGTCGAGGACCCGGAGATGCTGCGCCTGCTGCTGCAAGCGCGGCCGGGAGCGGTGAGCTTTCACTTCGGGCTGCCTTCGGCCGAGGCGGTGACCGCGCTGAAGGGGGCCGGCGTGGTTCTCCTGGCCACGGCCACCTCGCTGGAAGAGGGGTTGGCCGCCCAGGCGGCCGGGGTGGACTTCGTGGTTGCGCAAGGGTACGAGGCGGGTGGTCACCGAGGCTGCTTCGACCCGTCGGCTCGGGACCTGCGCTTGAGCACCCTGGCTTTGACCCAATGGTTGGTTCGGGAACTGCGTCTTCCGGTGATCGCCGCGGGTGGGATCATGGACGGCGCGGGCGCTCGCGCTGCCCTGCAGGTCGGTGCCGTAGCGGTGCAACTGGGCACCGCCTACATCGCCTCGCCCGAATCGAGTGCGGCCCCGGCTCACCGCCGATCCTTGCTGGAGGGGTCGGGACAGACGGTGATGACCCGCGCCATCTCGGGTCGCCCGGCGCGCTGTCTTCTCAACCTGTTCACCGACCTTCCCGAGGGCCTCGAGGTCCCGGACTACCCTCGAGCTTACTCGGTCGGAAAGGCCTTGCACGAGGCGGCCAGCGCCCAGGGCGAACCCGGCTTCGGCGCCCACTGGGCGAGCCAGGGCGCCCCCCTGGCCCGCTCCGCAGGGGCCGCCGACCTCACCCAGCAGTTGGTCGCCGCGCTGGGCGGGTAGAGGAGCGAGGCAGACTACTCGTGGTTAGCAAAGAATCGACAGAGGACTTTTTGGCTCGACTTCGGAGCGTGAGCTGGTGGAGGATCTGGGCCGTGGATTGCTTTGGTCGCAACGTTCCTAGACTCTTGAAGCGGGTTTATCTGGGGGAGGACAGATTGAATGCTCTCCACCGACTTCAGGACCTCCTCTACCACCAAGGATGGAGGCCTCCGGCAGCGGCGGCATCGGTTCCGTTCTTCTGTGAACTGGCGCTGTCGCTTTCTGATGAGTGGAAGGGTGAAATGATCGATTTCCTGGTCCACATAGCGTTGGGGTTCGAAGATTCGTGTCTCGGACCAGAGAAAGCGCTCGGCAGTTACTATTTTAATCCTAAATCCTACGCTGCGGTCCAGAGCAACATGGCTTCCCTGGACGTCTTGTTTGAGAGCTCGTGTCCCTATGTTCGCATGAGCGCTTACAGGCTCTTTGGATGGTTTCCGGCTCATGCCAGTCGGTCGTTACCTCACTTAAGAGCATTGTCCGTTACAGGTACGGAAGACGAGCGAGTTACATCGCTTGTAGCAAGGGCGCTGCTGGCAGATGATGTGTCGCCCATCGAGGATTCAGGTGACAGGGTTCTCTTTGCCTCGACTATAGCGCATTGCGAGACTCGGGGTGTCTCTCACGAAAGCTTAGTAACGATGGCAAGGATGTGTGACGTTCGGTACGCCCCGGATGCCCCGTCGCCTTTTGGCGACGTCGCCCGCCCCGCTTACGATTTAACCCATGCGCAATACGCCGCGAATAACATCGGGCG
>JAEXNA010000231.1 GCA_023447635.1 Vulcanimicrobiota bacterium | reverse complement strand
CCCGACCAGCTCAAACCGGCCACCCATTCGCCGATCGGCGGAACATTCCGCGCATCGGTGAATCGAGGGCTAATGGCCCACTCCAACCCGGCCACCGATTCGCTGGTCGACGGAATGTTCCGCGCATCGGTGAATCGAGAGCTCCCGACCAGCTCAAACCAGCCACCGATTCGTCGATCGACGGAATGTTCCGCGCATCGGTGAATCGAGAGCTTCTGGCCCGCTCCAACCCGGCCACGATTCGCCGATCGGCGGAACCTTCCGCGCATCGGTGAGTCGAGAGCTGATGGCCGACTCCAACCCGGCCACCGATTCGCCAATCAGCGGAACCTTCCGCGCATCGGTGAGTCGAGGGCTGATGGCCACTCCAACCCGGCCACCGATTCGCCGATCGGCGGAACATTCCGCGCATCGGTGAATCGAGAGCTTCGGTAGAGCCCGCCGGCCTCTCACCTGGCGAAGCGCTTGGCTCCGGCCACGCAGAGCATCGCCCCTACCGAAGCCACCAGCATGCGCAGCTCGATGGTCTCGTGCAGGAGTAGCGCCGCCAGCGTCAGCGCCAGGAACGGCTGTACCAGTTGCAACTGGCTGACCGCCGCGATCCCGCCCAGATCTAGCCCGCGATACCAGAAAACGAACCCCAGCAGCATGCTAAAGAGCGAGACGTAGGCCAGCCCCGCCCAGGCGGAAAGCCCTACCCCGACCAGCGACGGCGGCGCCGTCAGCAGCATCAGCGGAATCATCACGGGCAGCGACAGGACCAGCGCCCAACTGATCACCTGCCAGCCCCCAAACCGCCCGGTAAGGCGCGCCCCCTCGGCGTAGCCTACGGCGCACAGGGCGATCGCCGCCAGCATCAGCCCATCGCCCTTCCACGACGCCAACCCGCCCCCCCCCCTGGCCGCAAAGCCCGCGATACAGGCGCTGCCCATCCCAGAGAACAGCCAGAACGCCGGGCGCGGCCGGGCCGCCCCGCGCATCACTCCAAACACCGCGGTGGCCAGCGGCAACAGCCCCAGCACCACGATCGAGCGCGCCGACGAGATGTGCTGCAAGGCCAGCGCGCTGAGCAGCGGATAGCCCACCACCACGCCCAGCGCCACCAGAAAGAACGCCCTCAGGTCCGCGCGTGCCGGTCGACGCTCCCGAAACCCGATCAGCAGCGCCAGTCCTAGCACGCCCGCGATGGTCGCCCGCGCGCAGGTCAGAAAAGTCGGCGAGAAGCCCGCAACCGCCAGACGCGTGGCCGGCAATGAGCCCGCGAAAATCACCATGCCGAGGAAACCGTTCAGCCACCCCTGCTTCATCCTGTCCCGCTCCACCGTCAGCGCCTGCGGGCTCACTGCATAACTCATAGCCTCAGTAGAGCACGGAAGGAGACGCCTCTCCCAGAGACAATTTCAGTACAATCGAGCAGAACTGTTCTGATCTAATCGTCAGTACAGTCTCAGGAGGCCCCCTTGAAAAGCACCCCCCCAAAGACCACCCGGGTCGACCAGGTCATGCAGACCGTGCGCTCCCGCATCGCCTCCCGCTCCTTGCCCAGCGGCTCGCGTCTGCCCTCGGTCCGCGAGCAGGCGAAAGCCCTGAGCCTCTCCGTCTCGACCGTGGTCGAAGCGTACGAGCGACTGGTCGCCGAAGGGGTCCTGGCTTCGCGGCGCGGCTCCGGCTTCTACGTGGCGGGTCCCACTCCACCCCTGGACCTGGCCGAACTGGGCCCCAAACTTGACCGCGAGGTCGACCCGCTCTGGATCTCCCGCCAGTCGCTGGAAACCTCCCCCTCCGTCCTCAAACCGGGCTGCGGATGGCTCCCCGACAGTTGGATGTACGACGCCGGCGTCCGACGCGCCCTGCGAGCCCTGGCCCGCGCCGACACCGCCACGCTGACCGAGTACGGCACCCCGCTCGGCGACCCCGACCTGCGCCAAATCCTGGCTCGACGTCTGACCGGCTTCGGGGTCGAAGCACACCCGGACCAGATCATGCTGACCGAATCGGGCACCCAATCGATCGACCTGGTCTGCCGCTTTCTGCTGCAGCCCGGCGACACCGTGCTGGTCGACGACCCCTGCTACTTCAACTTCCACGCTCTGCTCCGAGCCCACCGCGTCACCTCGATCGGCATCCCCTATACTCCCCAGGGACCCGACCTGGAAGCGTTCGAGCAGGCGCTGGAACAGCACTCGCCCCGCCTCTACATCACCAACTCGGGCATCCACAACCCCACCGGCGCCACCCTGTCGGCCGTGACCGCTCATCGACTCCTGAAACTGGCCGACCGCAGCGACCTGGTCATCCTCGAGGACGACATCTTCGCCGACTTCGAGCCCACCCCAGCGCCCCGACTGGCCGCTTTCGACGGACTTTCCCGGATGGTCTCCATCGGCAGTTACAGCAAGACCCTGTCAGCCTCGCTGCGCTGCGGCTACATCGCCGCCCGCCGGGACTGGCTGGATGCCCTGACCGACCTGAAAATCGCCACCTCGTTCGGAGGCGGCCGCCTGGCCGCCAGCGTGCTGCTCAGCGCGTTGACCGACAGCGGCTACCGCAAACACGTCGAGTCGGTCCGCCAGCGCCTGGTCGAAGCCACCGAAAAGACCATCGCCGGACTGAAGCCGCTGGGCCTGACCCCCTGGCTGGTGCCTCGGGCGGGCATGTTCGTCTGGTGCCGCCTGCCTCACGGGGTCGACGCCGCCGTCCTGGCCAGGGAATGCCTGCGCGACGACCTGATGCTGGCCCCCGGCAACTCGTTTAGCCCGAGCCAGACGGCGGGCGACTTCCTGCGCTTCAACGTCGCCCAGTCGACCGACCGTCGCGTCTTCGAACGATTGGCCCGAGCCCTGAAAGCCTGAAAAAATTTTCTCCCAACCTCTGAACTTTCTCGGGGGGTCGCGCATCTGGTGGAAGAATCCAATAAGGGAGAGAACACCGATGCACGAGGATGACGACGATACCTTCGAGGGGCTATTCAGCCAATTCGACCCGCTAGTCCAGGCCGGTCCCAAGCCTATCGCCAACACGGGCCTGGCCTTGACCGCCTCGCGCCGCCCCGGCCCGAGGGAGCGCCTGGTGCGCTGGATCGTGCAAGGGAACGGGCTGCTCCTGGGGTTTCTGGTGGCCTTCCTGGCCACCCTGATCAGCCTGCGAGAGATCGGCCTGAGCGCCCTCGGCGTCCTGCTGATCGGCGCGCTCATCACCCCGCTTCTGGGCCGCCGCCCGCTGGCGCAACCGGTCCGCTGGAGCGTGATGGCGCTGCTGGCCGCCGCGCTGGCGACAGGCGTCGCCTCGTTCGCTCGCTTCTTCGTCCTGCTACACGACTCTCGAAGCGCCCCGATGAGCGCCGGGGTCAGCGCGCTCTGCAGCGTGCTTTCCCAGGCCGCGTCCCCTCAGGGCGCCGCGGTCGTCGGTCTGATGGTGCTACTGAGCCTGGCGGTAGCGCGCTGGCTGGCCGCGACCCACCCCTGGTTAGAGACCCGCCCGGAGCGGCGCGCCTGGCGTCGACCGGTGAGCCTGGCGCTGCTGGGGCTGATCGGCGGCACCCTGTTCACCCTGCCGCTGTTCCATCACATGCTGTGGAACCAGCCGTGGATCCGGAAATCCGGCTTAGAAGGGCAGATGGCGATCGACATCGTTTACGGACAGCCCGACGACCTGGGCGGCCTGCTTGACCTTCAAGACGGTGGGGGCCCGGAAGACCTCGACCTGCCTCCAGCCCAGGCCGCAGCCGCTACAACTTACCTGGCCCAGGGTCGCCCCCTGACGGTCCGCGATCACCACGTTATTCGGGAAATTATGGCCCAGTCTCTGAGGCAGGCCAAGCCCTATCAAGCCGACCTGCTCTGGCAAATCTACCTGCGCGCCTACGACCGCGAGGTCAGTCCCTACTGGGAGTCGACCGCCAGCGCCCTCTTGCGCCACCGAGTCCTCCCCGCCTTCGCCGAGACGCCGACCAGCGAAGCGCTCCTGAAAACCTGGGACGAACGCCTCGAGCGCCTGACGGTCATCAAAGCGGTCAGCAAAGAAGCCGTCGATCGCCTGTTCCTGGAACGTCTGCAGGACTACAGCCCCACCCTCTACCAGAACGCCTTCCAACGCGCCGATTACGAACGACCCCTCCACCTGTTCGGGTTTAACACCGGCTGGACACCCGCCGCGCTGGCCCTCGACGCCGAGCGCAGCCTGGCGCTGCTGATCTACAGCCATCGCCGCCGCCTCTTTGACCAGCCTGGATTCCTGCGCGAGCCCGCCCTGGCTCCCCCCTACACTCCCCTCTCCCTGTTCGGCGAGGACTCCCTCTACCGACTGTTCGGCTCGGTCAACAACAAAGTGGCCAACCGCGACTTGCAGGAGGACAACGACCTGCTCCAGGACGTCTGGAACCTGAAAGCGGAAAGGCTCAAAACCGGCCGGTTTCCCTCCAACCCCGACCTCCACTCCCACCTGACCTACCGCAGCCTGGGCGCCACGGCCCAGCTAAAAGCCGCCTGGCCGGACCGGGGCCGCATCGAAGAGCCCGCTCTCGAGGTGGAAGTCAGGTGAACGCCCTAGCCCAGACATCCCGTCCCCTTCCCAGCGACGACCTGCTGGAAGAGTATGTCCGTCGGGCCCAGGCCGGCGACGCCATGGCGATGAACGAACTGGTCGCCACCACCTACCGCCTGGTCAGGAAGATCGCGGCCCCGCTACTCCCCGAGTCGGCCGTGGACGACGCCGTCCAGGAAACCTACCTGCTGGTGATCCAGAAGTTGCATCACCTGCAGCATCCCGGCGCCTTCCGCGGCTGGCTCTCCCGCATCGCCCTGCACGTCTGTTACGGCCAGCGGCGTAAAGCGCGTCCGACCGAAGAGATCCGGGACGATTTCACCGTCGAGGATGGCGCGGGTCGGTCGCAGACCCGCCTGGACCTGAAGGCCGCTCTGGAGAAGCTGCCTCAGAAGGACCGGGACATCCTGATCCTGCGCGAATATCTAGGGCTGAGCTATGACGAGATGGCCGATGCGCTGGACCTGGTGGAAGGCACCGTGCGCTCGCGCCTGTTTAACGCCAGGAAGAAGCTCAAGGAGCTTCTGCAGGGATAGGTTGGAGGGGAGGCGGTTGGAGGGGACAGCGCTCTGGAGGAGGGGGAAGCGCGCGGCGAAAACATCCCCCCATGAACCCTAACGATCTGCTCCCCCTGAAAAGCCTTCGCCTCCCTATCGTGGCGCCCCGCGACACCGCTGGGCTAAGCCTGAGCAAGGTGTCGCCTTTCCCCGACCCCGAAGATGGCGACGGCTACAGCATCGAATGGTCGGTAGGAGATGGGCGTCTAACCCTGCACGCGGCCAGCGGCGGGATCGGCGATCGCCCTCCGGGAGCCAGGACCGAGCGGTTCCAGCATCCCACCTTCGGAGATACCCGTCTGGAGATCGACGGCGACGACCTGGGAACGGGCTGGATGTCCGAGATGGAGAGCGGGCTGCCCGCCTACAGCCTGAACGGAAAAGGAGTGCCGAAAGAGCGCTTCCTGCAACTGGCGCAGTCGCTGGACTACCTGAAGCTCTGAGCCGATCCGGCCGGCCAGGCTCGGGCAAAAAAAATAGGCGAGGGGATCAGGAACGCTGGTTATCCAGAATTGAAAGGAAGGAAGCACTCCATAGGCCTCGGCCTGCTTTCAGGCTAGCCGTTGCCGGCCGGGCCGTCAAGCCGCTTCGTTCTACAGCAACTCGGCCAGAACCCGGCTCCAGTCGCCGGGGTGAAAGTCCGCCGCCGGATCCAGGGCAAAGCTCAGGGTGGCTTCGTCCCGCGAAGCGACGACCTGACCGCCGCGCGCCTGCACGTGATAACGCGCCAGACCGCCCAGAGTAGGCGCCCAGCGCGCCATCTCGGCGCCCGCTCCCACCAACTGCTCCAAACGAAGGTAGCTGTTGGCGATCTGGTTCGAGCGGTCCAGCGACCACACGGCCAGGTCCAGCCACAGCACCTGACGCTCTTGCAGGTCGATGAGGAACGGGATGGCGTAGGAGGCGGTGCTTTTCAGGTCGGCCTTCTGGGCTACCGTGGCCGGGTCAAAGGTTTTGTAGTCGGCGTCTGGCTGCTCTCGCTCCATCCAGCCCGTGAACGCTTCCATCTCGCTGAACCGGTCTCCGCTAAAGCGGAACACTCCGGCGGCCAGGTAGCGGCCCGATTTCTCCCGCACTTCGTCGATACGGGCGTCGATGAATTCAGCGGCGCCCAGCGGGGCCGACTGCAGGTCGCCAGAGTGCACCATGCCGCTGCTGTGAAGTCGGGTCCAGTCGACAAAGCCGGTGCAGCGACCGTCCTCATCAAAGGTGATGGTGGAAAGGTCCAGGTCGGTGCGACGCTGACGCTGCTTCCAGTAGACGTAGATGCGTACGGTGTCCGCGTCCCCCAGCGGCAGGCGACTGCCCCGACCCAGGGTCAGCAGCCCTTCGGAGGCGCTGCGCAACGACAGCGGAAGAACCACGTCGTCCACTGCCGGGTCGATGTAAATCTTCTCCTGGGCCCAGGAGCCGTGCTGGCTCCCGATGCGAGCGATGATGCGCTCTTCAAGCTCCTCCACCAGTCGAGCTCGAACCTCGGGCGCCAGGCGGTCGGGGCGGCGAGGGATCACCTGAGTAGCCCCACGTTTGGTCAGCACCAGAGCCCGCGTGGCCCAGCCGTCGCGACGCAGCACCGCCGACAGCATCAGCAAGTCTTTGAGCGAAGCTTTCTCCAGCCGAGGGCGCAAGCGCTGCAGAAGGGCCTCTCGCTCCTCGCCCTCTAAAACCGCCATCAGGTGGGCGAAGCGGCGGACCGTGACCCCGCCGGGCAAACGTTCGAGCTCGCTCGCCAGGGTCGCCCCGTCGGCCCGGCTCAGCGCCTGTTCCAGGGTCGAGAAACGAGGGCGACAGAGCCCTTCTCCCAGTCGGCTCAGGGCGGCGTGCGCTTTGGGAAAGTGGCGTTTCCATTCGCCGCTGTGCAGTCCGCGCTCGAGCTTTAGCCAGAGACCGCGATACTTCTGCAGCTGATCCTCGACCAGTTCCGTGGGGCCCATCGCTTCCAGGCAGCGCAGCACGAAACGGCGCTCGGCCTTGCTTAGCCGGGGATATTTGATCGGTTTGTCCAGAGAGATATCGGTGCCGGTCAGGGCGGCGAAAGTGCGCAGCATGTCGGTCGGCGTTTCCAGGAACGGGGCGAGTTGCTCCCAGCGGCGGCCGCTCCACAGGAAGCTCGAGAGCAGCGCTCGATGCTCGCGAAATCCGACCTCGGCCGGCGTCAGTTGGGGCAAACCCAGCGCGCCCAGCACGGCCAGCAAGTCTTGCTGATAGTCGGGCGGGTACGAGGTCTTCGAGCCCAGGCTGCGCTTCAGCCAGCCGCGCAGCGCGTCGCGCGCCGCTTCGCTATCGACGATGCGGATTCGCGTCGGCTTTCGAGGCGTTTCGCGCGAGCGCTTGGACTGCTCGAACCTAGCCTTGAGAAAAAGCTGCAGGTCCTGCATCCCGGTGACCGGGTTGGCTCCGAAATGCTCGAGTTGGAACAGCCATTCCGGGATCACGTAGCCGCCGTCGACTTCTGTGCCGGGTACATCCCAGCGGGCCGCGTTGATCACGTAGCCCAAGAGGCGCTTGGTCAGGTAGGCGCCCTGTTCGGGAACTCGGGTGGGGAACTCGCTGTACAGCGGCACGTGAGACACGTGACCGCCGCGTAACTTAGCCATGGCCGAAGTCAGAGCGTTATACGACCGCAACAGTTCGTCGGAATAGGCCTCGGGGTTCTCTACCAGAAACCCCAGACCATACGCTTCGACCAGGAACACCGCTTTTTTCGCTGGGTCGACCCGACCCGGTTCGGCGACGATCAGGTGGAGCCGGCGAAGCAGCAGCGAGCGCAGATCGGTTTCGTCCATGCCGTTCTAGCGCGGATTCCAGCCGCTGTCTCTTAACTCTTTGCGAGCCTGCTCTTCGACCAGTTCGACGGCGGCGAAGCCGTGTTCTTGAACCTCGTCGATTTTCTCCAGGGCCAACCCTTCGAGTTCGGCCAGGGCGTCGGACTTGGCGTCGAGCAGTTCGTCCTTCATCCGCTCTTTGGCGGCGTCGAGCTCTTTCTTGGCGCGCTCTTTCAAGCCGCGCAGCGAGGTCTCTTCCTGCATCGCCTTGCGGGCGGCGTCTCGCATGGCGGTGGCTTCTCGCTTGGCGCGTTCTCCCAGGTCCAGCCCGGCGTTGCGCAGCCAGCCTTTGGCGTCATCGGCGGCGTCCTCGCCGACGGCGGCGAACTGACCTTTGACCGAGTCGCCCAACTCGCCAAAGTCGTTGAAGGCGGCGGGAGTTCGGAGGGTGGGCGGCGGCCCCGCCTGGGCTTGAGCCGCAGCAGCCTTGGCCTTGCGCCCGGCGACCTTTTCCGCCATCTTCTGGCCGGCGGCGCTGACCTCTTTGCCTTTGCGAGCAGCCGCCGCCGAGGTGGCGGCCGTGACGGCCGCGTTCACCGTGGTCGCGACGGCCGACGGCAGAGGCGGCGGAACTTCGGGACCCCACTGGGTGGAGGGGGCGCTGAAAGCGGGAGGAGCAGCCCCGGAGGACGAGGCGGACAGGTTGGCACCGGTCACCTGGGCCTGGCCGTAGCTGGAGAGGAACTTTGCCATCTCTCGGTCAGCGGTGGCCTGCATCGCGGCGAACGCTTTGTCGGACTGGACGCGAAACTGCTGCAGGTGGTCGTCACTGGCGAAGTTCATGATCGGGGCTTCGACCCGGCCCGCGCTTTCCCTATAAGCAAAACCGGCGTCTCTTTCGAAACGCCGGCTGGGCGGAAAGCCTTGGCAGGCCAGGCTCGCCTAGAATTTCCAGACGCGCTTTTCGGCCAGGATGCGGCTGATCTCTTCGGCGGAACAGGGCTCCTGGATATGGAATCCTTGCATGAACTGACAGCCGATCTTGCTCATGAATCGAGCCTGAGCCAGCGTCTCGACGCCTTCGGCCAGCGGCTTGATCTCCAGCGACTGAGCCAGACGCACGGCAGCTTCGCAGATGTTGGCCTTGGCTTTGTCCGTCTGCGAACCCGCCACCAGGCTGGGGTCGACTTTCAGGAACTGAATATGCTGCAGGTCCAGACGCGAGAGCGACGAGTAGCCCACGCCGAAATCGTCGATGGCGATGCGGATGCCCGCCTTGCCCAGGCTGCTCACCACGCGCTCGATCAGGTCGATCTCTTCGATGTTGCGACCTTCCGAAATATCCACGAACAGCAGACCGGGCTGTAGTCCAAACTCCTCGACCGAGCCCAGGATCACCTCGGCAAGGTCCGCCTGCAGCATCTGTCGGGTCGACACGTTGAGCGCCACGAACATGTTGGCGCCCTGGGACAGCCACTGGCGCAACTGCCAGCAGGCTTGACGGCAGACCCACTGACCGAGCTGCACGATCACTCCGGTCTCTTCGGCGATACTCAGGAACTGCGCCGGAGCCAGCATACCTTCCATGCGGTGGTTCCAGCGCAGCAGCGCCTCGACCCCCACCATCTGGCCTTTGCCTTTAGTGATTTCGATGATCGGCTGGTAGACCAGGGAGAACTCGCCCCGCTCCATGGCCAGCCGCAGCTGGGAGTCCATGGCCAGACGGCGCTCTTGCCGTTTGTGAAGCTCGCTGTTGTAGAACACGCAGCGACCGCGACCGCTCTCTTTGGCGTGATACATAGCGCTATCGGCGTGTTCGAGCATGGCCTGCGAGCTGTCCGCGTCGTTAGGACAAATCGAGACGCCGATGGAGGCGCGCACGTAGAACTTCTGACCCTGGATGGTGAACGGCTTGGACAAGCACTCGCTGATCCGGTTTACCACGATGGCGATATTCTGCCGGATCATATGAGTCTTCTGCTCGGCGCTGACCGTCTCGTCGCCGGTGAACAGCTCGGAGAGCAGGATCAGGAACTCATCCTCGCCTTTGCGACCGAGCGCGTCCGATTCGCGAATGGCGGTCTGAAGTCGAGCGGCGACCTGCATCAGCAGTTCGTCGCCCGCCTTCATCCCCATAGCGTCGTTGATCAGCTTGAAGCGGTCCAGGTCGACCACCAGCAGGGCGGAAGCGCGACCGTAGCGCTGCACCTGCTTGACGGTAAAGTCCAGGTACTGGCGAATCAGGTTCAGGTTGGGAAGTCCGGTCAGAGAGTCCTGGAAGGCCAAACGCTGGGTCTCGCGGTCCGACTCGTTAGCCCGCTGCTCGTACTCTTTGAGGCTGACGATCGCTTTCTGCAGCTGCAGTTCGGCTTGCCCGGCCTTCATTTCGGCCTCGCGCACCTTCCGATAAGCCTCTTGCAGCTTGGCCGCCGAGCCTTCGTCGCCCAGGCTCAGGCTGATCCCGGCTCCGCCTCCCCCACCGCCGACTCCCCCTAAAGAGGCGCCGCCTTGCGAGCTACCGCCGGCCGCCAAGCGCTCTTCCGCCGCGTGGACCGCCGCCTGGGCTTTGCGCAGTTTTTCTTCCGTGTCGGACAGCAGCGACTCGGTGCGCGAGAGGCGATTGCGCAGATCCTGGCGCTCGGCCTCGGACTCTTGCATGCCCTGCTGGGCGGCAGCCAGCTTCTCGGCCGCCTGGTCCGCTTTCTGACGCAGCAGTTCGGCCCGCTCTTCCGCGAGCTCGAGCCGCTCTTTATAAGCCTCGAGAGCCTCCGGATCGTCGCCGCCGGTCGAGGGCGGAGCGCCGCTTTCCAGTTCGGAAATCCTGGCCAGCGCCTCGTCGAGCTGGGCCCGCAGGGCGGCCGTCTCGGCCGGGTCGCCGGCAAGCTCGGTCTCGTGGCCAGCTAGCTTTTCCCGGGCTTCGGCCAGCTCCAGCCGCAGCGCGGTCAGCTGCTCGTCGAGCTCCGGAGAAGAGCCAGAGCCGGATTCGGCCCGGGACTTCCAGTGCTCGACCTGGGATTCCAGGTCGGCCACCTGCTCGTGCAGCTGCAGCATCTCGACGCCGCCGCCGCTCGATTCTCCCGAATCGTGCCGGTCTTCTTCGGCGCGCACCGCGCGCTCTTCGGAGCGATGAAACTTCTCTTCCCAGTCCATGGCGCGCTCTTCGGCTTCGCGCACTTTGTGCTGGATTTCGCTGAGCTGGTTCGAAAAGAGCAGGGCGCTCGAGCTAAGCTCGGCCAGCTTGCGTTCAGCCTCCAGCGCTTTCTCTTCCGCCTCGTGCAGAGCGATCCTCAAACCGTCCAGACGCGCCTGCGCTAGCTCCGCCTCGGGGCGAGCGTCGCGCTCGGCTTTGACCTGCTCCAGCTCCTTGCGCAGGCTGTCGACGTCGTCGTCCTGGGAAACTGAGATGCGAACCGAGCGAGCGCTCTCTAGCTCGGAGCGAAGGTTGTCGAGCTCGCCTTCCAGCTCGCTGGCCCGGCCGGCCTCGGCTTCGGCCGCTTGCAGCTGGCTGGTCAGCTCGGCGATCTGCTCGAGCAGCTCGCTGCTATCGACAGGAGGGCCACTGATGGTGTCGCCGGAGGCATCCTCGACGGCGCGGTCGGCCAGCTCGGCCAGACGGGCTTCGGCTCGCCCGGCGCGGTCTTCTTCCTCTTTCAGGCGAACGTCGAGCTGCCAGATCTCCTGCATGGTGGCCTGGGCCCTGGTTTTGGCCTTGGCCAGCTTGTCTTCGGCCTTCTTCAGCCGCTTTTCCAGGTCGCGAAAAGCCTTCTCGGAAAGGCCCGTGTCATCGCCTTTGTGTTCAGTGGTGGTGTCCATGCAAGCTCTGGTTCTTTCGGTTCAACGGTCTGGGATAGGATCCTCGACCATGGTGGCCCCTCCCATCGGGGAAGGTTCACTTCTCTTTGCCTATTGCCTGCACGAAATTGGGCGGTTCGGCAGAGGAGATTTCCCTTTGCATTGGGCGGCAGGTCGAGAGCCCCGCCGATGCAAAGAAAAACCGCCGATATGCCAAAGCCCAGACCGATCAGCGGGTTCCCCGAGTGGACCCCCGCCCAGACCCTTGCCGAACAAACCTTTATCCGCACCGCTATGCGGGTCTACGAAAGCTACGGCTACACGCCGCTGGACACTCCCTCCGTCGAACGAGTCGAGGTGCTGGCCGCCAAAGGCGTGGTGGACAAAGAGATCTACGCCCTGGAGCGGCTGAAGGAAGAGTCTCGCAAGGAAGGCGGCACGCCCGAACTGGGGCTGCGCTTTGACCACACCATTCCGCTGGCCCGCTACGTCGGACTGCACTACGGCAGCCTGCACTTCCCTTTCAAGCGCTATCAGATCGGCAAGGTTTGGCGCGGCGAGCGTCCCCAGGAGGGCCGCTTCCGTGAGTTCTATCAGGCCGATATCGACGTGATCGCCGAAGAGAGCCTGCCGCTGCACTTCGATGCCGAGATGCCTCGCGTGATCCTGGAGATCTTCGAGAAGACGGGACTGCAGGCTCAGGTCCGTATCAATAACCGCAAACTGCTGCTGGACAGCTATCGAGCGGTAGGCGTGGCCGAAGAGCGTATGGCCGAAGTGCTGCGCGAAGCCGACAAGTTAGAAAAAATCGGCGCCGACGAACTGGGCCGACTGCTGCGCGAACTGGGCCTCTCGGACGAGGTGGCCGATAAGGTGCTGAAACTGGCCTCGACCCGGGGCGATCTGGCTACGGTCCAGAACCGCTTGCAAGAGTTGGGCGTCGAACTGAGTGGACCCGGTTGGGAAGAGCTTTCCACCGTGGCTCAGGACCTGGCCGACTTGCCGAGCGATTGCTGGGTCATCGACCTGGGCATCGTGCGCGGGCTGGACTACTACACGGGCACGATTTACGAAACGTTCCTACCCAGCCACCCCGAACTGGGCTCGGTCTGTTCAGGCGGACGCTACGAGGATCTGGCCAGCGGCTTCATCAACAAAAAGCTGCCCGGCGTGGGCATCTCGATCGGAGTCAGCCGCCTGGTTTCCCACCTGCTGAAAACGGGGGCGCTGGCGACCACGCGCCACTGCCCCACCGAGGTGCTGATCATCTTGCCCGATGACGACAGTCGCCCGGTCTGCAACGCCATCGCCCGTCAGCTGCGCCAGGCCGGTGTGGCTACGGAGATCTTCCACCAGCCGCAGAAGATGCAGAAGCAGATCCGCTACGCCGACCGCAAAGGGATTCCTCAGGTACTGTTCCCCCACCGCTTCAGCGCGGACAGCCCCCTGGTCGAGGTCAAAACGCTGTCGGACGGAAGCCAGGTCGAGGTCCCTCTCGAGGAGTGGCTGGCCTCGCGCGGCTAGTCCCTTTGGCGGCTCAGGAGTTCTGGCGCCAGCCGCGTTGGGTCACGGCCCAGAGGCCCAGCAGAATCGCTTCGGCGGTGTCGTCGTTCAAGTTGGTGGCCCAACCGCAGGCATCGTCCTTGATCACCCTGGCGGCTAGCGCCAGCGCGGCCTCCTTCGCCTCGGGGCCGCTGCGTCGCTGCCGTTGGGGCAAGACGTCGTGGCGCCACTTTTCGGCGTAGACGACCTCGCAATCCCAGGCCGGTCGACAGTCGAACCAGGTTCTCGCCATCCGCGCGTCGCCTTCGGCTACGATCGCCTCGATCTCGTCGGGGAGAGTTTTCACCACCGAAGGCACTCCGCTTCGAAATCGGGTGCGAGTCCCGAAGTGGCGACTCTCGAAGCGGGTCAGACGTCCTTCGCGGTCATAAAGAGCCCAGGCGGTGCGAAGTCCCAGGTCGACCGCGAGCAGCACCGTTTTAGCAGAAAAAGCGGACGTAGCGCGCCATAGCCTGGTCGTATCCGTGCTGCTTTAGCAGATTCAGGCGAAAGCGCGCGCTTTGCACGACGCGGAGTACCGAAGGTAGGGGCAGCGCGAACACCAGCGGCAGATCCAGCCGGGGTCGCAACGAACTAACCCCGGTCAGGTAGGCTTCCAGTTCGCAACGTCCGATGCTGTTCAGCTGATCGCGAGTCAGGTTGTTGGCCGCGCGGGCAACCTCCATCCAGGTAAAGAAAGAGAGATGACGCGCCACCGCCGCCAGCCCGCGAGGGCTAAGCGTCAGCAAGGTGGCCAGGGTGAAAGAGCGCGACTCGCTGGACAGGCGCTGGATCAGCGAAGGGGTGTCGACCATAGCCCAATGGTCCAACTGAGGGTTACGTCCCGATAGCCCGGATTCGAGCGCCAGGTCGTCGATTCGGATCATCATCTCGAAAATATCCAGCGTCGTCATCCGGTCGGTCAGGTTGACCGCGGCGTCGGGGGCAGCGCTGCGAGTACGAATCGCCAGCATCTCGGCCAGGATGATGGAAAGCGATTCTTCGAAGGTCATAGATGACACTACGGCTAGAGTTCCACGAAGCAATTCTTCTCCTCCTTCCATGACCTATATTCGACCTTCGTCAGTTGTTGCTAAGCCTATAGACTTCAGTTTCGGGGGCTAAGGTGATATCTTGGCCCGCATGAGCGCCCTCAACGAAACTTCTCTTACCATCACCTGGATCCGCCACGGTCAGACCGGCTGGAACGCCGAGGGGCGCTGGCAAGGCCATTCCGAATGCCCGCTCTCGGACAAAGGGCGCGAGCAGGCGCGCGCCCTGGGCCGCCGCTTTGCCCGCGGCGCGACCACCTTCGACAAGGTGTTCAGCTCGGATCTGGGCCGCGCCTTAGAGACGGCTCAACTGGCCCTCCCGGGAACAGACATCACCGTCGACCCTCGCCTACGCGAGATCCACTTTGGAGTGTTCGAGGGCCGCAGCCTCCCCGAACTCGAGGCGGCCGAGCGCGACGAAGTGATGTCCTGGTGGCGCTCGCCCTACGGGTCGGCGCTGCGCGGTGGCGGCGAGTCGATGGAAGACCTGCGGGCGCGGGTGGCCGCCTGGCGGGCCGAACTTGCCGAGTTCCGCCAGGTGGCCGTCTTCACCCACGGCGGAGTCATCCGCGACGCCCTCTGGCGCGAAACCTCGGCCCCGGAGGAAGGACGCTGGAGCTTCCTGATCGAGAACACCTCGCTGACCGTTATTCAATATGGACCCGGGCGGAACGTGATCGCGCGGGTCAACGATTGTGCGCATCTCGAGCTCTGCGGAGGCTAGGCCGCTGGGCTGTGCTCGGCTAGCGCGAGAGGGCTTTTCGCTGGCGCGGGGCTTTATCGCTGGCGCAGGCCTGGTTCGCTGGCGCGAGCTTTTTAGGCGGGGGACTGCAGGCCTCGCGGGTCCCACCTTGTCCAGGCCGAGAGCCTGGGTTCATGTCCTTTTTGAAGGATCACATTGTCCCCCTTGAGGGGAAAAAGGACCAAAAAATCCTTTTGTGCTTCGTGGCCGCACGGCCAAAGTTGACAGGACTGCAGGCCTCCGTTCGACTACGGAGGCCTGGTAAGAGAGCGGCCGGTAGCTGGGACCGACTTAGCAGCAGGACTGGCTTGGACGCTTCCTTCTTGAGCCGGGTTTTGTTCTTTGGTTTGAGGTTGCCGGGCGAGGGCTCGACCTTTGCGGTGAGCCGGGCCCTGTTCTGCTCAGATGTCTGACCTACGGCTGGGCCTGGTGCAGGCCGGAAAGATTCTGTTGGAGGCTCCAGCTCACCTTTTCGGCGAGCTATAGCCCGCCGTTTTGCGAGCTAACCCTCCAACCACGCAAGTCCCCACCCAGCCCCGCCTGCAGTAAAAGCCGAGCCCTCACCCGGCAACCTTGTCCC
>JAEXNA010000118.1 GCA_023447635.1 Vulcanimicrobiota bacterium | reverse complement strand
CCGTTCCCACTGACCAGTCGAACGTCGATCGGAAGGCGGCTCAAGAGGTCGGCGACACCGACCGGGTGTCGAACGTGGTCGCGGGACTCTCGGAAACTCCGGCCGACCCGAACGCGGGCGCGCTGGGCCGCATCGCCGACATCACCTCGGCGGACCATAAGAAATACGGCGAGCAGACCACCACACCCAACGGTCGCGTCATCAACCGCGGCGTCCAAGAGGGCCAGAGTCCGCTGAAACAAGACATCAAACGGATGTGGGAGAACGTCGGCGTCAAGGGACGCGACGGCAGCAGCGAAGAGCCCTGGTCAGCCGCCTACATCTCGGACGTGATGAATCGCGCCGGGGTCGACAACTTCGAGAAGTCGATCCGTCACTCCGACTACATCAGCGGCGCGATCGACGCCCGTAAAAACGACGACAAGGAAGCTTCTCACTGGGGCTACCGCACCAGCGAGCGCGCGCCGCAGGCCGGCGACCTGGTCTGCTTCGAGCGCAACAACTCTGGCGCTACTTTCGACGACCAGCGGGGCGGGAAGTACGCCAGCCATTGCGACATCGTGACCGGGGTGCGCGAGGGCGCCATCGACACCATCGGCGGCAACGTGGGGCACTCAGTCAGCACTCGTTCCTTTTCTACGGATGAAAACGGGATGATCGACGACAAATCGCAGAAGTGGATCGCCATTCTGGCGCCCCAGCAACTCGGCACGCAGCAGTAAGCCGTCACGCAGAGCACGGAAAGCCTCATCGGGAGACTCCGGTGGGGCTTTTACCGTTCCTGGGGAGGCTCTACGGCCGGGCGCTCTGGCTGGCCCTCATGTTCCTGTTGTAGCGCCGCCTCGGCAGCCTTCTGGACCGCCTTCTCCCGAGCTCGCTTTTTACGGACCGCCAGCCGAGTGTAAAGCTCTTCCACCTTGGTCCGGGCCCAGGGCGTTTTGCGCAGAAACTTCAGGCTTGAGCCCACGCTGGGGTCGACCTGAAAGCAGCGCACTTTGATCCGCTCGCCAAGGCCGCTCCAACCGTACTCTTCGACCAGAACGGCCAGCATATCCTGAAGCTTCACTCCGTGGGTCAGGTTGTTGGGCTGCTCATTCATAGGCAGCCAGTTACCGGACGGGCCGGAAACTCCTGGAAGACAAAGTGGAGGGGAAGCGCTACAGGACTCTGGGTCCCTGCGGTTTCAGTACTCCACCCGCGCGGGCCCAGTTCAGGAGTCGACCCAGTTCGCCGCCGTCCAGCCAGACGCCGTGGTCTTTGCAACGGTCGCCGACCACCGCGCAGCCATCGCCAAAAGAGGTACGCAGCATGGTCTCGCGGCAGTCAGGACACGGCAGATAGGCGATCGGCCAGATCTCGCGCGGCGTCTCCTTGCAAAGCTGGGCCAGCCGTGCGGCATCGAGACCTCGACCGTCAGCGACCGTGGTCAACAAGTGGCGCAGGTCGTCGTTCCCCCAGAAGGTGCCGAGGCAGCGCTTGCAGCGATGAACCGGATAGGTCTCTCCCATCTGGATCTTCAGCGCCATCAGCGCAGAGTGACAGCGGGGGCACTGCTCGTCCCCTCCTCGGTGGAGCTGGCCGGGCGCCTCTACCCGGGCCTGGCCCAACTGCCGAAAATCGGTATCGTTGAGAGTATCGCAGTGGTGGCACTGGTCGACCCCGGCGGGCAGGTTTGCCCCACAACTCACGCATTTCATAATCCGTACGGAACCTCTATCCCTTCGAGCTTTGGCTTCTCGATGCGGGTCTTGCTGAGCTCGGAGTAGAAGACCAGTTTCCCCGGCGAAGGCGACTCTAACCTGGCGAGCAGCGCCCTGGCCGACGCTTCGAATTTCTTCCGACGCTCCGGGTCCTCGATCTTGGCCAGGTTCCCCAGGCAAGTCTTCAAGTCTTCGATAGCTTCGTCCGGCATCTCGCTATGGTAGCGGCTGATGGCCATAAAGAAGTTCGCCTGCGGATGATCCTTCTGCGCCTGCTTGGCGAAATTCATCTCCCGGTAGAAGGCGTAGAGCATTTCTTTCCTCTTCTCCGGATCCTTGACCGGGCGTTCGAGGAGTTCTGAATAGAACGCGGCCCCAAAATACACGTGGGGCTCGGCCTCGGTATGGCCCACAAAGACCGCCTTAGCCAGCTGCTCTTTACCTTGAAGGTAGGCGCCTTTCCGAACCAGCGCTACGCCTTCGGCCAGGGTAGCCTGGTAGTCGACCTTCTCGGGACGGCTATTCGCCCAATATAACATCCCGCCGACCAGCGGCAGAGAAAGCACGACCTTCAGGCCGATCAGTCCCCACTTGCTGCGCTTCACGTCGCGCTGATACATCCGCTCGCTGAAGGCTACGCCTTCCTGAATCGAGCGCAGGGAATCGTCGAAGGTCTTGTTCAGCTCGCGCCCTTCGCCGCGCTGGTGGGCCAACGGCACCTGAGCAGCCGGCTCGACCACGTGCTGCGCTCCGCAAAAAGCGCACGTCTCCCCCGCCCTCTCTAGGGGCGAACCGCAGTTCTCGCAGTCCATGGCGCACAGGTTCCGCGCGTTCCCTAAGCTCCCTGGTCAAGGAGCGTCAAGTTTCCTTTAGTCCGCCCCTTTCAGGAAACTCTCAGGTAGCTCTGGCTTCGGTCTCAGCCGGCCCGCTTACAGTAAGGACATCATAGACCTCCGAGAATGAACGCAAAAAGGCCGGCCGTCCCCCAAAGGACGCGCCGGCCTTTTTGTTACGAGAATCAACCGGGGGCTTAGCCCGGGCCGCCGGGGAAGACGGTAGAGAAGAAGCGGTAGAACGGTTTGGGAGTGAACGGGGTGCCGATCACCAGACCGTTTCCGGTCAGCGGATAGCCGCCCGCCGGCTGGGGATCGTTCGGCCCCTTCCCGATAGCCGCCACGGTCAGTCCGTTCAAGTTATACAGCAGCTCGAACGGTAGCCCGAAGCCGAAAGAGCCGCTCCCGATGGCGTCCACGTCCAGAAAGTAGTTGTTTCGATAGACCACCTCTCCTCGAGACTTACTGCGGATCTCCAGGTCCAGGATGGCGGTCCCGAAACCGACATTGAAGTTCGCGTTGGCGGTCGGGCTGACCGGTTGACCCGCCACTCGCACTTCGAGGTCAGATAGATTCGAGAGCCCGTTGGGCAGCCCAAGGTTCAGCTGGAAGTTGGCCCCGCCGGTTGCCAGAGCCGGTCGAGTCCCGGTCGTCGTGCCCTGGAACGGCAGGCTGTTCGAAGCCGTGCCGCCCGCCCCCTGAGCCTTCACGCTGATCACGTAGGTCGTCCCCGAGGTCAGGCCGGTCAGGGTCGTCGAAGTCCCTCCGTTCACGGTCACGGTCCCCACCGTGCGCGGCACCACGTCCACCGTGTAGCCGGTAGCGCCCGTGACGGCAGGCCAGGAGAGGCTCAAGGAGTTCTCCCCGGCCGACGTCACCGCCCCGAGCGGGGCGTCCAGTCGCTGGTCGGGCAAGAAGGTCACCCTGACCGTGTCGCCGGCTTGCAAGGAGTACAGCGGGCTGGCCGCGTTCAGGCGGTCGCTGTAGGGATGGCCGTACGAATCCGAGAGATAATACAAGATCGCCGCGTACGGGTTGTAGAAGCCGTCCGACGGATTGCGTCGCGCTCCGCCAAAGGGGTAGGGGTACGGCAGCACCACCGGGCTGCCGAATAGGGCGTCCACGTCGCCGCCAGGCGCCACGAAGTTACTGTCGGGATATCCAAAGTTCAACGCCGCCTGCACATCGCCCACGATCGATCCGTAGGCGGTGCTGTTGGCGTAGCCAACCTTGTTGTTCAACGCATCGCCGCTCCCGCTGAACGGATAGCCTTCAATGCTGTAAGACAGGCTGTTGGCCACGCAGGCGTAGATAAAGAAGTCCATAGAGCGAGCCGGGTCGGAAGGCGAACCGGCCTGACCCAGCGGGAAGTGCAGGGTCACCTTCAAGTTCGACCCCAGCGGCGCGGGCTGATTCGGCCCCGAGGGCGGCGGGT
The DNA here is from genome assembly GCA_023447635.1 of Vulcanimicrobiota bacterium. Taxonomy (GTDB): domain Bacteria; phylum Vulcanimicrobiota; class Xenobia; order Xenobiales; family JADMJV01; genus JAEXNA01. Next base: position 63,402 of record JAEXNA010000118.1, on the reverse strand, counting down.
CCGGAACCTGGTTGGTGGTGCCCACGCACTCGACGTTGTAGCCGCCGTTTCCATCGCTGACCACCGTGGCCGTGTAGCGATAGCCGCCGTGCTGACTGCCGTTGAGCTGGAAGCTCTGCCCTTGTAAGGAAGCCAGATAGGAGGCGAAGCTGGGATAAGGCGTCGGACGGGCCTGAGGAGTGTCGGCCGCCGCGATGGTGTTGGGAGAGAGAATACGGGCGAAGGTCGAGAAGTCCGTGCTGTTCGGATCGAAGCTACCGCCGCTCACGGTACGTGTCCAGCCTACCCCCGAGGTCATGGCGGGGCTCAGGCCGGCCAGGGTTTTCAGTAAGGTGGGAGTGGAAGCGTAGAAGGTTTTGGTCTGTAGCGGATCCGGCTCGCTCTTGCCGGGGTGGAACACCTCGACCTGGATCGGGATCCCGTAGAAATCGATGGAGGTCAGGTTTCCTCCACCTCCCCGGATACTCTCGTCGTAGGTGATCTCCATCTTGTCGTATCGGTACAGCGTGTCGGCGGTGGGCGAAGCGCCGTTGGTGATGGCCACCGGCTGCCCGTAGGATACGTTCAGCTGTCCCGAGACCAGATTCTGAATCGCCAGAGGGTAGACGTTGCGGGCCTGATTGCTGAACGGTGAGACGATGGTCTTGGAAGGCTGCCCCAGCGTTGACATGGCCACGCCCGAACCGCTGACCCCGGCCGCCCCGGAGTTGGACAACAGGGTCAGCGGTCCGCTGACCTTCTGGTTCACCGACTGCGGGGTCTGCAGCAGCACGTAGACCTGCGAGTCGGGCAGTCCGCTGTCGTTGACCAGTTCGACCTGCACCTGGTTGGCGACAGCGTCCGCCACCCGGTCGGCCGAAACGGCCAGCGAGCGAGCCCGGCTCTGCGAGGTCACCCGACGCGGCGCCGAGCCGTCGCGGGCCACCAGCCAGATGTCCTCCCCTGCCCCATCGCTCTGCATCGGCACCGCCGACGAGGCCAGGAAGAACACCCCTCCACCATCTATGGCCTGCAACGCCTGAGAGACCACCAATCCGGGCAGCACGATCGGGGTGAAGCCCTCAGGGTCGTCGGCCCGGTGGCTGTCGTCCATGGAGACCAGTTGGCCGTCCCGGGTAAACAGCACCGTGCTCTGATGAGGCACGTAGGTCGGATCGGTATCCTGGTGGGTTCCGTCGGTCAGAGGCTGCACCTCTCCCCCCTCCACCGCCACCCGGCAGATGGTGCTCCCCCCGCCCTGAGCCCTCGAGAACACCAGGGTCCGTCCGTCCTCGGAGAAGGCGGGATGGTCATCCACGGCCCCCTGGGTAACGGCCCGTCGGCCGCTGCCGTCGGCGTTCATCACGAAAATCTGCCGCTGCGCGGTCCCCGTCTGGGCCGCGAACACGATGCGCGTACCGTCGGGCGAGTAGTCCGGGCTGTAGGCGTCGCTCTCGAAATCGGGGGTCAGATTGGTGACCTGAGCGCCGTCGGCCGAAAGCACGTTGATCGACTGCACGCCGCCCCTGTCCGCACGCCGGGCAAAAACCAGAGAGCTGGCCTGAGGGTGGAAATGAGGGTCGCTGTCCTGGAAGCCCGAGGTCAGACGCGCCAGGTTGTCTCCCTGACGGTCGACCCGATACAGCCCGCCGTCCTCGCGTTCGACCACCAGTTGCCCGTCGATCGGAATCACGTTGGCCCACGGTAAGGTGGCCGGCAGGTCTCCCGTCACCACGTACGACTCGGAACTGTTACCGCAGCCAACCAGCTGCGAGCCCAACATCAAGGCGACCGCCATCAGGCGAAAACGACGAAAAGAACGCTTCATCCCAAAACCCCACTTCTCAAAAAGAGTCTGCACCCAAGACGCAGCTCGCGCCTCGGGCGTTCCCAACGAGCAGTACAGTTCTTCGAGCAGCCGCTATCCCCCTAGGCCTACATTTCGCACTTCTCACGGACCTAGCCGACCGAGGCACTATTCTCGCTTTGTCACGCCTCGCTTATGCACTATAGTGCACTGCGCTCCGCGTTCCTAGCGATAACAGCACCTCAATCGACTATGCCTCGCGAGAAGTGCGAAAAGTAGGCCTAGGATGCTTCCACCCCGAGTCGGCGTGCGCGAATTCTCACGGGAAGGGGCGGGAGTGAGGGGAAGTTTCTCGGGAAGAAATTCTGGTGAGAGGGTCCCCTATGGTCGAGAACGTCAACTGCCCTGATTGTGGGCGCCGCATCTCCGTAGCGAACGTCAACCTCGAGCGTAGGGTCGCCCGCAGCTACGAACTGTGCGCTCTCGATAAGGACTCTTTGAAGCTGAAGCTGCTGTCGAACTTCGACCGCGACGTGAGGCAGTATCTGGAACAAGAGCTCAAGTCCCAGCTCAAAATCCAGGACCGCCCCGTGCACGGCGAATACGACGGCTAACCTCCTATGCTCGACCGCCGCAGCTTTCTCAAAGGCTCCCTCTCCGCCGCCGCCCTACTGCTTGCCTCTCCCACCGGGGCCGCTCCCCTCTCCACCCTTCCCCTTCCGGGGGACAAACGCCACTTCGCCCCCGTGAACGTCTCGCCCGATCGCATCATCCGCACGGCGGTGGGGCTGCGTCCCTTCCGCGACCCCGGCTACCTGGTCAAGGCGGAAAAGTTGGGCCGCAAACTCCTGGTCCATAACTACGGACACGGAGGTGGAGGGATCAGCCTCTCCTGGGGCACCGCCGCCGAAGCGCTCGACCGGGCCCGGGACTATGCTGCCGCGAACCCTCGTCGAGCCAGGGAGTTCGCCGTGGTGGGGTGTGGAGTGATCGGGCTGAGCATGGCTCGCACCCTGCAAACCCATCTCAACGGGCAGGTCACCATCTACGCCAAAGCGCTGTCGCCCGAGACGACCTCGAACATCGCGGGCGGCTTCTGGTTGCACGTCAGCGTTTACGACTACGACAAGACCACCCCCGAATTTCGCGACCGCTTCGTGCAGGCCAGCCGGGTCTCTCAGCGCGCTTTCCAACGGATGGTCGGACCGCATTACGGCGTGCGCTGGATCGAAGCCTACGATCTGTTCAGCGAAGAGAGCCACCTGGATAAGAGGCTGGCCGGTGGCAATAGCCTGTACCCGACCGTGCTAAGACACCGCGATCCGGACACCTACTTCGGCGAACCGTACGTGCGCCAGTACACGACCCTGATGATCGAGCCGAACGTCTACCTGCCCGCGCTGCTGCGCGACTTTTACCAGGCGGGCGGCAAGATCGTTCTGCGTGAACTGCAAGACAAGGACGACTTCCGGCACTTCGAGGAAGGCGTGGTGTTCAACTGCACCGGCCTGGGCTCGCACAGCCTGCTGGGCGACAACGACCTGTACCCGATCCGCGGCCAACTCGAAATCTCGCTACCCCAGCCTGAGATCGACTACTGCTACCCGGGCAAACACGGTTACATGTTCCCCCGCTCTGACGGCATCGTGCTGGGCGGCAGCTACGACAAACACAACTGGTCGCTGGAGCCCGACCCGGCCCAGACAGCGAGCATCCTGGCCGGCCACCAGCACGTGGCTCAGGCGCTCCGCGCGCAGAAAGGGTAAGTCTGCGACCTGAACCCGGTCGGGGTCGAATGACCCTGATTGGAGAGGGAACGCCGATGCTACATTCGGCTACAGATGTTTTTAAACGAGCACGAACGCATGGTGGGGTTAGTCCGGATCGGCGACCACGACGAAGAGATGGTGGTCGACCCCGCGACGCCTTTGGAGAACCTGGCCGCTGCTCCCGGTGTGGTCGGCGCCATCCTGCTCGCCATCGGGACCCCCTGGTACGTCGTTAACCAGGCGCCCCAAGCGCTGAAGGCCGCAAGCTATGGGCTGCCGCTGTTTCTGTCGGGAGTCGTTCTGTCCAGGATGGTCGAGGTGAACTACCGACTCGACCTGCGGGAGCGAACGCTTAGCCTCTACCGCCGCATTTTTGGCTGGGAGCAGCGACGTCTCGTGTGCTCCTTCTCTGGCATCGAGTGCGTCGCTCTGGATACCCGCTCGGAGCTACGGAAGGATGGGAAGAGGCGCCGGCTCGAACATCGTCACGGCCTGGCGATCGTGCTGAAAAACGGCAAAGTGCTCACCGCCATCGACAACTCGTACATGTGGTCGAGGTGATACCCGCGCAACGTGGTCAAGGAGACCAACGAGGCGAATAACGTTCTGAAGATCTGACCTCGGCGGCTCATTTCATATCGAGTCGTCTCATCAGCGATTCGGGCAAGGGGTACACCGTGATGGTCTTAGCGTCAAACGCCGCCCGAATCTGATGATGTTTCATGGGGAGATTCTACCTGACCAGGATGGAGACCGGGGGGCCGCCTCCCCCTTTTCTGGCTACTTCGTCGCCAGACTCAGGCTCACCCGTGTGCCCTGACCGGGTGCGCCCTCGAGACCAAGCTCGGCTCCGATGCGGGCAGCACGTTCGCGCATCCCGGTCAGTCCGTGCCCTTCTCTGGTCGTTTCCAGGTCAAAGCCGCGGCCGTTGTCGTTGACTTCCAGCCGAAAGCCTGCCGACGTCGCCACGAGTCGCACGTCGATGCGGCTAGCGCCGGCGTGACGCAGGGCGTTGGTAAGCGCCTCCTGAGCCACCCGTACAACATCTCCCTGCACCTCGTAGGAAAGCTGTATCTCTTGATTCGTACAGTTCAGGACCACGGGTGAATCTGGCTCGAACTGACGAACCAGGGAACGAAGTGCGGCGTTGAGCGTCAGACTCTCGAATAGCGGGACCCGTAGCCCCTCGATGGCGCGACGCGCCTCGGCGTGGCTCTCCAGGGCAAAATTCTTGGCCGTATCGAGATGCCTCAGCGCCTCGTCGAGGTCGGAGTCGCCACCCTTGAGCGCGTGCTCGGCCAGGTTGATCTGCAGCTTGATACCGGTCAGAGCCTGAGCCAGCGTGTCGTGCAGTTCCTGCGCCATGCGCGTGCGTTCGGCCAGAAGCGCCGTTTTGCGGTCCCGCTCCAACCGTTCCTGTTCGGCCTGTCGACGCTCCGTGATATCCGTCACCACCACCGCGACATCCCGGTTATCGAGCTTACCGAAAGGAGAGAACCCCACACTCGCCCAGCGCCGCGAGGGAGGCAGCAGCGTTTCCAGAGTCAAGGATTTGCCGGTCCGCACCACTTCGAGAAGCTTTTCGTACCACGCTTCTTCTAGCTGGGGCCAGGCCTCGCGTGAGCTCTGACCTGGACTGGTCGAAGGGGCGGCGCCCAGGAGCCTGAGCAAGGCTGGATTGACAGCTTCGATCCTCAGGTCGACGACACCATCGGCGTGACGTTCGACTCGACCGAACACGACCCCCTGGTTGATGGTTTCGAACAGGGTGGCATATTTTTCCTCGGAATGGCGCAGCGCTGCCTCGGTCTCGCGCTCCGCGGTGAGGTCGCGTCCGATCTTCAAGAAGCCGTTCAGGCGGCCTTCGACATCGAGCAGAGGCTGGACGGAGCCGTTGATGAAAACTCTCCCACCGTCCTTGCGCTGATGCCAGCGGATATCAGGCGCCAACCCCTCTTCAGCAGCCTGGCCTAACTCCAAAGCCGGAACTCCGCGCAGGCGGTCTTCGGGAACGAACAGGATATCTGCGGACTGTCCAACGATCTCGGCTTCGGGCCAACCGAAGACCGTCTCCGCTCCGCTGTTCCATGAGACGACTTTGCCTCGCGCATCCGTAGTAAAAAGCGCGTACCCGTTAGCCCCCTGAAGGAGAAGCTCCAGCAATCGCTCTGTGGGACAAATGGGCCCTTCGCTGTCTGACAAATCGCACATAAGCTATTACAGTCCTCTGAGTGTCGCTTTGTTGAGCCCTATGACGGTAGCAGGCAGGCATACCGCAGAAGTCGATTCCGTGAGGGGAGGGGTGGGGTGGAGGTTAGTTCGAGGGCGAGCCTTTTCGAGAGCCCATATCAGGAGCCGAGTCGCTCGTCGAGGAACGGCAGGGCGTCCTCGAGACGCTGATCCTCGCGAGGCGCCATACTCCAAAGCTTCTCTGTCCCTTTAGCCGCCTTCAAGGCGTTGCCCAGCGTGAAATCTTCGGGAGCGACGTCGGTCTCCAGATCCTTCCAGCGCAGCGGCATGCTCACGCCCGCGAAATCATTGGCCCGCACCGAGTACGCTGCGGCGATGGTCGAGGTGTAGCGGTTCTGCGGGGCGTCGATATAGACGGTGCCCTTCGGCCGCTTGGCGGGAACCCGTTCGAGCGTGACCTTCTTGGGAAACTGCTTCAGCAGCAACTCTCCGACGACGCCTGCCGTCAGGCGCGTCTGCTCGAAGGTGTAGTCTTCGGCGACAGGGATGAATACGTGGATCCCTCGGCTGCCGGTGGTTTTGAGGTATGAGGTCCAGCCTAGCTCAGCGAGCAGTTTTCCGGCGGCCCGAGCGACCGTCTTCACCTCGGCGAATCCTAGCGACTGAGGGTCGAAGTCGATCAGCACGCCGTCAGGCACTTTCAAGTCCGGGAAGCGCGACAGGGTCACGTGCAGCTCGATAGAAGCCAGGTTAGAAAGCACCGTCAGAGTCGCAGCGCCGTCGGCGATAAGCGCCTCGCCGTGCTCCCAGCTCTCTCGCCTGACCCACTTAGGCACACCGTTGCCGGGATGCTTCTGGAAAAACTCGGCTCCCTCCACCCCATCGGGGTAGCGACGCAGAGAGAGCGGACGGTCGGCCAGGTGCGGCAGCATCAGAGGCGCAATCTGCTCGTAATACTCGGCCAGGTCGAGCTTCTTGAATCCGGCTTTGGGAAAGAGCAGCTTGGCGGGACTAGAGAACGAGACGTGACGTCCGTCGACATCTCGAAAATCGCGAGCCACCGGGACCGGCTCCTCACCGCAATCCTCCGGAGCCAGATCGTCGCGCACCCGCACGAACGACGCCTGGCGCAGATTGCCGTCGGGCGTCAGCTCGGCATACTCGACCTCGACCACAACCTCGGGCATGACCCAGAGCAGCTTCTCTTTGACCTTGCGGTTGTCGGTGGCCGTGGGGGTGGAGGACAATAGAGGCTCGAGCTTCTTCTTGAGCTCCTTGAGCTCTGCCGACTTGAAGCCCGAGCCGACCTTGCCCACCGTGACCAGCTTCCCGTCGAAATAGCGGCCCAGCTGCAGAGCGCCCAGAGGAAGATGCGCCGCCTTCGAGGTCGTATAGCCGACCACGACGCAATCCATGGTGTGCCGAGACTTGAGTTTGAGCCAGCGGTCGCTGCGCCCGGACGTGTACGTGCTCAGCCGGTGCTTGGCTACAAGGCCCTCCAGCCCTTGTTCGACCGCGGCAGCGTAGAGCGTCTCTCCCTCTGCGGGGATCGCTTCGGACAGACGCACCCAGCTGTCCGGCCGCAGCACCTCTCCCAGCAACTCCAGCCGTTTCTCCAGCGGCAGTTCGCGAAGGTCTCGGCCATCGAGATAGAGCAAGTCGAACACGTAGTAGACCACGGGCATCGTGTGTGAGAGACGCTCGATGGCTTTGGCCGTGGGAGACTTCAACCGCTGCAGAATCTTGCTGAACTGCGGCTTGCCGTCGTCGTCGAGCACCACCAGTTCACCGTCCACCACAAACGAGTTGGCCGCGAAGCGGGAGCGCAGCCGTTCTAGCTCGGGAAAGCTCTCGGTGAGACTGTAGCCTGCGCGACTGGTGATGCGAAGCGACTGCTCCTGACAGAAGCTCAAGGCGCGGACACCATCCCACTTCACCTCGAAGAGCCAGTCCTCGTCGCTGAACGGAGCCGACACGCTGGCCAACATCGGCTGCACGTCGATCAGGAAGGAAGCTTTGGTAGCGCCCTTTGGAAAACGTTGGCGCGTTGCCGGCGCCTCCAACCCCTGACAGATCTCCTCGAAGGTGCGCCCGCTGACCGCGCTCCACAGATGCTCTTCGGGATCCCAATCGGGATCGACGTGGGCGTCGCTTTTCTTGAGCCAGAGCCAGCTGCTCTTTTTCGTACGCACCAGGGTCCAGTCTCCCCGCACTTTTTGGCCAGAGAGACGAAGCTTCAGCTCTCCATCCTTGAGCGACTGCTCCGGATCTTTCGCCTCCAGCGGCTCCCAGGTGCCGATGTCGAACACCATCACGTCGCCCCCGCCGTACTGGCCCGCCGGGATGGTGCCCTCCCAATCGAGGTAGCTCAGCGGATGGTCCTCGGTAGGCACGGCCAGCCGCTTCTCTCCAGCTTTCAGGCTGGGCCCTTTAGGAACCGCCCAACTCTTGAGCACCCCGTTGAGCTCCAGTCGAAAGTCGTAGTGCAGACGCGAGGCATCGTGACGCTGCAGACAAAAGCGCCGACCCGCCGACGCCCGCACCGGCACATCGCCAGGCTCGGGCGTCTTATCAAAAGACCGCTTCTTGTTGTACTCGTCTAAAGCCACCGGTCAAAACACATGCCCCAGGACGGCCACGTTAATCGATAGGTCAGAACCAGAGCACGCATCAGCCGGTCTTCCTTTTCTTACTGACCGCCTTCTTGCTCCTCGCCGTCTTGGAGCTTTTGGCGGAAGCAGCAGTTCTGCTCGCTTTCACGACCTTGGGCTTGCTTTTGGTCTCGGCTTTTGCTTTTTCTGCTGGCTTTTTCTTTGGTTCGACGCGTCTCGCCGCTGGCTTCGCTTTACCCTTTTTTAACGACGCCTTGAGCGCCGCGAGCAAGTCGCTGGTCGGCTTGGGAGCAGGCGCCTCGACCGCTTCCAGCGTTTGGCCGTTGGACTTGGCCTCCAGCAGTTCACCTACCGCTTCACGATAGGAGTCATGGTACTTCTCTGGTTGGAACTTCGAAGTCATCGATTCTATGATCTGGCAGGCCAGCTTCAGCTCCGCCGCGCCAACCTTCGGGTTGTCGAACTCCCCGTACTCTTCGACGTCGCGAACTTCATCCTCATAGAATAAGGTGTGCAGGGTGAGCCCTCCGCGCGACGGCCGGATGAGCACGAGATATTCCCGCTGAGCTCGGATCATCTTCGCCACCGCGGCATGCGCCATCTTTTTGAGAGCCTCCATCAACAGATAGTACGGCTTCTCCCCCGACTCGCCGTCCGGAAGCAGGTAGTAAGATGCCTCGAAATAGATCGGATCGACGTCCTCGAGATCGACGAACTCGAGCACTTCCATCGTTTTCGAACTGGCCGGTAGGATCGACTTGAGATCGTCGTCAGTGAGGAAAACCATCGTTCCATCTTCGAGCTCGGCGGCCTTGACGAGCTTGTTTCGCTTGACCTCTTTGCCGTTGCTGGCATCGACGATCTTCTGGTGGATACGGGACCCGGTGTCCGGGTTGACCATATGAAATTCGACCCTCTCTGGACGAGCGGCCACCGCCAGATGCACCGGAACCGAGACAAGACCGAAGCTGAGATGACCTCTCCAAACTGTAGCGGGCATCGTCCTGGCTAACCAGCGGGGGGATAGGGGGCATCGCCGTACGTGCTCTCGTCGCCGGGCAGCACACGATATACTTTTCGTTTGTCTTGACTCATAGCTCGACTCCTTGGAAAGGGACCTGGTCTTCGCTTCCCACTATACGTCTTTCCCGGCACATCATCATGGATCGGCAATATGCCAGGGGGGTACCGTGAGGGAGATGCCTCAGGGCGACCCAATTTGGAACAGCAGACACGCGACGCGGCGGGACGAACTCACCGTCCTCCGACCGTCAACAAAAAAGTGACCCCAGGTGGGGTCCCTTTCTCGTTCCGGTATCAGCTCTGCTCTAGCGCTGGATCGGCCAGTTCAGGACGTCGAGGATCTCGTCGGCCATGTCGAACGGGACGTCAGCCCTGTCGTTGGTCGCATTGACGAAGATCACGATCTGGCTGCCCGTGGTCGGCTCGGTGAAGACGCAGCACTCGTAACCCAGACCGTTCCCGGTGTGACCCCACCAACCACGAATCGAGCCCATGCCCAGTCCGTAGCTGTCGTAGGTCGGTCCTCCGTTGGTCGGCTGCCCCAGGAACCGCTGCGCCTGCAGGGCGGGCGGCAGCAGGTTGCCTCGCACCAGGGCGTGGCCCCAGGTGCGCAGGTCGGCGTGGGTTCCCACCATCGCGCCGGCGCCCGAAAGAGCCGTGGTGTTGCTGATCACTTCGAAGAAGCTGTCGTCTTCGTCTTCGTAAACGTAGCCGCGAACGTAGGGCGAAGGGAACTGGGTTCCCAGCAGGTAGGTCGAATTCTGCATCCCCAGCGGAACCAGCAGCCGCTCGGTAAGAAGCTGCTCCAGGCTGCGTCCGGTGACCGTCTCGGCCACCACGCCCAGCAGGATGGTGTTGGTGTTCGAGTACTCGTACTGAGTCCCGGCCGCGAAGTTGACAGGGTGCGAGAAAGCGTAAGACAGGATCTCGGCGTCCGTCCAGTCGGCCGTCAGGTCGCCTCCAAAAGCTTGCTGGAAGGCGGGGTCTTGAGTGTAGTTGAACAGGCCGCTGCGCATCGCTGCCAGCTGCCGCAGGGTGATGTTCTCCCCGTTCGGCACCCCGTCGACGTAATCGCCGACCGGGGCGTCCAGCTCGAGGTCGCCTTCGGCCACCAGTTGTAGGACGATGGTCACCGTCAAGCTCTTGGTAATACTGCGCCAGGCCGATACATCGTTGAACGAGATCGGGCGCTGGCCCGCAACATCGGCGAAGCCGGTGGCGCTGGTCCAGTTGCCGTTGGGCGTAAACACACCGACCAGGGCGCCGGGCGTGTTGCTATCGGCCAGGTTGGCGTCGACGATCTGCTGCAGACGGCTGGCCAGGAGCGCCGGGTTAGGAGCGGTCCAGGTCGGTCCGCCAGGATTGTTGGTTATGGGAGGGAGCTCATCGTTCGAGTTCCCACAGCCGGCCCAGAGTAGGGCCAGACATAACAAGAGAAGGAGTCTGAGTCGAAGCATCGTTGAAGGTTCGAACGCCCGATCGGCAGTCCTCCAGAGCGCCGGAAATGCTGGAGAGGAGGCCCCCTCAACCTCCCCAACAGCTTAACTCAGATGGCCTGCAGTTGCTTGCAGTGCTCCAGATGTTTCGCCAGGACTTCGGAAGTAGCGGAAAAGTAAGCGCGAAGCTCTTCCGTCGGAGCCTCCCTGGCCTGTTTTTCGTAGAAGCCCAGCGCCTTCTCGTGGTCGCTTACCATCGCTCCGACGTAGGCGACGTCGAACTCGGGTCCACTTAGCCCGCGCAGTCTTGTCATCACGCTCTGATGCTCGCGACTAAGGTTCATCGTGTCGGGCAGAACGCTGCCCGCCGCCTGGCGCAGTCCGGTCTCGGCCGTCTCGTGCTCTGTCTCGATGCTGCGTGCGGCCTCTTTGACCATCGGGTCGCTGACCCGCTCAAGGGCCAACTCGGCCATCTGCTGTTGAGCTAGATGTCCCTCGAGAGCCTGAATCTGGATGCCCATCTGGCTCGACCCGACCGGTGTCGTCCGGGATTCGCGACCGCTGTCGGATCGCTCGCTGTGGGATAAGTCCACCGAGGCGACCTCTATGTCCATCGCTCGCTGCGAGGTCGTCGCCGGGATCGACGCGCTTGGCGGGGTCGTTGGGGCTTCCGCCGAGGAAGAGCAGCCGGCAAGTGCCAGCGAGAGCCCGAGGGCGCCTATCACGGTCTTCATCAATAGTCTCCGTTTCTTGAGGCCGGCGAGCGCCCATCGGGAGCACGGTCTTCCAGCCATCCTCTCTATCAGAGCGCGAACGGGTAGGCTTCCGTTAGACCGAAAGACGTCGACTTTCCCCATACCCATGGGTCCCCTACGCGGGCAGGTTTCCATCCGCTCCGGGAGGTAACATCTAGCAGCATCGGAGGGGTCAAGCAGAACCTTCGGTCAGAAGGGTGGGTCCAGAATGTCAGTTTTTCTCGCGAAGCGAGGCGCTCGAAGCGGTTGTCGACCATATTGCTCATGGCACTGACGATGCTATTCGTAGCTCCTGTGATGGGTCAGGAGCTTTTGAAGTCGGCTACTACGGCGGCTTACAAGATACCCGTCCCCAGCGGCAGAGTTGGTCAAGGAGCCGCAGTCGCTCACCGCCTACCGGAACTCCTCTCAAGGCATCTATGCCCGCAGCTCGTCCAAAGCCACTATTGATGGGATTCTTCGCTTTACCGGCGACAAGGAGTTCAAGAAGGGTAGTCTTATCTTCTCCTGGTATCCGGTGGGCAACGACCTGAACCTGAGCAGCCGTGAGAAGACCAAGCAGGGAATCGAAATGGTTGCGGCCATCGTCTTCTCGGGCTTCGATACCGAGCCCAAGGATGCACGCTGGATGACCCTTGGCGGTGTCGATTTTTTCTGGGCTGTCGGCCATCCGGTGAAAAACCCCAAGCTCACCCTGCAGATCCTGCTGGGTATCGACGCTAGAACTCGTCGCGCCTTCCAGGTTGTGGGTGTGGCTCCCACGCCGACGGCGGCGAAAGCTTTCACCGACGCAATCCCCCGCATCGTTCCTCGCTGAGGTTATCCATCGCCATCTCGACCTGGAACCGAAAGCGGCCCCGAGGAGTCCTGGTCTTGTCCACTCCACGCCGGAGCGCCCAGATCGGGTGCGACGATTCTCTTCAGACGAAACAATCCCCCTAGAAAAGGAGCTTTTCGGCCCCGGGCCGGAAATTTCGAATTATGATGTTGTGTTCTCGCCGCAGTCTTTTGCGGGCTATCGCTTTGACTTCACTTCTCCTGGCTGGCTGCGGGTCGTCCGAGCCGAACTTCGTCGCCGTTGGCCCCTCTAACAACCCCAACCCTGCCCCCGCCTATGCTCAGAGGCTGACCCCCCGGCTGCAGACGTTGATGGGCGAGATGATGGTGCCCGGCGCCGTCGTCGTGGTTCGCTCGCCCGAGCTGGGAGACTGGTCCGCCGCGTTCGTCTTCCGCGACCTTCAGAAGACCCAGGCCGTGACGATCGCCGACCATTTCCGGATCGGTAGCAACACGAAAACCATGACCGGCACCGTGGTCCTGCAGCTCGTCGAAGAAGGTCTGGTCGACCTCGACGACCCGATCGGCGACTATATCGACGGCGTGCCCAACGGCGACCTGATCACGATCGAGAACCTGCTCGAGATGCGGTCCGGACTGCCCAACTATACGATGAATCTCTACCTGAACCAGCAGCTCGACGAGGATCGTTTCCGCGTCTGGATGCCGTCCGAGCTGCTGGCCCTGGCCTTTGGTGGCGATATCCAGCCGCCCGACACCGAGTACGAGTACTCGAACACCAACACGGTGTTGCTAGGCCAGCTGATCGAAGAGCTGACCGGTCAGGTCGCCGAAGACGCCATCGCCGAGCGGATCTTTGCCCCGCTGGGCCTGGACGAGACCTCGCTCCCTCTGGCTGCCGACAACTCCATCGCTCAACCCCACGCCAGGGGCTATATGTACAGCACCAACGTCGCCACCATCGAGTCGTCCGTCCTCTCCCCCGCCGACCAGGCTGCCGCCCTAGCCGGCACCCTGCTGCCCAGCGACCAGACGTTCTCCAGCCACTCCTGGACCTGGACCGCCGGTTCGGCGATCTCTACCGCCGAAGACCTGGCGGTTTACGCTCGAGCCCTGGTGCAGGGCGGCTTGCTAGGTCCTGAACTGCAGGCCGCTCGCCTGAACAGCATGCAGCCCAGCAACCCGGCCGAACCCGCAGCTGGCGCCTACGGTTGGGCCCTGGCCGAAATGGGCCCGACCTACGGCCACATCGGGGCGCTACCCGGCTACAACTCTTTCATGGGACACGATCCCGATCGCGACCTGACCGTGATCGTCTTCACCAATCTCAACAGCAGTCCCCAGGGCAAAGCGCCTGCCGCCCAGCTCGCGATGTCGATCATCGACGAGCTCTACGGAGAGCCGCTCCATCCCGACGAAACGGCGGATATCGATCCGTGAACCGCCGCTCCCACGCCCCTTCCCCAATCCATCTTTCCAGGAGAACGTTCATGCTCAAAAAACTCGCTCTAGGTCTGGCCATCGTCGCGACGATCGGCTGTGGTAACAGCAACGACTTCAACGGGGTGTTCACCAACACTCCCCCGGCCCAACCCGGAGTCCCCGCCGACATCGCGGCGGTGATGAACCAGGCCAGGTATCAGGGCGCCATCTGGGGTCTGCGAGTGGTCGACAGCGCCACCGGAGAGGTGCTGATCAACACCCAACCCCAGCATGAATTCTACATCGCCTCGGTCAGAAAGTGCTTCTCCGTAGGCGCACTGCTCGAGCAGGTTGGCGGCGATCACAGCTACGACACCCCGGTCTACACCCAGGGCACGATCGACGGCGCCGGAGTGCTCGACGGCGACCTGGTGCTGGTCGCCTCCGGCGACTTGACGGTGGGAGGTCGACGAGGCCCCGACGGCCTGATCGAGCTCACCGAATTCGACCATAACGAAGCCAACGGGCTGGGCAACGCCGTGGTCCCTGACGCCGATCCGCTGGAAGGCTACCGAGAGCTGGCCCAGCAGGTCGCCGAGTCGGGCATCACCCGCATCACCGGAGAAGTGGCCGTGGACGACCGCCTGTTCCAGCCCTACCGTTTCCGCGACGAAGGGTGGGACATCACCCCGGCCTTCGTCAACGACGACGTGGTCGACGTGATCATCAATCCGACGGCCGTCGGCTCGGCGGCCGAGATCACGGTGCGACCGCTCTCTTCGGCCCTGACGGTGGTCAACGACCTGACCACCAGCGCCGCCGGTACCGAACTCACCCTGCAGCTCGATCCCGAGCGCCCTGCTATCGGCCAGCCCGGCGTCACCGGCACCGTCTCCGGCGACCTGCCGATCGACTTCGTACCTAGCCTGACCGGCATGTTCCCGATGGTCCAGACCTTCCGTATCACCGAGCCGACCAACTACGCTCGCACCGTGTTCATCGAAGCGCTGGAGGCCGAAGGCGTGGTCGTCGACGCAGCCACCGTCGAACCCAACCCGGTGGCCGTGCTACCCGCTGCCGACTCGTACCTGGCGGAAAACCGGGTCGCTCTGCTCGAAGGCTCTCCCGCCTCGGACCTGGCTCGCTACGTTATGAAAGTTTCGTACAACATCGGTGCGGACACCTGTTTGCTGCTCTATGGACTGACCCAGGGTGTGGATAACATGCCCGCTGCCATGGCCGAAGAGCAGAGCTTCCTGACCACTCAGGTCGGGCTGAACCCCAGCACCTACGACTTCGTCGACGGCAGCGGCGGGGGCGAGACGTCCGCCACCACCACCACCGTGACCACCATGCTCGACTACATGCTCGACAGCGAGGTCAGCGCGGACTACGTCGCCTCCATGCCCTCGCTCGGTATCGACGGCTCCCTGGGCTTCGTCAAGGACTTCCAGTCCAACCCCACCCTCAACGGAGCGACCGGAAAGGTCAACGCGAAAACCGGGACCTACGTGGGGCTGTCCGAAGAAGGCGAACCGACCATCAAATCCCAGGCTCTGGGCGGCTACATCGACACCCGCAGCGGTCGGCGTCTGACCTTCATGCTGGTGGTCAACAACGTGCCGTTCGCCGGCCCCGATAGCGTCATCCCGCTGTTCCAGGACCAGGGCGTCATCTCGGCCACCCTCTGGCGCGACTATTAGCGACGGCTAGGGCCTCTTCGGTAGCGCCAGCACCGCAGCGCTATGGCCGGGAAGGTGGAGGGTGCCCCGGACGGGGCGGAGGGACTCGGTCCCGGCCCGCTCGCCGTCGACCATAAGCTGCCACTCTCCAGGGGGGAGGTTCACTTCGGTGGCCTCCCCTCTTCCGTTCAGGCAGACCAGGGCGCGACTCCAACGGTCCTGACCGTCAGGGTCGTGCAGGGCGGCAACGACAAGACCTTCGTTGGCGAGCATGAAGGTTACACCATCTTCGACGAGCTCAGCCGTGGGAAGGCGGAACATCGGATGCTCGCGCCGGAGTTGGAGCAGCCCCTGGTAATACGCCACCGTGTCCGCGTGCTCGAGCTTGCGCCTCCACTCTATCTGGTTCACGCTGTCGGGCTGATTGTAGCTGTTCTCGTGGCCCTGCTTGGTGCGTAAGAACTCCTGGCCGCTGTGCAAAAACGGGATCCCTTGAGCGGTCAGAACGGCCACGGCGGCCAGACGCGCCATGGCCACGCGCTGCTCTTCGCTGGCCGGGGCGGAGGCGGCCCCGGGGGAGGCCAGGGGGGTGCGGGCGCCGGAGGTATCGGTGGAGAGGAGCAGGCGGTCCCACAGGGTATGATTGTCGTGGCACTCGACGTAGTTGATCGTCTCCAGGGGAGAAGCCGCGAAGGAGCGAGGGTTGTGCGGGTTCGTGGCTCCCAACATTCCCTGGCGGATCTCGTCGGTCTTCTCGCCGGTCTGCACGAAGCCTGAGGCGTAAGGCTGGAACACGTGCCCCTTCAGCGCGTCGCGGAAGTCGTCGTTGAAGACCGCAAAGCCTCGCCCCCTCTGCGTCCCCTTGGCGGTTACCGTGATCGGCGTCTCATCGGCCACCCAGGGCTCGCCGTAGACCATGACGTTGGGATCGATCTCGTGCACGGCCCTGGCGATCTCCGTCATCGTGTCCACATCGATCAGCCCCATCAGGTCGAAGCGGAAGCCGTCGACGCCATACTCCTGCACCCACATCTTCGTCGAATCGACCAGGAAGCGTCGCACCATCGGCGCCTCGGTCCGTAACTCGTTGCCTACTCCCGAGCCGTTGTAGTAACTCCCATCCGGCCGCCTTCGGTAGTAGTAGCCGGGGACCAGACCCTCAAAGCTGTAGATACGGTTATGAAAACGGTCTTCCATGGTGTGGTTGTAGACCATGTCCAGGGTGACCCGCAGCCCCTTGCGGTGGAGGGCATCGATCGTCTGCTTGAGTTCGCGCACCCGGCTGCCGTCGTGAGGACTACTGGCGAACCAGCCGTCGGGGGTGTTGAAGTGCACCGAGTCGTAGCCCCAGCCGTACTGGTCCTGCGCCTCGCTCGAGGCAAACTCGGTCACCGGCATCAACTGTACCGTGTTGACACCCAGGTCGACCAGGTGGTCCAGGCCGGTAGGCGTCCCCTCCAACCGGGTCCCCTCCTCCGTCAGTCCCAGGAACTTGCCCCGCGCCTTGACCCCGCTCTCGGGATCGATGGTGAAGTCGCGCACGCTCAGTTCGTAAATCACCGCTTCGCTTGGCGGGAAGGTGGGGCGCGGAGCCAGCGGCGTCTTATCCTCGACCAGGAACCCTCGGCCGTCATATGCCGTCACACAGCGCGCGTACGGGTCGATCACTTCATGCCCGAAACCGACGTCCTGACCCCGGGCCAGAAGCGTGTAGTAACGCCCCTCCAACCGCTCAGGGGCGGTGACCTCCCAGGTACCGTCCCCGTTGCGCTTCATCTTCAAAGCGCGCGGCTTCCCCCCAGTGGGGAACTCGTACAGCCGCACCTCGACCGCGCTGGCGGTGGGAGCGAAGACTCGGAACGTGGTCGAATCCGTCCCCAGGAACGCTCCCAGCGGTTGGTCTGAAATATACTTGTCCGCCGGATGCTCGAGCTGAGGCGGTTGAGCGAAAGACGGGAGAGGGAAAAGGGCGGCGCCGATCAGCAAGGCGGCCAGGCAGGTTCGAAGTCTCACCTGGGCCGCTTCGGTCCGCGATGAGCCAGCCCTTTCCCCCCTCCGTCGATAGACTACTGGCCCAGAGCGGCGTTGCGACTGGCTTCAGCGTCTTTGTAGGCGCCCAACAGAGCGTCGACAACGGGCTGTCGGGGCGTCAGGATATCCGGTCGAGTGTTGGCTCCGGCCTCCCGGGAGTTCGGCGTGAACACCTGCTGAGGCGTGCGCTGCGGGTTCACCGCGACGCTGTGCAAACCGAAGCCTTCTTCGTCCCAATAGCCGCCGGGGAACCGGTCGAGCGGTTGGCCGCCCTCTTGCTTGAACGGGCTAAGCTCGACGCCGTAGACCGTCCTTTTGGCGTTCGGGTCGGGAGAGGTCGTGTCCGGAATCTGGACCGAGGCGTAGGACTCTTGCTTCCACCATTCGTCCGACCAGTCGAAGTAGGTCTGACCGACGCAGATCGGATGCTCGAAAGCGCCCTTAGTCATGCGGCCGACAATCTCGGCGCTCCCAGCCAGTACCTGAGGATCGTTGTTGACGATGCTGTTGGCGCTGGCCTCGGTCGGGAACGTCAGATTCACGTCCGCGCCACCCGTGGTGATCTGGCTGGCGTCCACGCCAAAGAGAGCCGCGATGCGGTTCTTGAGCGCGGTAAAAGCCGGCTCCAGGTAGGGCTGGAAGTTGGTGCGGTTCGTCCTCGTCGTGTTGGGGATTCCGAACTCGGTAAGGATAACAGGCCGCGCGAGGGCGCCCAGAGCCTCTTTTTTGTAGACGTCGAGAGAGTCTCTCCAGTAGGAAGTTTGATATCCGTTGACCCCAAAGAAATCTAGCGCCTGCCCGTGGCTGGCCAGGAAGCCTCGGGCCCGCTGAGGCAACGAAGGATCGTCGTTGGTCGCCCAACCGACCAGTTTGTCTGGAGCCAGCGTTTTCGCTTGCTCGCTGAACCGCTTCACCTGGCCCCACCAGAACTCGGCGGTGGCGCCGCCGGTGTCGGCAAAGTACTGAGGGAACGCCTTCTCGTTGAACATGGTGTAGCCCATCACGGCGGGATGGTCCGCGGTCTGCTCGACCACTTTCGGGAAGGCGGCCTCCCAGAACTTGATGACCGCGGCGATGAAGGTGTCCGTCGCCTTGTTATCGTTGATCTGCTTGTACCAGACCTCGTCCGGCATCGAGATACCGACGATCACGTAGATCGGGTCCTTACCGTTGTTCCAGCAAGCATCGAGGAACTTCTTGTGCTCGTAGACGTAGTCGACGTTGTTGGGCACGGTCGACGGGTCAGGGATCCCGGCGATCGGCGGGTCGTTGGGGTTCAACTGGCGGAAGTGGTACGGAATCATGTTATACACACGGATGGTGTTGAACCCCATCTTGCGCATGTTCTCGATGTCGCGTTCCCACATCTTCTGCCAATCGATGAAGTACTGCGGAGCGGGCGAATCCCAGAAGAAGTCGCCCAGGTCCAGCCCCTGACGGGTGTTATAGCCGATCGGGGCCGGCGAATAGGCCACCCCCTTGAGCAGAAACTCCTGGGCCGTAGCGCCGCCCTGCTGCACCGTCAGGTGAGCCCGCCCGGTATCGTCGACGGAGCCTTTCCAGCGAGAGGTATCACCGTCGACTTCGGTCGGGACGGACGTGTCGGTAGAGGTACCCGTCGTTCCGTTCCAGGTCACCTCTTCCGTCTCGTCGGCCAGCGCGTAGCCGCCGTTGCGCAGATGATCGATCTTCACCGAGCGCGTGCTCAAGGGAACATTGGGGACGCTGGTGTCCACTCCACCACCGCCCTGGGCTAGAACGGCCTTGGCCGAGGCTTCTGTTCCCTCGATGACCGCCTCGCTGTAGCCAACTTCGGCGCCCGCTGCATCGAGGAAGGTCAGGCCTAACGTGTCAGCTTCGGGGTGAGTGGTTGCCTGGCGCAAGGCCAGAGTCCCCGTCTGAACCTGCGGGCTTCCGGTCTGGCCGGTCACCCAGTGGTCTTGCTGGCTGTTCCCGCAACCAGCCAACATCAGGGCGGTCGCCGCCATCAAAGAAACCATCGAACTTTTTTGCGTCTTCATCGCTGTTCTCCTTAACCCCATTTACAACACGAACCTGATCCCGTATGCGAGACGCGGTTTAGCCCCAAATCGTTCCTCTAACCAAATAGTTCTTCCTTTCTATAGCCCGCTAGGCCGGTCCGCGCTTACGCCACAGCCTGGCCGCCTGGTCCGCGATTTTCGCTGCAGGTAGGGTCACGCTCTGACCGTCCCGAGGGTCCGCTATCTGCCAATTGATCCAGCTGGCGTAGGGCAGCGCACGCCAACGGCAGATGTTGCGGAAGTGAAAGCGAAAGGCTTGGAGATAGCCGGGGAAGAGTTCGAGGAGCGCCCCGTGTCGGGGCAAGAAGAGGGCGTGAGTCAAGCCTGCGCCATGAGCTCCGACAAGAAGACTGGTGCGCGAGGCCAGGTCGACTTGCGCCTGGAAATCCAGCTCTTCCATCCGCTGCAGCACGACTCGGGCCTGAGGCAAGGCCTGGCGAATCGCCTCGGCGACCTCTTCTTCGTTAGCCACGTTTCTTTGGACGGCACCGGCCCGACTGATCACCACCACGAGGCCTTCGTCTTCGCGGTCGGGGCCTCGCAAAGCCCGGGAGAAGTCTTCCAGATAAGGCGGCCGAGGCCCCAGGTTGCTGCTGAACGGGCTGGAATAGTTGGTGGGACAGATCGCCACCTCTTCACAGACATGAACCTCGAGCTCTTTCCAGCGCAGCGTCTCCCGCGAAATCTGGCTCCACAAGGGCTGGAAAGGGTTCGGGTCGTCGAAATCAGCAAAAACGACGCGGGTGCTCGCGGCGTCGTGATCCAGATACCTCGACGCTAGATAGGCGTTGTAGACGTCGACCGTGCCGTGCCAGACGTTGGCCCACTCTCGACGGGGAACCAGCACGGTCAGGCCGCCCACCATCGGCTCCCTTGCGCTCTCGTCGGCAAGGCTGATCGCGCTCCAGGCTGTCTCGAGCCAGCCGTCCTCTGCTCTCTGGTGAGGAGGCTTCTGTTCCGCCACTTTCAACGCTCCCGGCAGAAGGCACAGCCGGCCTTCGCCGTTGCCCCTCACCAGGCTGGGGTCGAGCGTCGCCTGACGAAGCGCCAGCAGGTCGCCCCGGAAACTTCGCACCTGCCCCTCGGGGCTGGAGGCCGTGTTGGCCCGCCAAGCCCGCAAAAGCCGGCGACGTCGCCAGGAGCCCCATCCCAGCACCTTCAGTAGACGGCGAAGGCGAAAGGAGACCGACATACGCTCATTGCTCACGGCGACATCCTTCGAATCGACCAGGCCTCCGGCCTCCCTTCCCGCTTGGGAGCGACCGTGCAGTAATTCCATCACCGTGCCCGAATCAGAACAATGTGAGAAACGACGAGGTGTGGCAAGAGCCGTCCTGGGAGGGCGGAAACTATTTGAAAAAATCCTGGCGGGGCCCGACTGCCAGAATCTGACATAGGCCCCTTGTAGAGTCGAACCGTTGGGGTACGGTCTCGGCGCTCTGCGCCTAAATTTCGCACGCGCCCCACGGGGAGTCTATGAGATCTATCGCTTTCACCGCCCTGCTGCTCGCCCTATCGGCTCTACCTGCCTCGGCTCAGGACTACCTGAACTCCCGGCGCTACGGGAACACCGTCTACACCACCGGCTACGTGAACGGGCAGTACGTCAACCTGACGCAGAACCGCTACGGGAATACCACCTACACCAACGGGAACGTCGGCGGCAGCTATTACAACACGACTTCGAACCGCTATGGGAATACCACCTATACCAACGGGAGTTTAGGCGGCGCCAATTACAACGCGACTTCGAACCGCTACGGGAACACCACGTATACCAATGGAAACCTCGGAGGCGGCACCTACAACTCGACTTCCAATCGCTACGGGAATACCACCTACACCAACAGCTATTACCGCTACTAGACCAGCCGCCTCAGCTTCCCAAGTAGCCGGTCAGATCGATCCAGGCGATCCCGCGCGGAGGCTGAGGCTGCTGCACCGTGGGCAACTGCTGGTAGACGGTGAAAACGATGCGGTTGCCGGCCGGGAAAAACTTGGCGTGCTGGGCCTGCAGTCGCTCGTCGGTCAGCTGGACCGCTACGCCGTCGCCCTGAGTGTCGAACAGGAAGATAGCGTAGCCGCCGTTACGGTCGGATTCGAACACCACGTAGCGGCCGTCCGGCGACCACCAGGGGGCGCGACCCTGATAGCGCGGATCGTAGGTCGTGACCGAAGCTTCCCGCTCTAAGGGGCGCGACGAATAGCCGTTCCCCTGCTGCTCGTTCACGAACACGTAGTTATAGCACTGATTGTAACCGCCGGCCTCGTTGGGGCAGGCCGCCGTCACCGCAGGAACCCAGTCGGCTCGCGTCGGCTGGCCTGCATAGGCGATGCTGCGCGGGTCGCTGCCTCGGGGGCAGGCGAAGCCGCCGAACACGGGGTTGCTCGCCGCGTCCGTCCCGTTGAGATTCAGAACCACGGTGGTGGCGCCGCTGCTGACCGGCACCAGCGAGGTCCTGGGCTCCGGCTCGTCGGGGTGGCTCCTCAGGTTGTAGACCACGACCTGAGTGCCGTCCTCGGACCACTGCGGGTACAGGAGGCCGTTGCTGTCCGGCATCAGGGTTGGAGAAGAGCCGTCGGCCTCCGCGATGGCCACATGCTGCACCGTGGTGCCGCTGGCCTCGACGTTGAACATGACCCGGTCGTTACTCCAGCTCCAACAAGGCCTGGACTGGGCACCGTAGCCCAGAGGACTGTCCGTGAACGGGGTGGGGTCCGCCCCGTCCGGTCCCTCCACCAGGTACAGCCGAAGTCCGCTGCCTCCCACCGGCGACCGTTCGAAGACGAAGCGCTGGCCGGTGACATCGACGGCCGGCCGGTAGTCGGTGAAGGCCGGGTCCCTGGTGATGTAGTTCAGCTCGGGGTAGGTGGGAGGAAGAGGGGCAGGGGGAGGGCTATCGACCGGCCCCGGCCCAACGGCGAGCGGTTCGATCGAGCTGCCGCAGCCCAGCGCCGATAAGGCGAGAGTCGCTGTCCCAACCATCAAAAACTTGCGACGATCCATCCTGGCCCCCTTGGCCGAGACCGTCCCGCAGTCCCTGGCGGAAAGGCACTTCCCCTCCCCCAGGGTCTTCTCCTAGGAGAGTTCCCGTCGACGAGGAAACTCCGCCGGAGCATCAAGATCGCGGGGGAACTTCCAGATGGACAAAGTCGGCGCGAGAAGCCCACAGCTCAGCGGACCCGAAGCGCGACCGAGCGAGGCGTCACGGCCCGCGTCGCCTCCAACTCCAACCCCACCTCCGGCCGCCGCCCCCAACCGAACTCCCGCCCCCACCGACAGGGCCTCTGTCTCCGGCGCCCCGGCCACCGACCGTCGTGCTCTGGCCCAGCAAGCCGCTGCCCGAGCGCGCGACCCCCAGGGCGCTAACTCGTCTCGTCTGGCCACCGCGGCCAACGAGTTCCGCAACGGAGCGCCGGCCGCCTCGCCGGCCCCTACCCCCTCGCCGGCTGCTCAGACGGCTGCGCAGATCAACGCCGGGGCCGCGCCTGCCGAGGGCCCCTCTCCCAACCCCGCCGAGCTAGCCGCGAAAGCGGGCAACATTGTCGCCAGCAACATCGACAACGCCGCCGAACTTGCCGACGGAAGACGCGGCGGTATCGCCACCCGCATCGCCGATGCCACCGACGGAGGCACCGGACGGGTGGGCAGCCGCCTTCCCGCAGCGGGCTCGGGAGCTGGAGTGCTGGGTGGAGCGGTCGCGCTCCCGGGCCAGGTCGCAGCCATCTTCGACGGCAAAGGCGACACCAATCAGGTCGTCGGCGAGGTCAGTCAGGCGGCCGGAACGACGGCGGCTTTAGCCAAAGATACCATCGAAGGCAGCCAGAACATGCTGCGCGGCAGTGCCCGTCGCGCAGCCGCCGAAGCCGTACGCCAGCGAATCCCCAACGCGCCTGACAGCGTAGTCCGCGCGGCGTCGCGCGAGGCCGCTGAAGCCGCCCTGCCTGAGAACGCGCGACGCGACCCGGGCCTCAACCGCGATGCCGCGACGCGGGCCGAGCGACGCGCCGCCATCTCTCGCGATGCTGCCCGTCGCGCCGCCAACCCGGCCAACGCGACCACGCGTGCCGCTACCCGGGCGAGCACTCAGGCGGCCCGCGAGGGTGGGTCGACACTGGCCAGCACACTGGGAACGACGAATCGGACGGCCGCCACGCGGCTCCTGCGTCAGGGCGGTCAAGAGGCTGCCGAAGCCGCCACCCGAGCCGTGGCTCGACGGGCGGTGGTCAGCACCGTCGCGCGGGCGGGAGGACGCTTTGTTCCCGGTCTGAACGTAGCTATCGCGGCGGCCGATACGGCGACCGCCATCTCGACTTTGCGCGACCCCGAAGCCAGCACCGGCCGCAGGGTCACCAGCGTTATTACCGCTATCGGATCGGTGGCGGCCGCGACCAATATCCCCATCGTCAGTCAAGTCGGAGGCGCCGTCTCGGCGGTCTCCTCGTTCGTAGGATCGTTCTTCTAAAACTATGCCAACATACACCTTGCCCCAGATTGAAGCTCCCTCCCTCGACGACCTGGAAATCAGCGTCACGCCGCCTCCGCTTTCCACCACCGACGATCTGATCGGACGTCTGCACGAGACGCTGCGTGACGCGGCGCCTCGGCAGCAGCGCGGACCGGACGAGGCGCTGGAGATGGGCGATGAGGTCGACTGCGATATAGTGATGGAGTTCGACGGTCAGATCTGGCCCGGTGGGGCCCAGCGTCTGCCCAAGCTCGAGATGCGCTCGATTCTGGATATGCCCGGTCTGATCGAGGCGATGGTGGGGATGACCCCCAACTCAGAGACTTCGGTCGAACTGAATCTGGCCTCCGACTATCCCGTGCCATCGCTGGCCGGGCGGCGCACCACGATTCACGTCAAGATTCGGGACGCTTACCGGGTCGAAATGCCCGAGCTCGACGACACGGCGGCTTTAGAGGCCTCGCACCTGGGCTCATCCGTGGAAGAGGCGATGGCAACTATCGCGGGGCTGCTCGACGGCGAGCAGGGCGAGGACCTGCTGGTCCTGGCCACCGAGGCCGTATTGGACGCTGTAGCCCAACGCGTGCAGGTCGAGGTCCCTGACGAGGCGGTGGACGAAGAGCTGCGGCTCGGCTGGGAGAAGGGGCCGGGAGCCTTGCTTGGGCAGGGATTTGCGCCAGAGCAGGTGGAGGCGGCGCGCGACGCTTACCAGTCGTCGCCGGCCGTGCGCGCCGACGCGGTGCGTCGTATCAAGATCAACCTGGCCCTGGCGGCGCTCGTCGAGAAAGAGGGGCTGGAGCCCAGCGTTGAGGTGATGAGGGAGCTGTTAGAAGCGGCCTCGCTGCCGCTCGATATGACGCTGGCGCAGCTGAAGAAGGCGCTGGCGGCCGAGCCGGAGGAGGCGCGGCAGGCGGTCGAGTCGGCGCTCTATCTGACGGCCGTGCGCTACGTCGTCGCGAAGGCGAAGATCACCGTGCTCGACGACGAGTAGGGCGCGGCGGTGTGCGCATTGCCACTCTCGCCAGCGACAATCTTGCGCGTCTCCCCAGCGCAACGCGACGTTGTCGCTCTCGCCAGAGACAATCTAGCTCGTCTCGCCAGCGCAATGCGAAGTCGCCGCTTGCGAAGCGGCAACTTCGCGCTGCCCGACCGCTAGCGAATCTCGTGCCCCAAGTTGCTGAGCTGAGCGACGTTCAGTCGAACGGTCGGCAAGCCGATGTCCTTCTCTCGTTGACTGTCAGCGGCCGCATCGTGGCCGTATCCATCGATCTCGATCACACTCCAACCATCGTCTTTCCAGCGAAGGGCATCGACACGATACTGCCAGCCGGGCCCCTCCAACGTCAGCTGAAAAAAGTAGAACTCGGATTCGAACGCCAGGCAGGCCACCTGTCGGAACGAGACATCGCTGCGGTCGACGGGATCGATTAATGTGATCGGCAACTTGGCCAATTCGGCCGGCGCCATCTGACAAGGCAGCGCCCCCGCGGCCATGAGGCGAAGCAGGTACAGAGCCTCTTCGGCGGACTCGGCAACGATCTGGTACGCCAGAGCGATACAGACATCGTAGTCTTCCCGTTTCTGAAGTTGCCGCATTAGAGCCGCTACCAACTCGGGATATTTCTCTCGCGCGGCGCAAAAGCGAAGGTAGGTCGGGCGGTCTCGCGACGGTTCGAACTGGCGGCGCTTTGGTTTGCAACGTCGGGCGTTCTGAGTGAGACTCCTTGCCAGGAATGCTGGAGCAGAGAAGACTCGGAGATCACCAAGCACCTTTCGTGCAGCCGCCTGGTCTTTACGGGTCGGCGTGATCTTTCCGGATTCGAGCTTGCATAGCCTCGTGGCCGAGATCCGCATCGCTTCCGCTAAAGCGCGCTGCGACATCTTCTCCCTTAGTCGTTTGTGTTTGATGGCCAGGCCAAATGGTTTGATGAACATATGCGTCCTCCAAAAGAAGTGAGATGCTCCTACTGAGCTCGCCTCTCTTCTCCACTCCCTTCCGGGGCCCGCCGGACAAAGTGTTAAACTTTTCTGCTGCGAACGACCGATCCACTGGAACAGAACTGGAACGAAGCTCTCGAACGGGGGCCTCAGGTAAAACCATTGTAAAACCTGGCTTTGCGAGCGCCTTTTTACTTGTAGTAGAGCGAAGCGATCCGTATAGTCGGCTCAAGAACCCCTTTTGAAAGGTCCTGCACGATGCTCAATCTGAACTTTCCGATGAACTCGAACGCTAGCTTCGGAGCGGCCAATTACGGAAGCTACGGATCGGTAGGAGCAGGCTCGGCAGACTTCGGCCTGGGCTCGATGCAGCAGATGCTGAGCCAGACCATGAGCATGATGACTAACACCATGATGGCGCTGATGACCCAGATGGCCACTCAGCAGGTCGCGCTGCTGGGCAAGGGTCTCTTCGGCGGCTCCGGCAAGGGCAAATCGGCAGGTTCTCCCCTTCTCGACTTCCTGGGCGGTGCGAACGGAGTTGGCGGCGCTGGCGGACCGTACAGTTCGAAGAAGATCCCCGGCGGCAAGTCGCTCTACAGTAAGGGCAAGGGCATGTTCCACAAAGGGGCACCCGGCGCGCCCGACACCTACGCGTTCGAAAACTCTCCCGCCGGCATCGCCTTCGCGGCCAAGAAGGGCTATGCGTCGATCGACATCGACATGCAGATCACCAAAGACGGAGTGCCTGTGGCCACCCACTGGTCGCAGCCGCTGAAGAAGGACGGATTCTACGACCCGCTGGGCAAAATCGGCAAGGACAAGAAGGTCAAAGACATGACCCTCGCCGAGGTGATGCGACTGCGCAACAAAGATGGCCGCTCTCAGATCTACCCTGTGTCGACCCTGATCCCGCTTCTCAAGAAGCACGGCATCGCCGGTGACTTTGAAGCCAAGAACGACCCGCGATTCGCCACCGACAAGATTATGGGCACGCTGGCCAACCAGGTGCGAGCCGCAGGCATCAAAGCCAACCTGAAGTCGATCTACCGCGGACCCGGCACCGACAAGATCCTGAAGGAAGCCCAGCAGCACGGCTTCTATGCTCGCGTGGCTCTGGCCAAGCCGGGACAGAATGATAAATGGGGCTACGCGTAAGCCTCGGGAGCCAGCGAGACATCGGGCGTCGAGACGCCATGCGTCGAGCGTCGGGAATGAGAAAAGAGGGCCGGGCTTGTGCCAGGTCCTCTTTTCAATCCAGACGCTCAGCGCCTGGGGTCGTCGAGAATCCTAAGAGAAGTGCTAACCTCTTTCTTGCGTCGAACTCTCTAGCGACATCATGCCCCGACTCTTGCGCGCACGACAGTGTCCCATCGGGTAAACACGCCCAACCCCGACGGCCCCCTCCGCGTTGTCACTCTCGTCAGTGACAATCTTGCTCGTCTCGCCAGCGCAACGCCACGTTGCCGCTCTCGTCAGCGACAATCTTGCTCGTCTCGCCAGCGCAACGCGCTGCCACTCTCGACAGCGACAATCTTGCTCGTCTCGCCAGCGCAACGCCACGTTGCCGCTCTCGCCAGCGCAACTCCACCCGGCGCAAAGTTAACAATCCTGTAACTTCCTACCGCCCGCCACAGCCCTCCCGTTGGTCCGTCGTCGTAGAGTAGCCTCAACACCCGACGCACGAAGGAGACCACGATGACCGCCACGCTTGTCCCCACCCACGGACTGGACGCCCTGATCAAAGAGATCGAATTTGGCAGCAAAGCCGCCGTCGTCGCCTCCTGGACGCTCTGGTACGAGAACGCGATGAGCCAGTTGGAAAGCGACGACGCCATCGATGCTCGCTACACCGACGCCCTGGCCGAATCGCTCGAGACCATCGACGCCGCCCTGGCCGACAACGGATCGGCCGAGCGCGCCTTCCGCGGTCTGCTGAGCCTGTACCACGCTCACGAAGAAGCCGTCAGCGTCGAAGCTCGCTGGCGCCGCAAAGCCGCCGGACTGGGGATGCTGCAGCTCGAAACCGAACTGTGGACCGACCTGAACCGCGCCCTCGACGCCGCCGCCGCGGGCAAAACCGCCCTCGTCGCCAACTGGCTGAAAGGCACCCGCCTGACCTTCCGCAACGCCTGGCAGAACTACCGCAACGCCGACGTCCTGCTCTGCGAGGTCACCGAAGAGTCGCGCGCCGGCCATCGCCTGCTGGGCGAAGGGATCGCCAACTGGCTCGAAGCGCTCGACCTGTTCCATTCGACTCTCAGTCAGGTCGACCGGGGAACCGTGCTGACCATGGCCGAAGCAGGACAGCGCCTGCTGGTCGGCCTGCAGGTCATCGAGCAAGAAGACCAGGACTGCGCCGACCGTTTCGCTCGCGCCTGGGCCAACTAGACACCCAATTCCGACCCAAGACCAATCCACCAGGGGGACCTCATCCAATGCTTCCAGTCGAAGGCTCCAGCAGCTCTAGCAGCGTCAAACGCACCACCACGCCTACTCCCAAACCCGCCGCTCCCACTCCCAAGCCAGAGCCCAAGCCGGAGCCCGCCCCCTCAACCTCCACCAT
The DNA here is from genome assembly GCA_023447635.1 of Vulcanimicrobiota bacterium. Classification (GTDB taxonomy): domain Bacteria; phylum Vulcanimicrobiota; class Xenobia; order Xenobiales; family JADMJV01; genus JAEXNA01. The sequence continues at coordinate 34,883 of JAEXNA010000118.1, read as the reverse complement.
CAGCGCCTCCAAACCCGCCGTCCTGGAAGGCGACCGCCCGGCCGCCTCCAACCCCTCGGCCTCCCGGGATCTGACCCGCAAGCAGGCCAACCTGGCGGGCAGCCTGACCGGCACCTCGACCTTCGACGAAACTCGCCCCGTGCGCCTGGAAGAACCCTCGACCAGCGAACCCGAGCCCCAGGACCCCACAACAGATCACCTGGTCGACGATCCGATGGAAGACGAGCAACGCTCGGACCTGAAGCTACCGGAAGAGTTCCAGCCCGGCGCCCCCGTCCCCGAACTCCCGAACTTCAAGGACCAGACTCCCGCCAGCCGAGAAAAACGTTCCGACGGTAGCATCGCCAAAACCTACGAACAGGACGGCGTCACCTACACCGTCATCAACCGCAAGGGCGAAGGCACCGTCACCAACTACGAACGAGACGGCGTGCGCTACAGCAACACCTCGAATGACGACGGCAGCAACGAATTCTCCATGGTCGAAAACACCGAGGACGGCAACCGCACGCGCAGCATCAGCACCGACGCCGAAGGGCAGACCACCGAGACCTCGCGAGCCTATGAGGGCACCGTCGACGACAACGGCGACTACAGCTACCAGACCCGAGAGGTCACCTTGAACCCCGACGGCACGCGCAACATCGAAGAGACCGTCGACCGCCCCGACGGAGGCACCGCCAACTTCAGCAAAACCGTGCGCACCGGCGGCACCAGCACCGAGGTCTACAGCTACTCGCACGACGACACCAAAATCTCCCGCACCACCGAGACCGCTATCGACGGAAGCTCTGAAACCACCAAAGAACGCACCTCTACGACCTCTCAGGATCTGGAAAGCCTGATCGACACTCCCAAGCAGCCGCCCGAAGGACGAGTCTCGACCATTCCCGACTTCCCCGCAGGCGAACGCGGCGATACGACCATCACCGAGACCGAGGTCTTCACCACGGACCCTCAAGGTAACGACACCCTGCAGTACGCTGAAGAGACCTATTCTCAGACCTCGACCGACATCGATTTCGAGCACCAGTTTGCCGAAAAGTTCCAGGACGACGACAGCTCGGGAGTCACCCGCACGGTCAGCCGAGTCCAGGTCCGCGGTGAGGACGGAAACCTGGTCGAATCCACCGGGGTCAGTCAGGAACTGAACATCAAGGCCACGCGCGAATCCGACGGCGGCCGCGTCTCCCTGACCCGAACCGACAACTGGAGCAGTAGCGGAGCCAGCGACCACTCTTTCGCGAGCAAAGGCTTCCAAGGCGACGAAGCCCTGAACGATCAAGCCCTCGACAACCAATATCCAGTCAAGGTTGGAGGGGAAGAGATCTCCTTGAACCCGTACTACGACGCCCAGCCGGGAGGCAGCTACGGCAACAACTACTCTCAATACTCGGACCTGTACACCGACGACTTCAAAGCCGACACCAGGGCCAGAGACTACCTGGGCCTCTCGGACGACATCTTCAATGACGGGGTCATCGACTACACCAAGTCTTACTCGTACGACGCCGAGGGCAACCTGAACAACGAGTCCGCCACCTATGGCCGTGTGGATGCTCTGGGGAACGGAAAGACCGTTACCAAGACCGTTGGAGACGATGGCCGCAGCTGGACCTACAGCGACGCCTCCAACAACGGCAAAGACTACAAGCGCCAGACCGTTTGGGAGGGCTCGAAACTCAGCGTCTATGAAGAGCGGACCGACTACGGCGACGGCGAGTTCAGCGAACTCTCGGAGACACGCAACGGCGACGAAGTCCTGAACCACAGCAGCGCATCCCGTCGCGAGGCGACCCCCGACGGAATTCGACTCGCTGTTCAGCAAGGGCGTCTGACACCCGAGCAGGCCTTAGAGATCCAGAAAGGCGGTCAGCCTTACTACCTGAACGAAACTCGAACTTCAGCCGCCCCCCTGGAAGACGAGGACGGCAACCTGGTCACCACTGAGGTCGACGGCGTCGAAGTCCCCGTCGAAGCAGGCAGCTCTTCCCACTCTTACAGCTTCTCGGCTGCCGACGGCTACGAAGTCGCCGAATACCGTCAGGCGGCCAACGACGCCGAGGGTCGGGAACATTCTTCGACGCTCGACATCGTCACCGACCCGGACGGGAAAGTCCCGGTCAAAGGGCGCGTCGAAACCATCGAGCCCAGCCCCACCGGGACCGGGTCCGACGTCGTGAGATCCAAGATCGACATCGATAACCTGGGCGAAGTCCTGATCGACGGCCAGCCGGCGGGCAAGTTTGAAGGGGTGGGGGAAGGTGGAGTTCCCCTTGAAGACTACCTGCAGGACCCCTCCATCTCTGGGGCGGCGCTTTTGCAGGGGATCTACAAGGTCAGCAAAGGCGCGACCGGGGTGCCCGGCAATGTCGCCAAGTATCTGACGAACAAGAAGTTCAGCGGAGCTGGCACCAGTTTTGGCAAACTGGCTTCGAGAGTCGATATCTTCGGCTTCGCCTACGGCATCGAAGAGGCCATCAGCGGAGCGGTCACCGGCGACTGGAAACGTTCCCTCACCGGCGTGGGATTCACGGCTGGAGGCACCAACGCCCTGGCCAGCGCTCTAGGCGCCCTTCCCGAAGGCGCCCTCTCCGGCAAAGCTGGAGCCCTGGCCAAGGCTACGGCTGGCACCAAGCTGCTGGGGAAAGGGCTGGGAGCGGTGGGTGGAGTGGTCACCTTCGGGTTTGGAGTGCACAGCCTGTTCACCGACACCGGCTCGCAAAGGACCGCCGGCGCCCTGAACACGGCGGCCGGCGCCATCGCCATCGGATCGGCCTTCTTCGGACCGCCCGGTTGGATCGTGGGAGGGCTGGTCTCCGGTACGCTGGGCCTGATCGCTCTGGGCATCGGAAACAACGATGCGGAAAGAGAGGCCCGCGAAACCGCGCCGCTCTGGTTCGAAGAGTAGCCCCCTTAGCGCGTCCGGTCGAAGCCGCCGGGTCGGGCCAACCCGCGCCCTGGCCCGCTCCGAACCCGTCAAGCTTGTCCGCTAACTTCCAGGTGATCCGCTTAGTCTGTGGAATGTTCCTATATGACATCTCACAATCGAAACATCGTGCTCGATACGCAGACAGCTCACGAAGGCTGTATCACGGCCGTAGCCTATCTCGCTGGCTTCGCGGCCCTCATCACCTTCCAGTTCTACGTCACCGACAAGAAGTTCTCGATGATCGCCACGCCGGTCTTTCTTACCGTCGCCCTCCTCGCCTATCTGGGCCGTCGAGCGACCAACGAATACCACTTGCTCGACGCGGATCAGAAAAAGCTCTTGTTTGTCTCGAAATTCCTGGGCAACGTACGCGAGATGTCGCCCGTCTGCACCTTTGCCGAGATTCGAGAAGTGCTACTTACGGAAGGCACCGTCACGCGCAATAAACACGCCTATCCCGCCTGGGCTCTCGATCTCGTCCGCACCGACGGAACCACGGTCAGAGTCATGGACATGACCGCCGACGCCGAAGCCGAAGCGCAGGCCAAGAAAAGCGAGATAGAAAGCCTGCTCCAGCTCTAGAAGCCGCCCCTGAGCAGCTCTAAGCCTGGCCAGCTCCGCGACAGCGCATCCTCTCGGCCCCTCCAACCACCAGCGAAAGCAGCGCCAGGGTGCCTCCTACCAGCCAGGTCGTCACCGTCTTGATAGCCGAGCCCAGATTCCTCACCCCGTCCGGGTCGAAGGTCGTCTGCCCGTACCCGTAGGTCGGGAAAGAGTTCGCGAGCAGAGCGGTCACGAGCATTATCAGAACGGCCACCCCCACGGCCTTCCCCATCGGATACTGGTTGGTCGCCGACCGAGCCTGCGCCGTCCAGTGTACAGAGTTCTTTTCCATACTCCCAGTCTAAGCACCACCCAAAACGACCGGCCAGGGTCAGCTGACCCAATCCCTCCACCTCTACCCAGGAATTATCCCATCCCACATCCTATCCTATCCCTATGAACAGACGCGAATTCGTCAAATCGATGGCTGCCGTCGGCGCCCTGGCCATCACCGGCTGCGGCTCGGGGTCCCGAGAGCAGTACGTCCACACCGGAACCTCTGACCCGACCGCCTCTCCCAACATCCTGCTCATGCTGGTCGACGAAATGCGCTACCCCGTGCATTTCCCCGAAGGCGTCGACAACGCCGACGAATTCCTGGCCCGTTTCATGCCGAATCTGTTTCGTCACATGTGGCGCGACGGCGTCAAGTTCAACAACTACCGGGTGGCCGCCGGCGCCTGTACCCCCTCGCGCAGTGTGCTGCTGACCGGACTCTACACTCAACAAACCTGGGTCCTCACCACCATCAGCGGAGCTGGCGTGGGCGGAGACCTGCCGCCCTCGCTTTCTCCGGACATGCCCACCTACGGCTCGCTCCTGAAACAGGTCGGCTACGAAACGCCCTACTTCGGCAAGTTCCACGTCGCCGCCGACATCCCGTACACCAACGACGACTGCACCGACTCGACCGGCAACTACCTGGAACCGTGGGGCTTCGAAGAGTACGTCTGCCCCGACCCCGGCGGCTCGCAGGGGCAGGGTAACAGTGGCGACGGGAAGCTGGTGGGAGACAAAGAGATCGCCGACGCCGCCGTCTCCTGGTTCTCGACCCGCAAGACTACGGACGGCCCGTTCTGCGCCACCGTCAGCTTCGTGAACCCGCACGACTATCAGTACTTCTGGGGCGGCACCGAGCCGCAGACCTACCTGGACCTGTTCACCGAAGGCGGCCAGACCCCGCTGGTCAGCTACGACACCAGCATCGAATCCGAATCGAACCCGCCCGCTCAGGGGTTCCCCAGCGTCCCCTCGAACTGGGAAAGCTTCGATCAGATCCAGGCCAACAAGCCGCGCGCCCAGGCCATGTTCAACCAGGTCAACCAGTGCCTGTTCGGATCGGCCTCGTTCGACCCTGAAGCCGGCGACTTCGCCCTCGAGCAGACCCCCGTGGCTGCGGGCCAGGTTTACAAAGGCGTGGCTCCTCACAGCTACTGGCAGCGCGGAGCCGACTCCTACGCCCAGGTGCTGGGTAACGTCGACCAGCAGATCGGACGCGTGCTCGAAGCCATCCCGCCCGAAGTCCTGGCCAACACCGTCATCGTCTTCTCTTCCGACCACGGCGAATACTGCGGCTCTCACGGCCTGCTGGCCGGCAAAGTCGGAACCGTCTACGAAGAAGCGCTGCGCGTTCCGCTGGTCGTGCGCGACCACACCGGCCGCTTCGCCGACACCAGCACCTTAGAGCGCGAGCAGCTGACCTCGAGCGTCGACCTCGTGCGCATGCTGGTCACCCTCGGGCACAACGGCAGCCGCGACTGGCTGCAGGGAGAGATGGCCGAACTGTACGGCAACCGCCACGACCTGCTCGGGGTGGTCGAATCGAACAGCGCCGCAGGGCGCGACTACGCCGTCTACACCAGCGACGAGTTCGTCAACCGGGTTCTCAACTACAGCGCCTCTCCCACCCACATCGCCGGTCTGGTCACCGGCGCTCACAAGCTGGGCTTCTACCGCTACTGGGCGCCGCGCAGCACTCGGCCGCTGTCGGAAGGCCAGGAGCTCGAGTTCTACGACCACGCCACGCCCGGCGGCGCCGCAGAGACCCTCAACCTTCCGGACGATCCCAGGGCCCAGGAGCTGCTGGAGCGCTGGGACAGCGACATTCTGCCCAATGAGGTGCGCAAACCGCTGCCCGCCTCGCTGCAGGCAGCTCAAGAGGCGACCCGTCAGACCTACCTGGCGTTCAGCGAAGTGCTCGACGACCTGAATCCGGAAGATATCCGCAGCAACCTGGCCTTCAATATGGGGCTGGATCGGATCTAAGATCCGGTTGGAGGGGGGAGGTCAGGTGGAGGGGGACAGCGGTCCGCCCGCTACCTCTCCTCCCCCGTCCGGGGCCCCGAGGGAGAGAACAGGCCCTGCGGCTGCTCGGGTCGCCTGGCCTATCCTCAAGGGCAAGGCAAGCAGCGCTGGTGGGAGAAAAGCTGAAAAAGCCCCAAAAATGTGAACAAGCTTTTAACACTTTGCTAAATTCCATGCAAAGGACAGCTGGTACTTTAGGAGTATGGCTTTCGACTTTACCGGCTTTCCCAGCTTCACCCCCCCCACGAATCGCGCCGTTCGCTCGACGCCTCTGCCGGCGGTGCCGCAGAACCCCCAAGCCGGGTCGCTTGTCATCATCGACCAGTTCCGGGACACCTACCAGGGAGCCGCCCACGGCAACGTCGCCGCTCACGCCGCCCAGCAGCACGGCTTCCGTGGACCCGTCTACGCCGAAAACATCGGGCCCGACCGCCAGGTCCCTTCCAGAGCCGCCGCCACGCTGGGCACCCTCTCCCGGGGCCCGAGCAGCCCCGCCGCCACCCGTCAGGCTATCACAAACTATTCCAGCCAAACCCAGCAAGAGCTTCTGAACGACGTTACCGGCGACCTGAACAAAGTGCGCCGGACCGGCTTGCACGACTCTGCCGTCAACGTCAGCTACGGCGTGCATCCGCAGATGGTGGCCGAGGAACTCTATAGACGCGTGCGGACCGCCCCGACCTCTCCCCCTCCCCCCGCATCTCCGGGAGGCTTCGGAGGCTTTGGCGGATTCGGCGCCGCGCAGACCGAGCACATGCGTGGCGAGTACCAGTTCGCGCAGAACGTGACGAACGCTTACGGCATCGACCGAACCAAGCTCAACAGCCGCGACGCCGCCGTCTCGGGCCCCGAAAGACTGCGTCTGCAGCAGGCCCTCCTGAACGCCGCCCAGGCCGGTGGCCAGTCGGCGGAAGTGCGCACCGCTCAGAACGCCTACGGTCAGGCCGTGCGCAACATCGAGGCTAACAACAACTCCGTGGTGGTCAGCGTCGGCAACCAGGCAGAGATTCTCGACAACCTGGCCCGCGACGCCGGTGGACGCAGAGTGAACGCTCGCGCCGATTCCGCCCATAACGTTCTGGTCAATTCCGACGTCACCACCGTAGGCTCGACCCGATTCAACGGCAACGGACGCGAGCGGATCGCCGAATACAGCACCCGCGACCCCCAGGTCGACATTTACGCCAGCGGCAGCGTCGGTACCGGACGGAACCAGAACGTTGCCACCCAGTTCGGCACCTCCTACGCCGCCCCCCGCGTCGCCGGTATGATGGCCTCGCTGCACGGAACCCGCCCCGGAACCCCCAGCAACGCCGTCCAGAACCTGATGAGAAACCGCCTGACCCACGAAGTCCAGGGCCAGCCCACGCTGGACTTCCGCATGGCTGAAGAGTACATGCGCACCGGCACCTTCTAAGCTTCAAAAGCACCGGGAGTTCGGCAAAACCCGCGCGAAGGGCCGGCCATGCTCAAGCTGCTCGCCTCGGCCCTCGCCCTGCTGCTCCTAACCTCGTCCGCGACCGCCGAAGAGTTTGACTCCCAAAAAGCCTGGGCCGAACTCGAAGACGCTCTGATCACTCGATACGTCTACCTGCACGACGCAGGCTTCGACGCCCCGGCGCTGCTCTACCGCACACGCGAGACCGCCGCCAGGTTCACCACGAAGGAAAGCTTCCTGAACTTCGCCCAGCAGTTCGTGCGACGCTTCCACGACCCCCATCTGAACCTAGGACCGTACGACCCCACCGACTACGCCATCATTCCCACCGGCTCGGACATGTGGGCCGTGCAGGTCGGCGACACCTTCGTTCTCGAGGATGTCAAAGGCCACGGCGCCGCCGACAAAGCGGGCATCCGACCCGGGTTCGAGGTGCTCTCCATCGACGGCCTGGCCCCACGCGACGCTATCGCGAAAGTCATGAGTACCCCCTTCGATAGCCTCTCTACCGATCAGGCGACCTACGCCCTCAACATCAGCCTGGCCGGGATCCGGCGCCAGCCGCGTACCCTGATCTTCTCCCACCAGGGAAAGCAGATGCGCTGCACCCTCCCCTCCTCTTACGATCATCCGGACGCTCTGGCCGAAGGTCCGCCGATCACCTCGCGTCGCCACGGCAAGGTCGGCTACATAAGGCTGGAAAACTCTGCCGGTCGTGACGACACGGTAGCGGCGTTCGAGAAAGCGCTCGACGAACTGTCCGACACCTCCGGCCTGGTCATCGACCTGCGCAACATCCCCAGCGGCGGTAATACCTCCGTGGGACGCCCCGTCCTCGGCCACTTCACTCGCAGCGAGCAGGTGTACCAGATCTATCAGACGCCCGAGGGGGACACGCCTTACTACAAAACCGAGCCGGTCCTGGACAAGATCAAGCCGGTCGCGCCTTACTACGACCGCCCCGTGGTGGTGCTGGTAGGACGGTGGACCGGAAGCATGGGCGAAGGCATGGCGGTGGGGTTCGACACCCTGGGTGTGAAGGCGGTGGTTGGAGCGCCCATGGCGGATCTTCTGGGAGCAGTGACCCAGGTCGAGCTGCCGACCTCCGGAGGCCGGTTGGAGTTAGGGGTCGGCCGCATCTACAGAGCGGACATGACCTGCCGCGAAGATTACGTCCCGACCGAGGTCGTCATACCGGCAGACCGAGGAGCGAGGGGAGAAGACCCCGCGCTGGAGCGCGCACTGGAGATTCTCGGAGATCCGAACGCGGAAGAACAGCCATAGCTAAAACGTCGAATTGACAGATCCCGAGCGACCCGCATACCATGTGCGCATGGCTCACGCGTATGACCTCGGCGCTCCGAAAAAGGCAACCAACCTGACCGTGAATAGCGATCTCCTGGCCCAGGCCAAAGCTCTGGGGCTGAACCTATCGGCGGTGTTAGAGAAAGCGCTGGCCGAGCAGGTGCAGCAGTTGAAGGCCGAGGCGTGGCGGCGCGACAACAAAGACGCCATCGAGGACTACAACCGCGACGTGGACGCGTTCGGAGCCTTCGGCGACAGCTTCCGACTCTTTTGATGCAGTTCGACGTCTACCTGAACACCAACGAGGTCACCAGCGACCGGTTTCCCTACCTGCTCGACGTCCAGGCCGAGCTTCTCGACGCGCTCGAGACCCGCATGATCATCCCGCTCCGCTCGAAGGAACGGATGGCAGGCCGACCGCTCGACCGCCTGATGCCCGAAGTTCAGCTGCCGGATGGAGCGTATGTCCTGTCCACGCCACATATGGCCAGCATGCCAAAGAAGTGGCTGGGCCAGCGAGTGGCCAACCTGAACGCCTCGCGCGACGCCATCGTAGCTGCGCTGGACCTGCTGCTCACAGGCGTGTAGAGCCCGCTCTACAGTCCTGAATCCCCCCACGGGGGGATGCTCGTCAGGTCACCGAATAAGGTGAGGTCATGGTGATCACCAACGCCGTCCGTAAGCAATGGACTCGAGCCGACTTCGAGCTGATGTCTCGCAGTGGGATCTTCGCCCCCGACGAGCGAGTCGAACTGCTCGAAGGAGAGATCATCGCCGTGTCGCCACCAGGACCAGAGCATTCCTACGCCATCACCGTAGCCAACAATCATCTGGTTCGCTTCTATGGGCAGACTCATGCCGTTTCCGTCCAGAACCCTCTGGCTATTGGGCAGCTGTCCCAGCCACAGCCCGACTTCGCCCTTGTTTCATCAGAAGTCGCGACATCAGGATACAGTTTGAGGATCGCGAGGAACCCCCTGCGGAACAAGATGGCCCCGCGCCGTCACCCAGAGCGCTCGTCTCCAGAAAGGCAGGACCGGAGAGAGGGCGAACCTTCGGAACGGTATGGATGATGCCATCGAAGCCCTGGACAAAGCTTGCCACCTCAACGAAACGCCGTCTTCAGAATGGACACATGTGAACACGGGGGAGGGGCTTCGCTTGCTTCAGGAAGAGACCGAGTGGCGCGCCGAAGTTCGACATCAATATCTAGACCATCGCCGAGTGTATCGTCCTTGAGGAATAAGACCCAGCTAGCTGCCCTCGCCGCCGTTCTGATCATCGTCGCGGCAGTGGTGCTCTTACGTGAAAAACGCCCTCACCCCCACGTGCAGCAACACACTACCTGTCTGGCGATGGGGATGAGAGCCGGCTGGGCCCTGGACGAACACCGCAAAGCCCATCCTGGATATCCTCGAACACTGGCGGACCTTGTACCGGCCGAGATCTCTAGCGTACCGTCCTGCCCCGCCTCTAAGGAGCCGCTGCACTATCAGTCGGATGGCGATTCCTACGTCCTGTACTGCCCCGGCGCCCTGGCCTCGGTCGAAGCTGGCGCGATGAAAACCTATCCCGTCCACCGACCTGTTGGCAACAAGAACCAGGTAGAGAACTTTAGCGGACCTCCGCCGGAACTGAATCCATGACGGAAGCGCAACTCACCCAGTCATTCCGCCGGCGGCTGCCGTGAGCAGCTCTGGAATGACAGATCTCGCCGAGATGCTGCGCACCTTAGAGTGCACCGTGCGAGAGCAGCCCTACGTGTATGCCGTCGCCGAGCGCCAGCGCCTGGCCGAGCTACCGTTCGCCGCAGCGGTGGAAGAAGCCGAGGGCTGGACGGTAGTCCTGGAGCAGGTGGAGGCAGACAACGCCGGGTTGAGGTACGACTTCGTGGCCGCCTGGATCACCCTGACTGTCCACTCTTCACTGCAAGCGATCGGACTGACCGCAGCCCTCTCGAAAGCCCTTGGCGACGCGCAGATCAGCTGCAACATGCTGGCGGGGATGCACCACGACCACATCCTGGTCCCGTTCCACCGCAAGGACGACGCGCTCGCCGCCCTGCGCGACCTGCAACGCTCCAGCTAGAGCTGATGCTCATTGTTGGTCGCCAGCTGAGTTGTTAGACTCGAATCATGTCGGATCATCGCCAGAGACGGTTGTTCACTCACCAGGAGTACCTGCAACTCGAAGAGCAGTCCGAGACGAAGAGCGAGTACTATCAGGGCGAAATCTACGCCATGTCAGGCGCCTCGATCGCTCACAATCAACTGGTGCGCAACCTGACTCTGCAGCTTGGCCCAGCCCTTCGTGAGGGCCCCTGTCAGCTTTTCGTCGCCGACCTTCGCCTTCACGTCAAAGCTCACGACCTGTTCACCTACCCCGACCTGTTCGTCGTGTGCGGGCCCCTGGCGCGACTGGATGGTCGGTCCGACACGTTGACTGACGCCACGCTGATCATCGAGGTTCTCTCCGCCTCGACCGAGGCGTACGACCGCGGGCAGAAGTTCCTGCTCTACCAAAATCTGCCGTCTTTCCGCGAGTATCTTCTGGTGGGCCAGGACCGCCGGATGGTCGAACTGCACACCTTGCAGCGTCCCGGCCAGTGGCTCTCGACCCAGTCGACTCAAGGTGAGGTTGAGCTGCACTCGATAGCAGCCAAGCTGGATCTTGAAGAGCTCTACCGAGACGTGCAGTCCCCCTGACATCTCAGAAGTCGACATCTCAAAGGACGAAGTCTTCCGCTGCCGCGAGAGCCGCCATCCAGCCGCCCGAGCCTTGGAGAACGCCTTAAGCTAGCAGAGCCCTGACTTTCCCTATCACCTGTCGAAAGACAGCTTCGGGCAGCCTGGCCACGAACCGGGCACGACGCCCCCGAAAATCCAGACTTCGAATCTGGTCAGACAGGACGACCCCCGAAACCTCCATCCCCTCAGGAAGCTCGACCTCGAAAGGATAACCCTTGACCTTCGAGGTCACAGGACAGATCAGAGCCAGGGCACTCTTGATGTTATACTCCCGTGCAGAAAGCACCACAGCAGGACGGCGTCCCCTCTGCTCTCGGCCAACCTGAGGGTCGAAGTCGATCCAGATCAAATCGCCCTTCTCCGGCACATAATCGCTCACGCGAACTCTGCCCCCGTCGAACCGCCCCAGTCCATCTCGGCATGACAGTTTTCTGGAGTGATCCCGGACAACAACTCTTCCAACGAGTACTCCCTGGCGCGAACGGGAGCGATGACCAGCTTGCCCTGGAGAACCTCCATCTCGACCTGGCCTTCCTCATCAATTCCCAACTCCTGGGCGACAGCTCGCGGAAGCCTCAAACCCAGGCTATTGCCCCATTTCGTAACTTTAGCTCTCATCACACCGACCTCCGAGAATATACTTTGTATATACTTCTCCGCCAGCGCGGCGCGCCCTGTCGCCCGCGTCGACCCGGCGAGGAAGTGCCCAGCTCGCCCTAACGCCCTGACAGCTCACCGCCTCCACAGCGCCCAGTCCGGGCGGTAGCCCGGCAGCGCCAGAGCCAGCCGCGAGACGTGCCCGTCCAGCAGCTCGAGATGCAGCCGCAGCCCGTCCACCTCGTACTCCTGTCCCTGCGGAGGAAACTGCCCCATCTCTCCCACCTTCCGGGGGGTCCCCAGCAGCTGCCGGACCAACTCCTCCGAGTCTCCAATCACCAGGTACGGCCTGCCGTCCTGTCCCGTCAAGGCCGTCCCCTGCACCAGGCCCACCGCTCCACCGTCGCGATCCAGGTACGCCACGTGCAGGTCCCCGCTGTACTGGCGGATATGAGGCGGCCGCCCGGTGTTCAGAGGGGGACCCAGGGTCTCAAGCAACCCCTCGGCCGTGAGCCCCGGCCGGACACCTCCCAGCCCCAGCGGACCCGGCCGCAGCTTCAGGGCCGGGTGCAGCAGAAGCGCCCCGCCCACCGCCTGCTGGGGGAAGTCTGTCGGCAGGCCCAGACTGCTGTGCGACGTCCCGGGGCAGATGACCACCGTCTTACCGTCGACCGACCTCAGCTCGTAGTCCTGCCCGCGGTTGGCCCCGCAGGTGCGAGGGACCCGGCCTAGCTCACCCAGGTGCAGGGGGACGCGTCCGCCGTTCCTGGCAGAGAACTCCGCGACCGCGGCGGTCAGGGTGTGGAGGTTGCGCGTGCACTCCGCCAGCATCGCCTCGCTGCCGTACATGTCCTCGGCCGTGCAGCCTCTGGGCTGGGAGGAGGGACGGGGAGGGTCAGGTGGAGGGGACGCGCAGGCCAGGGCCACGACGGAGACAGCGACGACTATCAGGGCGAGATGGCGCACGTTCATAGGATTGGCCGGGGACGGTTGGAGGCCTTCTGCGGGGGCTGTAGGAGGGTCGGGTGGAGGGGAGAACTTGGAGAGGTGAGGGGCTGCTCTCCCGGGCTCATCCGAGCTTCGGGCTCCCTTGAAGGCGACGCCGCAGGAGGAACGGGTACTATCGTTCTCCTCCCTCGCCCAGCTCCGGCTCGGCGAGGTTCCGGGTCGTCGACCTGGCTCCATTGAAGAGACAAGACGCAGAACGTGCCGCTCCAACTCTAGCAGCCCCTCACACTATTCTGCCGCGCGCGGTTGGATTAGAGCGAGTCGCGGTTGGCCAAGCTCAAGCCGTAGACCCCAGGGAGCAGACCTCCAGGCGCGACACGGAGCTGACACTTCGATCAGGTAAGATCGCGCGGTGTCACACTGGGAGCCGTCTTATGCCTGATTCATCGCAGCTTGGCTGGGCCGTTCTAGCCTTTTACCTCCTGCCTATCGCGACCGTGCCGATGGTCGTCAGGCGACAACGTGAATCGAGAGGCGAGCGCCCCTGGCACCTCATCGCGGCCTACCTGATGTCCGTGCCGGTGAGTCTGGCGATCGGGCTTGCCACCGCTCGCTACGCCGTCTGGCTTTGCAACTGCGGCTCTTACCAGACGGGAGACGGGAACAACCATTTTGACGAGGACGTCATGGTCGCCCACATCCTCTCCATGCCGCTATTGGGAACCGCGTTCGTCCAGACGTGCAACTATGCGCGTCGCGGCGGCTCCCTTCCAGCCTTGCTCGGCCATATCCTCATAGCCCTCGCAGTGGCAGCCTTCTTGTGGGCAGCAGGTGTCAGTTGGATTCCGCCAGGTTGCTGAACGCCTCTAAAACACCGGAGCGACGAGTTATCCGCCCGCAGAACGACGCTTCGAGACCTTGAGGTCAGTCGGCTCTTCTGAGAATTGAGGCGGCCGCCGGGCTGGGGTGAAATCCGCCGGCTGCTGGATCGACGAGAACTGTAGCTGGCCCAACTTGACTCTATACGTGACCAGCTTTATCGGCTTGAAAGAGGTGCGAACGGAGCGGGCAAAAGACTGCGTGTCCTTTGTGAAAGAGTTGGCTATTAGAAGCGGTTGAACAGTGTGAAATTCACCTGCGGCCAGTTGACTACCCACCCACTCGCAATATCCGAGCAACTGCTCGAGGTCGGCTTTCCCGGCGTCGTCGCGTTTTAACTCGACCACTGAATATTGAACCCGTGGACTTATTGGAAGGTCTGGCGAAAATGGGCGTGCTCGATGAAACATGAGTATGTCTATGTTGCGTCCCGAAACATGGTAGGGGACATTGTTCGCGAACCATTCAAGCTCGGCTGGCTCACCACCGATAAGTGAGACGTCAGCAGTTCCGTCTCGTAGTCCGCGGAGAACCTCAGCCCTGAGAGTGTCCTCAAGAGCACATCGTCCAACTTCCTTCTCGTGGGCCGTCCTGAGATCGCTGATGACGTATCTTGGCGATCCAGGATAACGACGAACCACCTGCGGCTGAATCTGCCCGTAGTTCTGCTTAAGCAAGAGTTCGATCAGCCTATCTCGGCCACCAGGATCGATCGCGTGGCAGGCCCTTGGCCTATTCCGCATCTTGGCGAAATACCAGACCCAAAACGCGTTCTGACTCTCGGGCGTCCTGAAAAGATGCTCCTCTGGTACAGGGTGGTCGAGCACTATCACCGGCTCTATCAACAACCTGAACGGACGCTCTGGACCTATAACATCCCCAACGGGAGTGGCATCGAAAAACGGAGGAGACGAAGCCCTGTACACCCCGGTGAAGCCTCGATTAGTGACGTAGAAAAAAACGAAGTCCCCAATACCGACGTTCCAAAGATCGGCTATCAGACTATGGTGCTTTTTCTGCTCCGGGGAGGTCTCGAACTCTTCCATAGTCGCGGGGACACGGGCTACTGCCTGCCCGCCCTCCTCCTTGGGAAGCTTGCCAACCGCACAAAACCGGAAGTCTCTGTGGACCTCATAAGTCTCAGGTGTAACGATGAAGATATGTGCCCCCGCCCTCATTGCGAACACATGTTTGGTCACTCCTCAACCTATCCTCTATAGAGCGGACAGACACTTTCCACCCGAGCGAGTGTCCATCGCTGGGAGAGCTGAAAGCACCGAAACAAGGGACCTCGCTGCCCCAGATGCTCAGGACCTGAAGATGTTGGCGCGATGCCATTCGAGAAAACGCTCGTCCGGCGGAATATCCGACCTCGAAATGGGCCGCCCATCCAGACTTGAGATCATCGACTGTCCAACAGAGCATCGCGCGAGCGCGTGAGGAGAGACAGCCATCCTGTGGTCATCGGGTCGAACGGTGAAGATGCCCTTATCCAGCGCCCAGTGATGAAATTTGCAAAGAGCTATTCCATTCTCGACGCTGTCCTGTCCACCGTGAGCGTGCCAATGAATATGGCAGGCGTCGACCCCGGCCGGACTTCCCAGGAAGAGCAGGTCCAGCCCGCACGCCGCACACTTCTCTCTGTAGTTCTTAAGCGTAGCCTCTCGGAAAGCCGCATCCCGTTTTCGCACAACGCTGGTCCTGGAAACGTAGACGACATCTGCGACCCCAAGCTGATGCTTCAACTCGACGTGTAGCGTGGAGGGCCACCATCTCTCCAGGATGCTATCGATCGCAACCAGGCAAAGGTCTCTGTTCAACACCAGCTCCTGGAAAAGCCCCTCGTCGAAGGAGCCGAAGGTGCTCGGGTGAGAGAGCTCTCTGACCGTCGCAGTCTTGCTCATCCCATACTCGAATCCGTGGTCGCTCTGAAGATTCCAGAGGTCCGACGAGCTGAGGTGATAGAACGGCTGCTCTGGCTTGGGCGCTGAGCCTCTACCCCCGTATTCGCGGATTAAGGCCGTCAGGGGCGCTTTGACCTCATCATAAGTGAACCGGTTGATGGGGTTAGCAGGGTGCTGCTTGTAGACCTCAGCCAGCAGATGCAGAAGAAGCAGCGGCTTTTTCAGGGCTGGTCCGAGTTTGCTGCCGTGCGTCCTCAGCTTGTCGAGGTGCTGATTGAGCCGAGCAAGAGCATCTTCATCGAAGGTCATGGAAAGTCACCAGTAGCCTTATACGAGACCGCGACGCGTCTTCCATCTTGCAATCCGGGCTCTCCGCTAACCCCTCAAGCAAATGCAACGGGAGAGCCACGGTCTACCGCGACTCTCCCGCCTAAGCCGAAGTCCGAAGCTAGGGACGTCAGGCTTCTACTGGTTGACCGGCATTCCGGCTCTCGCTAGCCTCGACCACCAAGGTGGCGTCAGCTCCTCCGCTAGAACCGCCGACCTTGGCGAGGTCGTACTGCATAGCCGACTGCTTGATCTCGTTGGCGTAGTTGTAGATCTCGTCAACGCTGGCGATCGCGTAGCGAACCTCGTTCTTTGCCGCATCCATCACGGAGAGATACTTCTGGGAATAGTTGAAGCGAAGGCGACAGATCGGCTTTCGATTGTTGTCGTCGAGCAGAACGCCGAAGTAGCTCTTGGTGTCGCGGGCAGCCACGCGCTTCAGGTCGAGCACCTCGCGCAGAATCGCCTTCACGACCATGAAGCCTTCCAGCTCCTCTTCCGTGGTGACGATGTCGCCCGTCTCTTCCTCAGGCGCGACCTCCACGCTATCAAACGCCTTGATGGACAAACTGGTAGCGGCATCAGGGTGGAACGCGCCCTTGAGACGACTCGCGATGTGCTCGTTCAGGAACTGATGAAACGCCCTCTTGACGATGTCGCCGAACTGGTCCTTCACGCCCTGGGTCAGCTTGCCGGTGTAGACCTGGGCGGCAAAATACCTGACCATCTCCTCGGACGGATTCTTGAACTGCTCACCGACCAGCCGCTTCACTTCGTGGGTGTACTTCAGCTCAACGGCCGTGGAGAGCATCGTGCTAAGGTCGAAGCTGTCTTTCGACATCTGCTTGAGCTGCGCGGCGTTGCCGTCCTGAAGGTCCAGCAGGTCGACGGTCAAGAACGGCTTACAGTCGAGCTTATTAGGCTCGTCGACGTCGGTAAAGAACTTGTAGACGATGCCGTTTGTAAGTACCGCGACGCGGGCCTCGACGACAGAGAAGTAACGATAAAGCTGGGTCGCGGTGATCTTGTCCAGGTTGGTCTCGCAGTGCTTGCACTCGACCAGAATAATGGGCTTGCCATCCCGACAGATCGCGTAATCGATCTTCTCGCCCTTCTTGATCCCCACGTCGGCGATAAATTCGGGAATCACCTCGGTGGGGTCCCAAATCTCATACCCCAGAATCTGGATGAACGGAAGGACGAAGGCCTGCTTCGTAGCTTCTTCCGTAAGGATCTTATCGCGAAGCTTGTCGATCTTCGAAGCTAGCGCCTGCAACTGATCAATGAAATCCATAACCCACCCCTTGATTCACTAAAAAGAGATCTATACCATCCGGCATTGAAGTAGTGTGACGCACTCCGAGGATTTCCTGTGAACGTAGTATGACAGTTTTTGACAGCCCTTCCGTCGACAATCGGTTTATGAAGGTGCGCAGGATATCCAAGCGGGGAACGCCTCGACCGACTGCGAAGGGGCGCGATGATGGCTGATTCTCCCTTCGTCAATCCCGACCCCGACCGCGTCTTCTACCAGTCCGACCTGGTCATCGGCCTGTGGGATGGCTTCCCGGTCAGCCCGGGCCACGCACTCATCGTACCACGACGCGTCGTCGCGACCTGGTTCGAGGCCACGCGCGAGGAGCAGATCGCGATCCTCGACGGAGTAGAGGCGGCCAAGAGCGCGATTGAGGAGCGTCTCGCCCCCAATGGCTACAACATCGGCATCAACGTCGGAGCCGCTGGCGGGCAAACCATCTTCCACCTGCACGTCCACGTCATCCCGCGCTTCAACGGAGACGTCGAGGACCCGCGTGGCGGCGTGCGCTGCGTCGTCCCCTCGAAGGCGAACTACCTCAAAGAGCCGGACACGACGCGCGAGATGTTCTCCCCCACCTCCGGCAGCATCATCACCTCCAACCTGCTCCCCGAACTGTCGCGCGACCTCGATTCTGCCCAGGAGGTAAACTTCGCCGTCGCCTTCCTACTCAAGAGCGGCTGGCGACACATCGCGGAGCGCCTGTGGGACCTCCTGGTCCAGCGCGAAGGGCGCGCTACGATCCTGACGGGCGACTACCTCGATGTCACTGACCCCGACGCTCTGCAGTGGTTGCTGGACCTTGCTCAGAATCCTGACGTCAAAGGACGTCTTCGCGCCTTCGTCTTCGAGGCCACTCGCAGCAAGACCAGCTTTCACCCCAAAGCCTACCTGTTCGTTAGCGCCCACGGTGCCGAGGCTGCCTATGTCGGCAGCTCTAACCTGAGCCAGCCAGCGCTGACCACCGGGGTCGAGTGGAACTACCGCCTGGCCGAGGTTCCTAACGACGTGGCCTCCGCCTTCCGCAATCTTCTGCTACACCCAGCCACCGTCGAGCTGACTCAGACCTGGCTGGACAAATATCGCGAGCGGCGTCGCCCCCCGGCCAATCCGCAGCCGGTCGAGGCCGTTACCGAGCCGCCTCCCCCCCCGTCTTCCCCTCACCCCATCCAAGCGGAGGCTCTGTTTCAGCTGGAGAGGACCCGCGAGGCAGGCAACGGAGCCGGCCTGGTCGTGCTGGCTACCGGCCTGGGGAAGACCTGGCTTGCGGCGTTCGACTCGGCCAAATTCTCGCGAGTGCTGTTCGTGGCGCATCGCGAGGAGATCCTGAGCCAGGCTCATCGAACCTTCCGCACCATCCGCCCCGACGCGCGGCTGGGCTACTTCACCGGCAAGGAGAAGAATCGCCGAGCGGACGTGCTGTTCGCCTCGATCCAGACGCTGGCGAACCATTACCGAGACTTCGCTCGCGACGCTTTCGACTACCTGGTGGTCGACGAGTTCCATCACGCGGCCGCAGCCAGCTACCGCAAAGTGATCGACTACTTCACTCCGCAGTTCTTGCTGGCGATCACCGCGACTCCAGAGCGAACGGACGGCGGAGACCTGCTCGGACTGGTTGGAGAGAACGTCGTGTACCGGTGCGACCTGGCTGCGGGAATTCGCCAGGAACTGCTCTGTCCGATGCGCTACCACGGCGTGCCCGATATCATCGACTATGCTCAGATACCCTGGCGCAATCGCAAGTTCGATATCGACGCCCTAACTGCGGCGGTCGCGACTCAGGCGAGGGCCCAGAACGCCTTTGAGCAGTATGAGAAGCTTGGCGGAGACCGAACCGTGGCCTTTTGCGTGTCCCAGCGCCACGCAGATTTTATGGCAGAGTTCTTCAGGTCGAGAGGCCAGCGCGCCGTGGCCGTTCACACCGGGCCGGAGAGCGCTCATCGCAGTGAGTCGCTCGAGCAGTTGGCAGAGGGCGACCTGGACATTATCTTCTCTGTCGACGTCTTCAACGAAGGCCTGGACCTGCCGCAGGTGGACACGGTGATGATGCTGCGCCCTACGGAGAGCCGGGTTCTCTGGCTGCAGCAGCTGGGACGGGGTTTGAGGAAGGCTCCCGGCAAAGACCACCTGGTCGTCATCGACTACATCGGCAACCACCGCACGTTCCTGGTGAAGCTGCAGACGCTCTTCCTGGAGATTGCGGGCTGTCTGCGAGTGGGTAGCGACGCGGAGCTCAAGGCTGCGCTGGATCAACTGGAGCGCGGAGAGCTGAATCTGCCGCCCGGTTGCGAGGTCACCTACGACCTGGAGACGCTGGACATCCTGGCCAAGATGCTGAAGACCGCCAAGGCGGAGGCGCTGTCGCTATGGTTGGAGGACTTCCGCACCCGGCACGGCCGGCGGCCCACCGCCAGCGAGGCGTTCCACGAAGGCTACGACCCGCGAGCGGTCAACAAAGAGTACGGCTCCTGGCTGGACTTCCTCAAGCTCAAAGGCGCTCTCGAGGAGCAAGAAGCCGAAGCGCTCGAAGCGCACCGCCAGTTCCTCGTGCACGTGGGCACCACTTCGATGGTGAAGAGCTACAAGATGGTCCTGCTCCAGGCGATGCTGAGCCGCGTCGACATCAGCCAGCCGATCGGCATCGACGAACTCACCGAAGCTTTCATCGAACGCGCACGTCGGTCGCGCCTTGTCGCTGCAGACCTGAGTGTAGGACTGGACAACGCCCAAGCGGTCAGAAAGCTGTTGGAGAAGAACCCGATCACCGCCTGGACCGGCGGCTACAGCTTGGCCAGTGCCTCGAACTACTTCACCTACTCCGATGAACTCTTCCGCTCGACTCTGCCTGCTGGCGAACACTCTAGCTCTTTGACGGCTCTGACTCGCGAGCTAGTCGACTGGCGCCTGGCGGATTATTTGGACAAGCCCGTGGTAAAGGACGGCAGCTTTCTCGTAAAATTGGGCCATCGTGGCGGTCGACCCGTGCTCGTCCTCGACCGGAAACAAAATCTCGAGACGCCGACTGGCAGTCAGACCGTGACGGCCGACGACGACACTCTGACCATCGAGTTCGACGGAGAAGAGCTGACGAGCGCCTTCAAGCTGAACGAGACGACCAACGTCCTTCAGTCGACATTGCGCGGATGGTTTGGGCCGGACGCGGGACAGCCAGGCACCCTGCACCAAGTCCAGTTCACCAAGACCGAGAGCGGCTGGTCCATGATTCCACTCGGCTCGGCTGTGGACCAGAAGCTCGTCGTCGGGCATCGGTACGCGAGAGAGCAGATCCCCCGCTTCTTCGGCATGAAGTTCAGCAAAGCCACCTGGAACTCTGGAGTCGTCCACGAGGGCAACACCATCATCCTCCTCGTGACCATCGAGAAAGGCCAGCTGCTGCCAGGGCACCAATACGAGGACCGGTTCCTGAGCCCGGAGCTATTTCAATGGCAAAGCCAGAATCGAACCACCCAAGCCAGCAAGTTCGGCCAGTTGCTACGCGACCATAAGCAGCAAGGCGTCGCGGTTCATCTGTTCATCAGGGACGTCAAGAAGACGAGCGGCGTATCTCAGCCGTTCCTCTACCACGGCGAAGTCGAGTTTGACACCTGGACGGGAGACAACCCCGTAACGATAACCTGGAAGGTCCACACAGGCCTCAATGGTTCCCCGGAATAGCCAGAGCCCTGTATCGAGACTCCATAGAAAAGCCGACCCGACGGCTTATGCGTCGAGTCGACTTGACGTGGCTTCGCCGGTGAACGACTAGCGTTTGCTGGGCGGAGTCACCTTGACGGGCTTCCAGGTACTTCCTGGAGAGGTTGTAGGAGGAAGGGGCTTGTTGTCGGGTACTGTCGCATAATTAGGTCGACTCCCGCCTCGAGGACCGACCTCCTGATAGATTCCGCCACTGCTACCGACGTTTGTTCCGGGTTTTTTACCCATACTAGACACGCTCTTTCAAGAGAAGATAGGCGACAAGAGCAGGGAACCTCTCCTTGGAGCGACGAAACCTTCGTTTACTACCACGCTGGAGCGCCTCGCCATTAGGTGAGGTGCCCTGGCTCTTTTGCCTTCGGTTTACAATCTACCATGAGAATTGTAACATGGGAACATGGCAAACGCACAAATCGGCCATCGAATTAAACTTGCCCGTTTGAAAGAGGGCCTCTCGCTCCGCGACCTTGCCGCGAAGATGGATGGCCTTGTCTCGGCGCAGGCCATCGGCAAGTACGAGCGCGACGAGATGCTGCCCGGCTCGAAGGTGCTCCTAGCTCTGGGCAAAGCGCTCAACGTGTCTCTGGATTATCTGCTTGCACCCAAGAACACTCGCCTTGGCCAGGTCGACTTCCGCAAGCACTCCCGAACCTCAGCCCGCGACAAAGCGAAGGTCGAGGCGCAGGTCGTAGGCTACGTCGAGCGCTACCTCCAGCTCGAAAGCATCCTGGGTACCCCACTTCATAATTCCAGCGTCGACCAGAAAGAGATCTCCTCAGCCGAGCAAGCAGAAGACTTCGCGAACCGGCTACGGGCGGAATGGCAACTTGGGACCGCCCCCATTCCTGACGTTACCGAGTTACTGGAAGAGCGTGGGCATATCGTCATCGTCACAGAACTCCCCGACAACGTGTCGGGTTTGACCTGTGAGGTCCACCGAGATGACGAAGAGCCAGTCCACGTGCTGGTCGCCAATAGCAAACAGTCCCTCGAGCGGCGACGGCTCACGCTACTGCACGAGCTGGCACACCGATACCTGGTTGTCCCCGATGACGAGAAGGAGACGGAAAAAGCGGCCAATCGCTTCGCGGGGGCTTTCCTTATGCCCAGGGAACATCTGGCCCGGACGTTCGGATTCCCCCGGCGAAGGTTCGAGGCGCCCGAAATCCTGGAGATCAAAAGAGTCTACCGCGTTAGCGCAGCTGCGCTGTGGTATCGAGTCTATCAGCTACGCCACACCACTCAGTCTCAGTACGAGTACGGCTGCCGAACCTTCGGAAGAGGTTGGCGCGGCAAGGTTGAACCACGAGAGCTAGAGCCTCTGGATGTTCGGGGAACTGAGGAGATGCCTCGCGTCTTTGAGCGGAAGTGCTACCAAGCCCTAGCGGAAGGGCTGATCGGGTTGCCCAAAGCCGCGGAGCTTCTCGAGAAACCCATCGCCGAAGTCGAGCGAGTTCTCCGAGGTGGGTCATAGCACGACGATGAACCTCATCGTCAACGACGCGTCAGCCCTGATCGACCTGTTCAAGGCGGGGCTGTTGCAAAGCTATTCGCGCCTGAACTACAGGCTAATGCTGCCAGATGTCGTGGAGTCCGAACTCCAAAGCCTGGACGGAATGGATCTTCGAGAGCTCGGCTTTGAGGTTGTTGACCTCGATCCCCATGGAGTGGGCCAGGTCAAAGCGATACGTGACGCCTATCAGCACCTCTCCGCAGCCGACTCCTTCTCTCTGGTCGTAGCGGAGCGACACGAAGGCTGCATCCTCCTTACTGGCGACGGTGGCCTTCGGAGGGTCGCTCAATCACGAGGGGTCAAAGTTCACGGGGTACTCTGGCTGCTCGACGCACTGTATGATGCCGATCTACTTGATGCTGCAACGATCGTCGCGGCACTCGAGCTGTTCGATGACGACATCACTGTCCGACTTCCACGTGCGGCCGTGGCGAGCTACCAGCAGCGATACAAGGCCCTACTGTAGAAATCTCTCTGAACCGGGGCTCGCCTAGCGGCGTAGGAGTGACGTGAATATCGACCTGCTTTTCCTCGCCGTCAGCCAGGCCCCGTCCCTCCCAAATCCTGAGGGTCCAGTCAACGGTCTCCTACTCTCACTGGTCATCGCCTTGAGTCCGGTACCGTTCGACCTTGTCACCTGTGTCTGTTGGATTCGCAAGCTCCGCAACGGTAGTGGAAGCTCTGGCTGCACCCTGGTCCCGGCCCTTTTACTCGCTCTCACGCCGCTCGCTGGCATCTGCCTTGCCGTGATGAAGAGCGACGAGTCCCAATGGGAGAATATCGGTCGGATTCTCCCGCCCGTGCTGCTGGGAATCGTCCTTCTGGTGGCCATCCACGTCCTGCTCTGCTACCACATCCCGACGTGGGTCCACCGTCGATGGCTGGCCTCAGGTCCTGATCTGGAGAAGTACCCCTACGCCTGGACGCCTCCAACCTGAGCCTCCACCCTCCGTCTCTCCCTCCAACAGATCCCTAATGCTGATAGCAGTAGTCCCGCCCTGCCTGAGCGTTCCGACTGCACTGCGCGCCCTTCTTCGTCGTCCCCCGGCACCTCCACGAGACCTTCGCAGGCCTCGCCGGCGCCTTCGAACTGCCCGCCGCAGGCCTCCCCGCCCCTCTAGAGCAGACGCCGCAGCTGCCTCCAGCCTTGCAGTGTTTGCAGTACTGGCAGTTCGTGCATGCCGTGCATCCGGCCTCACCCCGACAGGTCCCGGCCCATCCGGGCGAGGCGAAGAACAGCAGCAGCAAGGCCAGGCTCAGGGCAAGGGACGAGCGCATCGAAGCTACCGCTGGTCCTTCCAATCCCTCAGCACCTTCTGCAGGGTCTTGATGCGGTCGACGACGGGCGGATGGGTTAGACCTCCGTTGTAGGCCGCCTGGCCGAACCTGTCGGCAGCGCGGTGATGAGAGATCTTCCTGAGCGAGTCGGCCAGACCGTTGGGCGCGAAGCCGGCCGTGGTGGCGTAATAGATGCCTTTGACGTCGGCCTCGAACTCGTCTTTCTGCTGCAGCACGTCGGATGTCAGCACCGCCTTCTTGTTCTCGAAGCCTTTCATCGCGACGTCGATCGCCTTGTCCAGCTTGCGGATCGGGCGATTCAACGCCTCCGCCTCCCCCTGCAGGCTCCGGGCCTGGTTCAGGTAAGTCGAGGCCTCGGCGCTGCTGTAAGCCAGCTCGGCGCGGTTCAGCGCGACCTTGGCTCTCTGCAGCAGCTGCTGCTGTTTCTGGACCAGAACCTGGCGCTCCCTGTCCAGCCTGATGGCGTCGTTGCCGTGGCGCTCCAGCTGCTCGCGGTTGAACTTCCCCTCCTCCAGGTCTTTGCGGCAGCCGTGGCCGACCTCGTGAGAGAGAACTCCGGCGAGCTCGTCGTCGGTCAGCTTCAGGGCGAGCAGGCCGTCGGTCACGGCCACCCAGCCGGCTCCACAGCAGAAGGCGTTCGGCTCGGGGTCCTGCACGATGTAGAAGTTCCAGGTCAGGGTCGGCATGTCCGAGACAGCGACGATCTGATGGCCGATCTTCTCCACCCGAGCCTGCTGGGGGTGAGAGGTCAACCGGGGAGTCTTCTGCAGAACTTCACTCATCCTCTGCTCGCCCAGCCGGTAGTCGGCTCCACCTGTGTTCCTGGCGGTCGAGGCGACGGTCTTCGCCTCTTTGGTGGCGGTGGTGTTGTAGTCGGTGATGTCCAGCTGGCGGTTGACCTTCTTCTGGAAACCGAGGGCTTCGGCCAGGGCCACGACGGGGACGAGCTGGCCTTCGGCCAGCATGGGAAGGGTGAGGGGGGAGCCATCGACTTCGACGCGCCCTGTTGCGGGGTCGAAGGTACAGCGAGCCAGCTCTTCCTTGGAGAAGTAGCGACCCAGCTCGGCCTGGTCAAGGTAGAGGACCAGGTTGTGCTGGACGGCTTTGGTCAGCGGCTTGTTGCGGATGTAGATGTCGGACCAGGCCGGCCCGGTCATCAATCCCAGAATGATAGCTAGCGCACCCGCGCCACGAATGGTCTTCTTCACGAAACACCCCTCCCCGATCGTCGGCCGTAAGTTTTAGGGAGTTCGAGGAACACCTCCAGGCCCGTGCCGATCGTCGGCGGGGCTTAGACATCGTCACCAGCGACTCCCGTGACAGTTTCTGTCGTCGCTCGGAAGCCCACCCCGTCAGAATCTCGCATCCGCGTCTGGAATAGGAAGCTGCAAGCTCATCTGGAACAGACCACGATGCGCGTTCCCCGTATGCTCCCCGGTCTCATGGCTGCACTCAGCCTATCTCTTCACGTCCTCGCCGATCCTCACCCTGCGGAGAGCGGCTGGATGACCCCGAAGCCTGTTGACGTCGTGATGGCGCCGGAAGCCAGAGGTTCAGAATCTGTTCTGGAACTTCTGAGGAGGCGCTACCCTCAGGTAACGCTGCCAGCGATGAACCGGAATGCGACGACCCGACGGCAGGGCCGTCAAAAGGATGTCGAGGCATTTCTGGCAGAGGCTCGGAGGCGGGGACTGATAGCCGGTGGTGGGAACCCGGTCCGCGGCTTTCGTGTAAGTCACCGTGATCCCCGAGAACTAGCGCTGCTGATGTCGAGCCTTATCCCGGACGTCATCTACAGCACGGAAGGCTCTTATGTTCTAGCGCTTGGAGAACCGGGAGCGCTAGACCAAGTCGGCTATCTGGTCCTTGAACTGGACCTAGCCGCCGACAGTGTGATGACCGACTTCAAGCTCGTCGAGATAACGCAACGCGGACTCGATTCTGCCGGTGTCGGCTGGCTCTACCCTGAAGACATCTCTTCCGGCCTCACCGAAACGTTGACCGAATCGGTGGTGGGCCAAGAGGTGAGCCGAGACACAAAGAAGACCCCCAAGTCCGTCCGGTTTGGCTATTTCACTCGAGGCTGCCGTTAGACTTCGCTCCGGATATCCGGATAGGTCCGATCGCGCCGGGGAAGTGGAGATGGTTGAGGAATGGAGCCGAGTGGAGTCCGAGGCATAATGCTGGCAGAGGCCGCGACGGCGAGGCAGAGACCTCCCAGGCCACGACAAGACGAATTCATGAATCCGGCATCGCAGCGCGGTGGCCAGACTCAGATGATAGAACTGAATAGCTTAGACCCGTCCCGCCCTTCATCGGCCTGGACGTGGAGCAAGAAGGGCCCTCGACGGCCCTTTTTGCTTTCCCCACGGAGCGAGGGCTGGGAAGTGAGAGGGGAAGAGGCATACACCTCTCCCCAGGGTTCCTCTAGCGCCTATCGCAACAAGTATGCTACGATAAGCCCGGTCACCATTATCGTTGTAGCGATAACGATGACTCCTAGAGGAGTGCAGTCTCGTTGAAATCGCATGGACTGCCTCCTTTCTTATTTCACCTCGTGCTCTCAGTCCACGAGGGCTTGGGCTAGGCCCAAGACTTGAAACCGTTGCGTTCTACGGCACTCCGCTACTTCGCCGCAGCCCGATCCGCTCCCCCGAAGAGACGGTTAACTTCGTGCGAAGCCCAAGCTCTTTCCATCTGCGCCAGTCCCCAGTAGGGAATCGACCGTCCCTGTATCCGGATAGGTCCGATCGCGCCCTGGAAGTGGAGATGGTTGAGGAATGGAGCCGGGCTTCGCCCGGGGCATAATGCTTGTAGAGGCCACGACGGCGAGGCAGAGACCTCCCAGGCCACGACAAGACGAATTCATGGATCCGGCATCGCAGCGCGATGGCCAGACTCAGATGATAGAACTGAATAGCTTAAGCCCGTCCCGCCCTTCATCGGCCTGGACGCGGAGCAAGAAGGGCCCTTGACGGCCCTTTTTGCTTTCCCGACGAAGCGCGGGATGAGAAGTGAGAGGGGAAGAGGCATACACCTCTCCCCAGGGGTTCCTCTAGCGCCTACCGCAACAGATATGCTACGATAAGCCCGGTCATCATTATCGCGCTAACGATAATGACGACTCCTAGAGGAGTGCAGTCGCGTTGGAAGCGCATGGGACTGCCTCCTTTTTTATTTTCCCTCGTGCTCTCGATTCACGAGGTCCTGAGCTGTCGCCCAAGACTTGAAACCGTTGCGCTCTACGGCACTCCCCTGCTTCGCTGCAGCCAGATCCGCTCCCCCGAACAGTCAGTTAACTTTGTGCGGAGCTCCAAGCTCTTTCCATCTGCGCCAGTCCCCAATAGGGACTCGATCCTTTCCAGTATCCGGATAGGTCCGATCGCGCCCCGGAAGTGGATTTGGTTGGGGAATGGAGCTGAGTGGAGGCCAAGGCATAATGCTGGCAGAGGCCGCGACGGCGAGGCAGAGACCTCCCAGGCCACGACAAGACGAATTCATGGATCCGGCATCGCAGCGCGGTGACCAGACTCAGATGATAGAACTGAATAGCACAGCCCGTCCCGCCCTTCATCGGCCTGGACGTGGAGCAAGAAGGGCCCTCGACGGCCCTTTTTGCTTTCCCGACGAAGCGAGGGTAAAAAGTGAGAGGGGAAGAGGCATACACCTCTCCCCAGGGTTCCTCTAGCGCCTATCGCAACAAGTATGCTACGATAAGCCCGGTCACCATTATCGATGCAACGATAATGACGACTCCTAGAGGAGTGCAGTCGCGTTGAAAGCGCATCGGACTGCCTCCTTTCTTATTTCACCTCGTGCTCTCAATCCACGAGGGCTTGGACTACGCCCAAGACTTGAAACCGCTGCGCTCTACGGCAACTCCGCTACTTCGCCGCAGCCCGATCCGCTCCCCCGAACAGTCAGTTAACTTTGTGCGGAGTTCCAACTCTATCCATCTGCGCCAGTCCCCAAGTAGGGACTCGATCCTTTCCAGTATCCGGATAGGTCCGATCGCGCCCCGGAAGTGGAGATGGTTGAGGAATGGAGCCGAGGGACGGCCGAGGCATAATGCAAGTAGAGGCCGCGACGGCGAGGCAGAGACCTCCCAGGCCACGACAAGACGAATTCATGGATCCGGCATCGCAGCGCGGTGGCAGACTCAGATGATAGAACTGAATAGCTTAGACCCGTCCCGCCCTTCATCGGCCTGGACGCGGAGCAAGAAGGGCCCTCGACGGCCCTTTTTGCTTTCCCCACGGAGCGCGGGATAGCGAAAAGTGAGAGGGGAAGAGGCGTACACCTCTCCCCAGGGTTCCTCTAGCGCCTATCGCAACAGATATGTTACGATAAGCCCGGTCATCATAATCGCGCTAACGATAATGACGACTCCTAGAGGAGTGCAGTCTCGTTGAAAGTGCATGGACTGCCTCCTTTTTTATTTTCCCTCGTGCTCTCTGTCCACGGGATCCCGAGCCTCTCGGCCCAAGATTGGAAACTGCCGGTCGGAAAACGGCAAGGAACGAAGGGATGCTTAACGTTCCTCGACAGGGACGAGCGAGCGCGATTCCTGGAATTTGCCGCGCAAATGCCAGAAACTTTGCCGGGGATTTCGTGGCAAATTTCGAGATGAACCGTGCCCCCCTTTCCGGCGTAGGAGTGCTATGGTCAAGAACCTCCTCTTCGCCGCTGCCGGGCTGGCCTTCACGCTCTACTTCTGGAACGTCCAGCCAGAACTGCCGTTCCGCTACCTGGCTCTGGGAATGCCCATTGTCTGGCTCGGAGTCTCGCTGTTCTATGCCATCCCGCTGGTCGTGTCGTACCTTGTCGCACGCCTCTGCTGTCGGTGGCGGGAGGGAGCCTGGTGGGTGGTCGGAGGCTCTGTCGCTCTGCTCGGTCTCCTCCCGCAGTGCTGGGATTCCCACATGTGGTTCCCGCTCTTTAGCTCCTGCGGGACCAGCACACCGTTCTGGCTGGCCGCCACGGCGGTGCTCCCATCGCTCCTCGGCAAGGCCCTGGCCCTCAACCGCTACCGCCTCTCCCCCTCCACCCCTTGTTCCCTCACCCAGGACCTTGCGACCGGGCTCAGGAGACTGCGGACAGCCGCTGGAGCGAGCGTGCTGCTGGTCCTGGCCGCCTCTACCTGTGCCTGGCTTTACCTCACCAGGCCCGTCCCGCCCAGGCTGACCTCGGACGACCTTCGCTACACTCTCGGAGGTATCTGCGCGGGGATGACTCGCGACCAGGTCCTCACCCTAGCTGGCGCCGGGGTCCCGCAGGCCCCTATCGCGCCCGGCCAGGACCCGACCTCCTTCGAGTACCCGTGGAGAGGGCTGAGCTACACAGAAGACGGCTGGGTGGGACTGGCGCGCGGCGCCCCGCTGCTCGATAGCGGAGTCGCGGTTGCCTCGGAAGGAGACACTCCAGAGCAGGTGATCCGCGCCCTCGGCCTTCCAGCGCGAAGCGAGCGTTCGGACAAAACGCTGCGTCTGACCTGGCCGCGCCACAACCTGAGCATCCAGTTCTTCAAAGGCAGACTGCAACATTGCGCCCTTCACCTGCGTCAGCAGGGGCAAGGCGAGTGACCATGATCGACGTCTTGTCCGAAGCGCTCATGCTCGCAGCTATGCCAATGCCGTTCGACCTGTTCACCTGCATCTGCGGGGTCCGAAAACTGCGCAACGGTCGCGGCAACTCCGGGTGCACGCCTCTTCCCGCTATGCTGATGTTCTTCGTCGTGCCTTTTGCATTTTTCCGGGCCTGGTCAATGGATGACTCGAACGCTCTGGCTCATCTGTGGTCCAGGCTGCCATCCTCGATCCTCCGCGAAATCCTGATGGTCGTCTTCCACGTTCTGCTCTGCTACTACATCCCCGTGTGGATCCATCGTCGCTGGCTCGCATCAAACCCTGACCTGGAGAAGTACCCCTACATCTGGGACGTCTAGACCCGGCAATGTTGCTGCGCGGGATGAGAAGTGAGAGGGGAAGAGGCTTACACCTCTCCCCAGGGTTCCTCTAGCGCCTATCGCAACAAGTATGCTACGATAAGCCCGGTCACCATTATCGCTGCTACGACAATGATGACTCCTAGAGGAGTGCAGTCTCGCTTGAAGCGCATGGGACTGCCTCCTTTCTTATTTCACCTCGTGCTCTCAGTCCACGAGGGCTTGGACTACGCCCAAGACTTGAAACCGCTGCGCTCTACGGCACTCGCTTACTTCGCTGCAGCCCGATCCGCTCCCCCGAACAGACGGTTGAC
The DNA here is from genome assembly GCA_023447635.1 of Vulcanimicrobiota bacterium. Classification (GTDB taxonomy): domain Bacteria; phylum Vulcanimicrobiota; class Xenobia; order Xenobiales; family JADMJV01; genus JAEXNA01. Next base: position 4,797 of record JAEXNA010000118.1, on the reverse strand, counting down.
TTTTGCGCGGTACATTCGTGAGCTTTCGCAGTATCCGGATAGGTCCGATCGCGCCCTGGAAGTGGAGTTGGTTGAGGAATGGAGCTGAAGGATGGCTGAGTCATAATGCTTGCAGAGGCCGCGACGGCGAGGCAGAGACCTCCCAGGCCACGACAAGACGAATTCATGAATCCGGCATCGCAGCGCGGTGGCCAGACTCAGATGATAGAACTGAATAGCGTAGACCCGTCCCGACCTTCCTCGGCCTGGAGGTGGAGCAAGAAGGGCCCTCGACGGCCCTTTTTGCTTTCCCGGCGGAGCGCGGGATGGAAAGTGAGAGGGTAAGAAGCATACACCTCTCTTCAGGGTTCCTCTAGCGCCTATCCCGCAAGTATGCTACGATAAGCCCGGTCATCATTATCGCAGCAACGACAATGATGACTCCTAGAGGAGTGCAGTCGCGTTGAACTCGCATCGACTGCCTCCTTTCTTATTTTCCCTCGAGCTCTCGATCCTCGAGGTCCCGTACCTCTCGGCCCAAGAGTGGAAAACTGCCGGTCGGAGAACGGCCCCCGTCCCTTTGCGACGGGCCACGCCACTCCCCCGAACAGGTCTTGAACTTTGCCGCCAAGACGGCAGGCGTAGGCCTACCAGGCACTAGCCCAACAGCCGCAGAACTCTCTACGATGGAAACCGTCAAGCTAGAGTTCGAGTGGACCGAAGAAGACTTCATCGAAGCCAACTGGGCCAGCCTGAAAGCTGGTGTTATGACACCTCGCTTCGCTCTGTTCATGCTGGTCTTTTTCGCCGTCAAAGAGTTCATCCTCGACGCGGACCAGGCGCCCTCGCGACCGCTCTGGAACAACCCCGTATCGATGGCGACTATCGTGGTTGGAGGATTAGTAAGTCTGACAATTCTCTACTTCATCAACCGCGCCGTCTTCCGCGTTCTTTGGAAACGAGCGTTCGTAAAAAACGGTATGAAGGGTCAACCCGTTTGCTACGAGGTCTCGGACAAAGAGCTCTACATTGCCTCGCGAAACATCGAGACCCGGCTGAAATGGGGTTTCTTCTCGAGCTGGAAAGAGTCGGAGAATCTGATCCTTCTGCGAACGGGCAACGTGCATTACGCCGTCCCCAAACGCTGTCTGCACGGCGACAAAGAAGCCGTTTTGCGTCGCATTCTTCAGGAAAAAATCGGAGAGGCCGGAAAGACCAGGGCTCAGCCCAAGGCCGAGTAGATGAATGCGAAGCGACCTGAGCGCGAATACAAGGGCAGGCGTGCGAACCGCGACCGGGGAAATCAGGCCGAATGAGACCTCTTCGCTACTCGATCAACATCACGCTCGACGGCTGCTGCGACCACCAGGCCATCACCCCGTACGAAGAGATGCACCACCACGCGACAAAGCAGATTGCCCAGGCGGACGCTCTTATCTTCGGCCGCGTCACCTACGAGATGATGGAGTCCGCTTTTCGTCCGCCCGAACTGGTAACTGCCTTGCCCGCCTGGATGCACGCCTTCGCTCACACGATCAACGCAGCGAAAAAGTACGTGGTCTCCTCCACCCTGAAGCAGGTCGACTGGAACGCGGAACTGGTCGGTGAAGACCTGGTCGGGACCATCCAGCGACTCAAGGAGCAGCCCGGCAACGGGCTCTACGTGGGGGGAGTGACGCTGCCGCGCGCCCTGGCCGCGCTGGGCCTGATCGACGAGTACGAATTTCTCGTGCACCCGCGCATAGCCGGACACGGGCCAACGGTCTTCGCCGGCCTTCCCCAGACTGTCGACCTCGAACTGATAAGCCAGGTCGAGTTCAGCTCGGGAGCCATGGCGCTCACGTACCGCCCGAAAACCTCAACACTAAACTAGCGCCTACCGCAGCATGTATGCTGCGATAAGCCCGGTCATCATTGAGCTCTCGCCCAAGATTGGAAGCCGTTGCGCTCTACAGCACTCCCCTGCTTCGCCGCAGCCGGATCTGCTCCCCCGAACAGATGGTTGACTTAGTGTGGAGTTCCCGGCTCTTTCCGTCTGCGCCAGTCCCCAGTAGGGAATCGACCGTCCCAGTATCCGGATAGGTCCGATCGCGCCCGGGAAGTGGAGATGGTTGAGGAATGGAGCCGGGCTTCGGCCAAGGCATAATGCTGACAGAGGCCGCGACGGCGAGGCAGAGACCTCCCAGGCCACGACAAGACGAATTCATGAATCCGGCATCGCAGCGCGGTGGCAGACTCAGATGATAGAACTGAATAGCTTAGACCCGTCCCGCCCTTCATCGGCCTGGACGTGGAGCAAGAAGGGCCCTCGACGGCCCTTTTTGCTTTCCCGGCGACATTATCGAGAACGGTTGCGACGTGACCGACTCGCATCTCAGAGAGTCGACGACCAGTTCTATCTCGACGCGGTTAGCCTGCCCCACCCCGCTTACCGGGATGGGAACATCGCTAGCCATAACCGGCGCCTACGTGCTGGCCGGAGAGCTCGCCAGGTGCGCAGAGCACCGCAGCGCCTTCACCGCCTACGAAGAGCTGAGACGACCTTACGTGGAGAAGATACAGGCCCTACCACCGGGCGTCCCGCGACTGGTCTACCCCAGAACGAAATGGGGGGTCGCTCTGCTTAACGCCTTCTTCGCCTTGACCGCAAGTCGGCCGGTTAAAGCCGTGATGAAGCTTCTGGCTCGATGGAAGAAGCGTGACAGCGACGGGCAGGAGGAGAGAAGCTTCCCTCTCCCCTCCTACCCTACCACGCTGGAGCAGCCAGGCTAGTCCCCCTCTAAAATCTCGATCGGGGCGCCCGGCAACGGCTCTCCGTAGGTCTGCCAGGCCGAGCCGCTGCGCTGGAACACCTCCCAGAACGGCCGCTCTCGCCCTGACGAGCCGGGAGCGAAGGCGATGTCCCCTTCCTCGACCTGAAAGCTGCCACCGGCGACTCGAGCCGAGCGTCGAACACCGTTGATGCGGATAGCGATCCTCTGTCCTGGTTCCAACTTCGAGAGAGCAGGGTCGCCCTCGCGAACGGTCGTCTTGAGATTGCCGAACGAGTCGACGTAGCCGATTTGCGGATCCGGCGGATCGGGGATGAGGTTGACGTCGAGCCGGGTCTTCTTCACGCTCTCATCTCCCTGAAGTAAACGCGCCACGACCTTGGGAAACAGGTCGCGCGAGCGGAACTGCGAGCCGGCCGCGCTGACCTCGAGTTGCCAGAGCTCGTTGATGTCGTGTTTGACGAAAGCGAGACTGTAGCCGCTGTTGACGACGACTAGAGGGATGTCGTGACGGGTCAGGGCGAGCAGCAGCCCCTCTCCTTCGTTATCCTCACGCTCGGAGCGCTTGTCCGCGCGGGGAGCACAGTTGGCGAAGACCATCCCCTTGCCTCGAAGATGAGGGTCCGAGCCCAGCTGGGCTACCAGAAAGCCGGTGGCGACGGTATTGAAAGAGGCGACGGAGGTGGTCACCGTGCGCAGCTCGGGAGCGATGCCCGCGAAGGCGGCCTGGATCTCGGAGAAAGCCAGATCTCCTGGCCCGTAGTCAGCGATGATGTGTAAGAAACTCATCCTCGCAATTTAGCCCTCACGGGGCCGACACCATAGACCGCTGGCGATGAGCCGTGGGCATACCCCGGGCGACTTCTTTCGAAGAGACCCTCGCCTACGCTAACTCGCGAGCCAGGAATCTGGCGGTGGCACCGGGTCTGGAAGCGACGTCTCCCGGAGGCCCCGCGGCGACGAGTTGTCCCCCTTCCTCTCCCGCTCCGGGACCGATATCGATCACCCAGTCGCTCGAGGCCACCACGCGCATCTCGTGCTCGACCACGACCACCGTGTTACCCGCCTGCACCAGCCCGTTGAGCTGAACCAGAAGACGCTCTACGTCGCTGGGGTGCAATCCGGTGGTCGGTTCGTCGAGCACGTACAGAGTATTACCGCGTCCCACGCGCTGCAGCTCGGTGGCCAGCTTCACCCGCTGGGCTTCTCCACCCGACAGCTCTGTGGCCGGCTGGCCCAGACGAAGATAGCCCAGCCCTACCTCACGCAGCACCGTCAAAGGCCGACCGATCGCAGGCTCCTGGTCGAAGAACTCGCAAGCCGCGTCTACCGTCATCTGCAGCACCTCGGCGATGTTCTTGCCCCGGTACCGCACCTGCAGCGTTTCCTCGTTGTAGCGCGTCCCGCCGCAGACCGGGCACGGCGCGTAAACGCTAGGCAAGAACAGCAGCTCGACCATCACGAACCCTTCGCCCTGACAGTTCGCGCAGCGTCCTTTGGCGACGTTGAAGGAGAACCGGCCGGCGTCGTACTTACGTGCCTTGGCTTCGGGCGTGGCCGCGAACAGCTTGCGGACGTGGTCGAACAGTCCGGTGTAGGTGGCCATGTTCGAACGTGGCGTGCGCCCGATCGGCTTCTGGTCCACCCTGACCAGTCGCCGCACCATCTCCATCCCCGAGACGATCCGCCCTTCCAACGGCAGAACGACAGCGTCCTCCTCCTCGTCTTCCTCCCCCTGACCTGTCTTCTGTCCCAGCTGATCCGCCACCAGTTCGACCAACGCCTGACTCACCAGACTGGACTTCCCAGAGCCCGACACACCTGTCACGCTGGTGAAGACGCCCAGCGGGATGTCGATAGCGAAATCTCGCAGATTATTACGCGTCACACCTCGCAGCCCCAGCCAGCCTCGCGGCTCTCTGACCGAACCAGGTTCGAGAGTTGCGTCCTGAAACAAGAAGGCCCGAGTCCGTGACGCCTGCACCTGCGCCAGTCCCTGCGGAGGTCCGCTGTAGAGCACCTCTCCACCCCCCTCGCCGGCCCCCGG